>DATJST010000328.1:0-42227 GCA_035503975.1 Acidimicrobiales bacterium | reverse complement strand
GTCCGGGCCGGCGGGAGATGGGCCGGGTGAGAACCAGATGCGTGGCCCGCACACAGGACAAGCAACCGGTTGGGCATGAAAGCGGCGGTCGGCGGGGTCCGCGTATTCGCGGGCGCAGTCGGCGCACATGGTGAAGGCGCTCATCGTGGTGTTAGGGCGGTCGTAGGGCAGGCGCACGGTGATGGTGAAGCGAGGGCCGCAATTGGTGCAGTTGATGAACGGGTAGCGGTAACGCCGGTCGGAAGGGTCGGCCATTTCCTCGAGGCACTGGTCGCACACCGCGATATCGGGCGAGACGTAGGTGCGGGCGGCGCCTCCCCCGGCCACGCTGCTGCTCATGATGCGGAACGCGCCATCGTGAACTGGGGCGAGCGGCGTCGTGTCCACTTGGGCCACTCGAGCCAGCGGCGGCGCCTCGGCTACCACCCGCCGCTCGAAACTCGCGACCTCCTCGCTGCCGCCCTGCACTTCGATGAACACCCCGGACGGGTCATTGCCGACGTGGCCGGCCAAGCCCAGTTCGCTGGCCAGGCGGTAGACGAACGGCCGGAACCCGACCCCCTGCACCACACCCGACACTCGGACCCGGTGCCTGACGAGCCCGTCCGCTCCTGGTGACTGGGTACCCGGCGAAGCGGGCCGCCCTCCTGGCTGACCGGCGGCCGCGCCTGTGCTCATGCCGTTCGGGTGCCGGCCCGGCCGAGCGAAACGGCCGCTTCCCGGTGCATCCTCCCGAAGTTGTAGTAGGCAGCACAGGCCCCCTCCGAGGAGACCATGCACGTGCCGATCGGTGTCTCAGGTGTACAGCCGGTGCCGAACACCTTGCATTCCCAAGGCTTTATTGCACCTTTTAGCACTTCGCCGCACTGGCAGGCCTTGGGGTCCTCAACCCGCAGCCCCGGCAGCTCGTAGGCGAGCTCGGCGTCCCAGGCGGCAAAATCGGGCCGTAGCCTGAGCCCGCTCTCGGGGATCGAGCCGAGACCGCGCCACTCGAACTGTGGCCGCAGCTCAAAGACTTCGTCGATGGCCGCGAGAGCGCGCGGGTTGCCCTCCTCACGGACAACACGCGAGTATTGGTTTTCGACCTCGCAGCGGCCCTCACGGATCTGAGCGAGCAGCATGGCCACGCTCTCGAGGATGTCGAGCGGCTCGAAACCGGAGGTGACAAGGGGCTTACGGTACTCGGAGGCCACGAAATCGTAGGGGCGCTGGCCGATGACCGTCGAAACGTGGCCCGGCCCAACGAAACCGTCCAAGCTCAGGTCGGGCGAGCTCAAAATGACCTTCAACGGGGGGACCACCCTCACATGGTTGGAAAATACCCGGAAATTGCAGACGTCCCGGGCACGGGCCTGCAGGAGCGTCAGGGCGGTCGAGGGCGCTGTGGTTTCGAAACCGACGGCGAAGAAAACGACCTCACGCCGCGGGTTTTCGGACGCGATGCGCAAAGCGTCGAGGGGCGAGTACACAAACCGTACGTCGGAGCCAGCGGCTTTGGCCTGCAATAGGTTGCCCTTGCTGCCAGGTACCCGCATCATGTCGCCGAAGCACGTGAAGATCACGCCGGGCTGCTGGGCCAAGGTAATAGCGTCGTCAACCCTTCCCATCGGGATGACGCATACCGGGCACCCGGGCCCGTGCACCATCTCCACCGTCGTGGGCAGCACGTGCTCGATCCCGTGCCGGTAGATGGTGTGCGTGTGGCCGCCGCATATTTCCATGAACTTGAAGCTGCCATCGCGCGCCAGGTCAGTTATGTGAGCCACCAGAGCCGCGGCAGCGGCCCGGTCGCGGTACTCGTCGACGAATCGCATAGGCGGTCCCCTCAGGCGCTCGGCCGGTCGCCGGCGACACCCGGGTTGCCAGCCGGGCCGCCACCCGGGCCGCCATCTCGGGCATACTCCGCGCCAGAGCCATCGGGGCCGGTCGCGACCGCCAGGCGGGAGCCACGCAACGCCTCCATCTCGTCGTCATAGGCCTGGCCCATCGCTTGCAGCGCGGCCAGCGCCAGGTTCGCTTCCTCCTCGTCGATCTTGGAGATGGCGAAGCCGACATGGATCAGGACCCAGTCTCCTGCCGCAAGGCCTTCGTCCTCGAGCAGCGCCACGTTGACCACCCGAGTCACCCCGGAGACGTCGACACGCGCCAGCTGCTCCTGGCCGGATGGCAACTCAAGAAGCTGTCCTGGAATACCGAGGCACACGGCGCGCCGTCCTTTCGCTCCACCAGCCACGCTACTCTGACCGGCGCCGCCCGGAGTTGGTGAGGCCACTTTTCGTGGAACTCCGGCTCCCCGTGGCCGGTGGTCGCCCGAGGCGGACGAGGGCTAAGAACCTGGCCCGTTCGTGCCGATAGAAAACGGAGCCAACAAGCCAACGTCAGCAGGACGCGGACGCCGACGGCCCAGGGAACCGGGCCTGACCTGACCGACCAGCCCCTACCGGAGCCCGGCTGGGGCCCGGGGAGAGCCCTGTTGAAGAGCAATCGTCTGACATTGGTGGGTGTGCCCACGGCGATGGTGTGCGTCGTGGTGATGCTCGTCGTCCCTTTGCCCACCCAGGTCATCGACATACTCATCACCTTCAACCTGGTCGGCGCGGTCGTGATCTTGCTCACGGCCATGTACGTAAAGCGGGCACTCGATTTTTCGGTGTTCCCGTCGTTGCTGCTCATCGCCACGATGTACCGGTTGGCCCTCAACGTGAGCGTGACGCGCCAGGTGCTCCTGCATGCCAGGGCGGGCAACGTGGTGGAGGCGTTCGGCCACTTCGTCATCGGTGGCTCGGTCGTCGTGGGCCTGGTGGTATTCCTCATCATCATCGTGATCCAGTTCGTCGTGATCACCAATGGCGCCGGCCGGGTGGCGGAGGTGGCGGCCCGCTTCACCCTGGACGGGATGCCGGGCAAGCAGATGGCGATCGACGCCGACCTCAACAGCGGCCTGATCAACAAGGACGAGGCGCGCCGGCGCCGGCGGGAGGTGGCGGCCGAGGCCGACTTCTACGGCGCTATGGACGGCGCCTCCAAGTTCGTACGCGGCGACGCCATCGCTGCAATGGTCATCATGGCCATCAACCTGGTGGGCGGCCTGATTATCGGCATCACGCAGATGGGCGACACGTTCAGCCAGGCCATCAACACCTACAGCTTGCTCTCCGTGGGCGACGGCCTAGCTGCCCAGCTCCCGGCCCTGCTGATCTCGATCTCTACGGGCATCATCGTGACCCGGGCAGCCAACGACTCCGACCTCGGCACCGACCTGGTACTGCAGATCCTGAACCAGCGCCGGGCGGTGCGCATCGCCGCCGGCGGAGTCTGCTTGCTGGCGCTCGTGCCGGGCCTGCCCAAGGTGCCCTTCTTGCTCGTGGGAGTGACGGTATGGCTGCTGTCCGGCCGCCTCCCAACCGACGATGCCGGCCGGGAGGCGGAGCAGGCGACGGCAGACGCCACGCCTCCCCCGCCAGCCCCGGACTCGCCCGAGGGTTTGGCCAAGGACATGAAGGTCGACCCCCTCGAGCTTGAGGTGGCCTACAACCTGGTCGAACTGGTCGACCCGGCCCGTGGCGGCGACTTGCTCGACCGCGTAAAGGCATTACGAAGAAAGATCGCCCTGGATCTCGGCGTCGTCCTGCCTTTGGTCCGCACGCGCGACAACATCGACCTGCCCGCTTCCACATACACCATACGGGTGCAGGGAGCCGAGATAGCCCGCGGCACCGCCCTGCCCGGACATGTCCTGGCCATCGGCGACATGCTGGGCTCGCTCCCGGGGACGAGCACCAAGGAGCCCGTCTTCGGGTTGGACGCGAAGTGGGCACCCGCCTCTGCCCGGGCGCAAGCCGAGCGCATGGGGGCGACGGTCGTGGACCCGGCTTCGGTAATCACCACTCACCTCTCCGAAGTCGTGAAACAGAACGCCGGCAAACTGCTCTCCCGGGCATCGACCAAGGAGCTTGTCGATATCACCCGTCGCACCGACCCGACGGTTGTGGAAGAGCTCGGTTCGGCTCAGGTGACGCTGGCCGAAGTCCAGCGCGTCCTGCGCGACCTGCTCGACGAAGGCGTCTCGGTGCGTAACCTGTCCAAGATCTTCGAGGTCCTGACCGAGAAGGTGCGCACTACCCGCGATCCCGAGGCCTTGGTCGAAGGGTGCCGCCAGGCTCTCGGGCCGGTCCTTTCGGCGGCGCTCGCCACAGACGGGCACCTTCCTGTGCTCACCATCGACCCGATGCTCGAGCAGCAGTTCAGCGAGCTCTTGCGGACCAGTGAGAGCGGCTCGTTCCTCGCCCTGCCGCCGGAGAAGGCCGAAGCGTTCACTTTGGCGGTGGCCCAGCGTTCCCGCGAGGCCGAACGAGAGGGGGACATGCCCGTCCTGGTCTGTGCCGCCCCGCTCCGTCAGGCGGTCCGCAAGCTCGTCCGCACCGCGAACCCGCGCCTGCCGGTTCTTTCCTACGCGGAGCTCGGCTCCCAGCTCCGCCTTGACACACGAGGGGTGGTGACCCTTGCCCACGCAACGGTTTGACGGAGCCACGCTTGAAGACGCCGTCGCCGCGGCGCGCGTCCGCCTCGGCACGGGCGCCAAGATCGTCGGTGCATCCCGGGTCCGCCGCGGCGGGGTCGGCGGCTTCTTCGCCCACGAGCACGTCGAGGTCGAGGTGGATGTGCCGGGACCGGCACCGGAAGCCGCGAACGGCGCGTCGCCCAACAGCGGGACCGATCGTATGGCTGCGCCGGGAGCCGGCGGGGCCGGTGTGGCGGACGCGACGGGCAGGTCCAGCCCGGCGGGCGGCGGGCGCGGCGCGGCGGGCGGCGCCGCTCACCAGCCTGCAGCTACAGCCGCGGCCACAAAGGGCAGGTCCAGCCCGGTGGCGGGCGGCCGGCCTGGGGCGGGAGCGAGCGGCACCGCGGCCCAACACGCCACCGGCGGCGCGGGGGCCCAACAGGCGGCCGGCGGCATCGGGGGCGAACCGGCGGCCGAAGGCGCTCCCCGAGCCCGAGGCGGGCGCAACGGCCGGTTGTGGCGGCGCGGCGCGACCGCTGGAACGGGAGCCGGGCACGTCGCGACCGGCGCCCCACGACGCCACGGGGGGCAAGAGGGCGCAGGCGGCGACCTGGTTGACGGCCGACCGGGCGGCGACCCCGCTGCTGCCGGGGACCCCATGTCCGAGCTGATCCAAGAGATGGCGCGAGAGGCTCCATCATCCGTACTTGACTTGGCCGAGCAGGTGAACGCCGAGCAAAGCCGCTTCACGCTCGGCGGCGAGCCGAGCCGCTTCACGCTGGGCGGCGAACCGAGCCGCTTCCAGGGTCGCCCGGCTGCCGCAGCAACGCGCCGCACCGCGAACTCGAGCACTCAGGGCTTTGCCGCCGTCCTGGCACGCATCGCCCGCCAGGAAGGGCTCGTCGCGCCTGAGCATGCCGACGATATCCTGCCCGAGCCCGAGCAGGCGCCGGTTGCCCCCGCCCAACACACCAGGGCCATCCTGGCTGAGCTGGCGGCCACGGAGCCTGCCTCCCCCACCGACGGGGCAGCAGGCGCAGGCCCGTCCCTTTCCTCGGCCCATGCAGCAGGGCCACCAGCGGAGGCCTCGCTGGCAAAGAGCGCATCCCCGAGTGCCGACGAGCGCCTGCCGGTCGCTTCGCCGGGCACCGGCCCACGCCCCGCGCCGGCCCATCTGCCCGTGCCCCGTCCCGCCCAACCGGCCGAGCCGGCCCGGCACGCGTCCGCCGTCGAGATTGCCCTCCGCGACCTCGGGCTGCCGGCCGCCGCCTGCGCCGCCGTTGCGGAGACAGCCTCCGCGCTCTCGCTCGAGTCCGAGCTGCGCCGCGTGCTCGAAGCGGTGCTCCCCGAGCTGCCCCCGATGCCGCGCTCGCCGACCAGCGTCGTAGCCGTGGTCGGCCCCAAGGGCCAAGTCATGGACACGGCCAGGGCGCTGGCTGTAGAGCTGGGTGCACCCGCCAACGAAGTGGCTCTGGCCACCCAGCGCAACGTCTGGCGCCACCAGGAACGGGTCATGCTTTCCCCCGAGGTTGCCGCCGAAGAGCGGCGCAGCTGGCGCTGGCGGGACCACCCCTCGGTAGTCGCAGTCGAAACACCGGTACGGCCCCACGGTGACCCGTGGGCTAGAGCCATGCTCCGTGCCCTCGAGCCGACGATCTGCTGGGGTGTGACCGAAGCCCACCGCAAGCCCGAGGACGTGTCCGATTGGTCCGAGTCTCTCGGTGGTTTCGACGTGCTCGCGCTGGTAGACCTCGCCTCGACCAGCAGCCCGGCGGCCGCGTTGAGCGCATCCGTACCCGTGGGGCGTCTGGACGGGGTACCGGCGAGTCCCGGTACTTGGGCGCAACTCCTCTGCTCGCGGTTGATGGTGGAGTGAGGGCGTCGTGAGCGATGAGCGCAAAGCCAAACCGGCGAGCCTGCGGCCGGCGGGATTTATCCTGCTCACCCTCGTGCTCGCGGCCCCCACCCTGGCCAACATCTTGCAAGGGGCGGACTCGGCGATGAGCGCCGGCGTACACCTCGGTGCGGCCATCCTCGTGTCCTGGGTGGCCATGGGCATCGTCGGGTACCTGGTGGACAGCTACCGCCTGGCGGTGGCGCGGCGGTCACAGCACGCCCAGCCCGGGCCGTCCCAGCACTAGCGCCCCGCACGCCTGACCTCGCGCGCCGGACGCCGCGCGCCTGACCTCGGCCGCCTGACCTCGGCCGCCGGACCTCGGGCGCCTCGCCACCGGGAGGGCCCGGTAGCGTATGCCGTGCTCGATATCCGCCCGCCGACCGAGGACGACCGCGCGGCGATCGCGCACGTCGCCGGTCTCTCGTTCAACTACGTCGTCGACCCGGGGCGCATCGTCATTGCCGGGAGCCTCTGCGCTTATGACGGGCGCAAGCTGGTGGCCAACGCCCGCGGCATCGACCTCGGCCAGTGGTTCGGCGGCGCCCTCGTCCCATGCGGCGGCGTCGCCGGCGTGGCTGTCCTGCCCGAGTACCGGGGCCAGGGCGTGGCCCGCACCCTCATGCAGCAACTCCTGGCCGAACAGCGAGCCGACGGCAAGGCGATAAGCACGCTCTATCCCGCGAACTCACAGCTCTACCGCTCCCTCGGCTACGAGTTCGGAGGCGTCTACAGCTCTTTCGACGCACCCATCGCCGACCTGCCGCCGGCGCCCGAGGGGGTGCGCGAAATGGCCGAGGCCGACGTGCCTGCCGTGATGGCCTGTTTCGCCCGCTACGGCTCGGCGCACAACGGACCGGTGTACTCGAGCGACCCGGCGCGATGGACGCGCGATGTCCTCGCCCACACGGGTGAGGGTACGTACCAGCGCACCGTGGTCGTCGAGGGCAACGACGGCCTGGACGGGTACGCCAGTTACTTCCTGGGGAACTGGGAGGGCCACGGCTACGCCGTTCACTGCAAGCACTTCGTGGCCCATTCCTCTTACGCGCTCCGCGCTCAGCTGGCCCATTTCCGCCGGTTCCAAAACGCGGCCTCTTCGCTGGCCTGGCACGGACCGCCGAGCTCGGCGCCGGTCGGCCTGGCCCTGTCAAGCACCGGCTTCTCCTTGATGCCCAGCCTGCGGCGCTGGATGGTGCGCGTGCTGGACGTACCGCGGGCACTCGAGGCCCGCGGTTACCGGGGCGCGTCAGGCGAGCTGCTCCTGGCCGTCGAGGACGGGCTCTACCCTGAAAACTCGGGGACATGGCGGCTGTCCGTCGGTCCCGGCCGGGCGCAGGTGACCCAGGCCGAGCCCGCTGCGGCGCCCGCGCCGCTGCCCATAGGGCTGCTTTCCGCCCTCTTCGCGGGCCTGGTGAGCGCCCGCGACCTGGTCGCGCTCGGAGCCCTCGAAGGCGACGACCCGCGGCTCGCCACGATCGATGGCCTGTTCGGCGGTCCCGTGCCCTGGATGCCGGACTTCTTTTGAAATCCGAAAGGGCCGCGCCAAATGCGCCGCGCCTGTACCCCCTCGCCTGTTCACGCACCGCCGAAGCAGGCTTGCGCCAGAGCGGGCCCGCCCGGGCAGGCGGAGCGAGCCGCGGCGAGAGCCGCCGCCGGGCCCGAGCCCGCCCGCAGGTGGCGGTGCAGCTCGACCATCAGCGACTTGCTCGCAGCATCGTCGACCGGGGCGAGCGAGGCGATCACCGAAGCGGTGCCCAGCCGCAGGAGTGCGGCCACAAAACCCATGACCTCGTCCCCGGGCCGGACCGTGGACAGGCCCGACTGGCAGGCCGAGAGCACGACTATGGCCGGAGGCCGGCGCACGCGCTCGAGGTCGTAGACAGTCAAGGGCCCGTCGGCGAGGTCGATGCTCGACCACAGCCCGTTGTCGGCCCGGAAGTGGGCGTGCGCGGCAAAGTGGGCAACAGGGGCGCCCTCGAGCGCGGCGATGACGTTGCCAGCCGACGCCTCCGCCCCGGCCAGGAGGCGTGCACGCGGGTAGAGAGCCGAGATTTCGGCGGCTTCCTCGGGCGCGCTCAGCAACCCTGGCCCCGCGATGACGACGGCACGAGCCGGACGCCGGCCCTTGTGGGCACTGGCCCGGCCACGGGCCCAGAGCCGCGCCGACGGGGCCACCGCCACGGGCCGGCCGGCCAAGCCGGGCAATGCCGCCCACGGCACTGCGTGCAGCTCAGCGGTGGGCACGACCAGCACAGACCGCTCGCCGACCAGGGCTGACACCGGCGCCACGAGCAGGTCGTCCAGCCGGGCGGCGGACTGGGCGAGGTGGACCTCGCCACCCCTGCCGAAGGCGCCGCCCGAGGCCCCAAAGGCCACCCGGCGCAGGGCAAGGCGGGTGTGGCCAAGTTCCCGCTGGACCGCGCCCACCGGGCCGAGCGCACGGCAGTGCCAGCGGCCGCCGGCAACGACGACGGCATGAAGGTACCCGTCGACCTCGGCCAGCTCTATTAGCGCCAAGTCACCCAAAGCCGCGGCCATGTCGGCCGGCGTCACCACCTCGGGTACCGGGCCGCTCCTCTGCGGGGCCGGCGTGTGAGGTCCATGGGCGCGGTTGCCTCGGAGCCCGACAGGCACGTCGCTGCGGACCAAAGCAGCGCCAGACGCGCCGGCAGAACTGGCGGCCGAAGGGTGCCACGCCAGGGTGCGCACTCGTCGCTCGAGCTCGGCTTGGCGGGCAAGGAGCTGGCCAGGGGCGCCGCGTCCGGACGCCGAGGCAGCGATCTCCTGGGCGACCTGGCGGAGCTCGGCGAGCACCGCCGCCACCGCTGGGTCGGCGGGCGGACGGGCTGCGGGCATGGACAGGCTGTTGGCTCGGTGGCGTTCCATCCACGTCCAGATGCTCTGCGGGCGCCCCGTCCCCAGGGCAAGCCCGAGCCCGAGGCGCGCCGCCGATGAGGCGTGCACGGCAACGTGGGCGCGCAGTTCCGTCGCTTCGAGGCTGGCCCGTTGCTCTTCGTTGACCAGCAACGCGCGCCGCAGGGCAGCCATGGCGCCCCGGCGGTCGCCGCGCTGGCAGCGGGCTTCGCCGAGGGCTTCCCAAGCCACCAAGCGGTAGGCCGCGGTGCCGCGCCGCCGCCCTGCGCTCGCGGCGTCGAGTTCGCCGAGGCCTTGTGCGGTGTCCCCGGCCGCCACCCACAGCTTCCCGGCCACAGCATGAGCCATGGCAGCCGCCGGGACGAGCCCAGCCTTCCTCAAGACATCGGCCGCCCGAGCGGCTGCGCGGGCGTGGCCGGCGACGGCGGCGTCTCTCGGGCCGGCGGCGTCGTCTCTCGGGCCGGCGACGGCGGCGTCACCCGGGGGGGCGGCGGCGGCGCTACCCGCGGCGCCCGGGTCGCTCCTCGGGGCCGCGTGCGCAGCGCAGCGGGAAAGGGCCGCCCTGGCCGCCGCCACCTCGGCCAGCGCATGCCAGGTCGGCCGGCTTTGGCGTTCGAAGAGGCTGGTCGCCCGCCGCGCCGCGGCGGCCGATGCCTCAGGGTCGCCGCCAGCCAATGCGATGTCCGCCAAGAGGAGCAGGCACTCAGCCAAGTAGGCCTGGTCGCCGGCGGCTTCGAGCTGGGCGGCAACCTCCTCGGCCACCTGGCGGGCGTCGTCGGACAGGCCGGCGGCGTGCAGCGCGCTCGCCCGGCCAAGCGAACGCGCCCCCGCCTCGGCGCCCAGTTCGCGCAGGCGTTCGTCGGCCTGCGCGAACAGCTCGAGGGCGCGAGCGACATCGCCCTGGCGAGCCGCGGCGAACCCACGGTTCTGCCGGTAGACCGCGGCTTTGGCCAAGCTGCCCGAGCGCACCATGAGCTGCTCGGCACGGACCAGGTCGGCTTCGGCCCGGGCAAAGCGGCCGAGGTAGACCTGGAGCAACCCACGGTTGTTGAGCGCCCAGCCTTCCTGGGCCTGCTCGCCGAGCCGGCGGAACCCTGGCACGACCGGGGCGTGAGCCTCGAGCGCCTCCTCATAGCGGCCGAGCGCAGCCAGGATGACGGCGCGTTGTGACGCCACCTGGACCGCAATGAGCCCCGTCGCCCTCACCCGCTCGAGGGTGCTGATCGCCAGCTGGCTCTCCCCCGCTCGCCAGAGCGCTCCGGCCAGGCTCAGCCGAGCCTCGGCGGCCAGGTCGGCGCTGGAGGCTGCCTCGGCGGCAGCGACGGCCCCCTCGAGATGGCGGACCGCGTCCGGCACCTGGTTGCACGCGCCGGCCGCCAGCCCGAGCGCGCGCAAGGCGACCGACTCGGCGTGCGCGCAACCGGCGCTCCGAGCCTGCTCGACGACCTCGTTGGCCATGGCACTGGCTCGCTGCGGCTCATCCTTGGCCAAGCGCAGGGCGGCGCCGGCACGCTCCGCGAGGCCCGCACAACCAGCGCTGTTGATGGGCCGCAGGACCGAGTGGTAGACGAGCGGATCATAGATCCCGCCGTTGCCGGACCGGGCGTATCTCTGGTGCCAGCCGGGTGTCGGTGGTACACAACGAGGAACAGGAGGCTCTGATGGCAAGAGGTCGGGAAATCCTCAGGCAGCTGATCGATGAGCGGCGTGACGCCCCGCCACCGGCGCGCTCGGGCCGCGAGCCGGCACCGCCAGTAGAAGTCTGGCCACCGGACGCGCTCGACAATGAGCACCAACCCCCGGGTTGTTTCTTCTACCGCCCGGACCAGCTGCTCGTGTGGGACGAGCCCGCCAACCTGCGACGGTTCGAGGCCGCCGCCACGGAGCTCGGGCTGGACGCCCGCCCGGCTCCGCCGAACTATGTCGTACCGGTCGCCGACTTCGCTGACGCCGACTTCGCTGACGCCGACTTCGCTGACGACGGCTTGACCACCGACACCTACGTGACCATCCCCGTCAACCCGCGCGTCCCCTCCGGCGCCGTCCGTTACGTCGTCGCCGGCCTCGGCCAAGGCGTCCCAGACGTATGCGCCTCGCTCTTGGCCAAAGGTGTGCGGGTGTCGCCGAACCACGTTGTGTTCGGGTGCCAGACGTGGGAGTTCTGGCCCGACGGCGACCCGGCCCCGGCCACCCCGGCGCAACAAGCGACCGTGCTCCGCGACTTCGGGCTCGCCCGCCGTCACGCGGACGGCCACGGGGTAAAGGTCGCCGTGGTGGACAGCGGCCTACCACGTTGCTGGTGGGAGAACCCCCTCCTGGCAAACGTCGAGTGTGCCGCTTACCCTGCGAGCTCGCCCGTCCCCGGCCAGCAAGAGCTCGAGCCGTACGCGTGGGCGCACCCCCGGGCCAACGTCGCATACCCGCAAGGGCACGGCGCCTTTGCGTGCGGGGTGGTCGCCCAGTTCGCCCCGGACGCACGCGTCGTTTCCTACCGGGCGCTCGACGGCAAGCTCACCTCGGACGAGTGGGCTCTCGCCTGCCAGCTGTCACAGGTGGTAGACGATCTCGGCGACCAGTTGATAGTCAACCTCTCGCTCGGGTTTTACACGATGAACGACGACCCGCCCCTGGCGCTCGGCGGTTTGGCCGCACTGCTCGAAAAGAACCGGGGGACGCCGATTTTCTTCGCTGCTGCCGGCAATGTCGACCACGACCGGCCCTTCTACCCGGCGGCCGAGCCGTGGACGGTTACGGTCGGCGCCACCGAGGAAATGGCCGACCATTATCAGAGGGCGCCGTTCAGCGATTTTGGCACGGCGCTGTCCACGCCCAGGTTCTGGGTACAGGTCTGCTCGCCGGGCGTGAACGTCGCCAGCTCGTTCCCGGCCCAGGACTTCATCGCCACGCCGGGCGCCGTGCCCGTGCCGTTCCCGCCCGAGGGCTGGGGAGTTTGGAGCGGGACGTCGTTTGCAACTCCCCGGGTCTGCGGCATAGCTGCGGCACGGGCCTCGCACCAGCAGCTGAACCTGGCGGGCGGCGTGGCTGCGGTCCTGCAGAACCTGCAGGCAAATGGCGGGCCGGTGATAATCGACCCCGCCGGGCGGAGCATCGGGGTGCTCGTGCTGTGACGGCCTTGGCGCTGAGGTCCCAAAGTTATACTCGGCGCATGACCCAGGGGGAGCCTGGCGACCTGGTCCGCGGGGCTGCCACCGGTGACGGGGACGCGTGGCGGCGGCTGGTGGAGCGCTACAACTCGATGGTGTGGTCGATTGTCCGGTCGTTCCACCTGGGCCACGACGACTCGGTTGACGCGGTACAAACGGTTTGGCTGCGCCTGGTCGAAAACCTGAACAAGATCAACGAACCTGGGGCCGTAGGAGCCTGGCTGGCCACGACGGCGCGCAACCAGTGCCTGAGCCAGTTGCGCCGGCGCGATCGCCGGGCCCTCCCGCTCGACTCGCTCGGGCCCGACGTGAACGACACCAATGCCCGCTTGCCTGGCGACGAACTGCTCGCCCGTGAGCGCGATTCAGCCGTCTGGGCCGCGCTCGGGCGGATCTCGCAGCCATGCCGCCAGCTCCTGAGAGCGTTGGCCGCCGACCCGCCACCGTCCTACAAGGAGCTGAGCCTGGCGCTCGACATGCCGATCGGGAGCATCGGCCCTACTCGGGCGCGGTGCCTCGACCGCTTACGTCGTGCGCTCGAACCCGACCCGACTGAGATGGCGTCGTGAGCACCACCGACGGGCCCGGAGTCGGGCGCGTCGATGGGCGCACCGACGCCACCGGTGACGGGCCCGGCGGCCGGCTCACCGACGCCACCGGCGACGCCACCGCCGACGCCACCGCCGACGCCACCGCCGACGCCACTGCCGACGCCACCGCACAGGAAGAGGCTCTCCTGCACGAATTGCGGGTGGCAGCCGCTCGCCATGACCCGCCTCCCCCATCCGAGCTCCTGGCGGGTTGGTTGTGGTGGCGGCCCGACCAAGCGGAAGTTGAGCTCGCCACCCTGGTGGCCGACTCGCGCGAGCTGGCCGAGGCGGTGCGGGGCGCAGACGACCGCGAGGTCCTGCTGCGCTTCGAGGCACCGCCGATCGCGGTCATTTTCGAGGCCGTCCCCGACGGGCGCGGCCGTTACCGCCTCACAGGCCAGATCGAGCCGGGCTGCACCGGGGACGTGCAAGTGCGGCAGGCAGCGCTAGCCACAGGTGGCACGCCACTGCGGGCGGCGTGCGACGAATGGGGCCGCTTCGAGCTTTACCCGGTCGCCCCCGGGCCGGTCAGCCTGCGCGTCGCCCCCGAGGGTGGCCCGCCGGTGCAGACGTCGTGGGTCGTACTCCAGTAGTGGTGCAGTAGTGGTGCAGGAGTGATGCCGCAGGCCTACGCCAAATGGAACGACGCTACGAACGAGGTCGCCGTAGCGCGCCGGGCGGCGATGACCCCGATCAAGAACACGGTGTCAACGTGCGCGACAGCCACTACCGCTTCAGTCGCGCGCTTGTCTGTTATCAGGCTTTTCTCGCTGACAACGCCGCTTTCGGGCCCGAGGTACTCGTAGGCCTCCTGACCGCCGACCTTGGTCTTGGAGAAGCCAGGCGTAGCCCCGTCCTCCTTGAAGTAAGACTGGGCAGCGGCGGTGCTTTTGAAGACCACCACGACGACCAGATAGGTGGGCGGCTTGGGGACGGGGCGTCACTACCCAGGACGTCCTTGGACGGGCTCACCCAATAAGCCCAGGCTTTGGCGCCCTTGGGCGCGCCCGCCAGCAGTTGGGAAGTGTTGGCAGCGCTCTTCGGTGGCGAGGGGAAGGCGATGGAGAACTGGCTCCCCGGAGGCCCCAGGCGTGGCGGAGAAGCATTCGCGGTCATGGCCGGCCCAGCGGCCATGGCGACGATGCCCAAACCGACGGCGGCGACCTTAGCCGCCCTGGCGGCCCTGGCAAGTGAGGCAGCGAGTCGGAACACGAGAAGCCTTTCAGGCGTCAGAAGGCGTGGGAATCAGAAGGCGTGGGAAAGGGCACGAGCCACGCCGCGCTCAACCTACACCGGCGTCTCACCTGGCGTGCCATCGGGCCTGCCATCGGGCGTCCCACCTGGCAGCCCATCTGGCGGCCGGCCTGGCGCGACTTCGAGCAGCGGCTGTGGCAGCGGCCGGCTGTGCACGACGGCGAGGCGGCGGGTACAGCGGGTGAGCGCGACGTAAAGGGCGCGCATACCCTGAGCGGCGCCGGCGACCACCTCGGCGGGCTCCACCACGACCGCGGCGTCGAACTCGAGGCCCTTGGCGTCGGCCAGGGCCAGAAGGGTCACCTCCGAGTCGAGCGCCCCGGACCCCACCGCGCCGAAAGTTATGCCCGCATCGTCGAGCGCGGCGCGGACCGCAGGTAGGAGCGCTGCGGGTACCAGCACGCCGACGCTGCCGTCCTCGCCGCCCGTCGTGGAAGCGACGGCCTGGCGCTCCTCCGCCACGGTGCGGGCCACCGCCGGGCCGAGCGCGCCATCGTCGGCCGCCACCAAGCGCGGCGGCCAACCGGTGTGGCGCACCGGCTCGGGGGGCTCGGTGCCCGGGAGCGCCTCGGCAAGCACGCGGGCGGCCAGTTCCATGACCTCGGCCGGCGCCCGGTAGCTAACGGACAGGCTGGTCTGGCGCCAACCGCGACGGACGGGCAGGTGGGCCACGATGTCGCTCCACGACCCCGGCGCCCATGGTCCCGTCGCCTGGGCGATGTCGCCGACCAGGGTCATCGACCCGGACAGGGAACGGCGCCCGACCATACGCAGTTCCATGGGCGTCAGGTCCTGGGCCTCGTCGACGACGATATGGCCGAAGGTGCGCCGGCCCTCCTTGTCCCCTGGCTCCCGCGCGTACGCGGCCCGGAGCGGCCCGAGCAGCCAACTGGCCTCGTCGAGCAGGGCCACGTCGGCGGCTGACCAGGCCGCTTCGGCCGGGGATGAGCTGCGGGGCCGGTAAAGAAGGTCGATCTCGGCGGTACCAAAGACGCCGCGGCAAGCCTGGGCGAGCAGCGGGCGGGCCCCGAGCAGGTCATGGAGCAGCTCCTCAGGGGTCAAGCGCGGCCACATCCGGTCCAGGGCTTGGACTACCTCGGGCCGGCGGCGCAGCTCGGCGCCCAGCTCAGCCGGGCTGGGGCCGCCTCCCCCCTGGCCGCCGCCCTCCTGGGCACCGCCCCCCTGGGGACCGCGTCCCCGTTCGGCGCCGTCCGGCCTGGCGGAGCCCCGGTAGGGACGTTCGAGGCCCTCCAGCTGGCCAACCAGGTGAGCCCAGAGCAAGCCCTCCACCTGCCGGCGACGAGCATTGTGGGTGCCCGACCGCCGGCGCGCCGTAGCCACGATCTCCTCCGAGGCCTCGGGCGTGAGCAGGAGCGAGGTCCGGTGGTAGGGGATGCGGCAGGCGCGGCGCAACGCGCGCTGCCGTTGTCGTACGGCTCGGCGCAGCAGCTGGGCCATACGTGGGTCTCCTTTCAGGCGGGCCACCGCCTCAGGCTCGGGGGCAAGGGGCCGCCCGCGCCAGTACAACGCATTGGCGGTTGACAGCTCGACACCGGTCTCCCCGAGCGACGGCAAGACCTGGTCGATGTAGCGCAAGAAGGTGGGATTGGGCCCAACCACCAGGACCCCTTGGCCCTCGAGCGGGAACCGGTGCGTGTAGAGCAAGTACGCCGCGCGGTGCAGGGCCACCGCGGTCTTGCCCGTGCCCGGGCCGCCTTGGACCACGAGCGCGCCGGCCAGCGGGGCGCGGATGATCTCGTCCTGTTCGGCCTGCACAGTGGCGACGATGTCGCGCATGCGACCGGTGTGCGCCCGTTCGAGGGCGGCCAGGAGAACGCTCGGCCCGGACAGGCCGAGCACCTGGCCTGTGCCGTCGGGGGTGTCCGGACCGAAGAGCTCGTCCTCCAGGTCGAGCACGCGCCTGCCCTCGGTGAGGAAGTGCCTCCGCCGGCGGAGGCCCATGGGGTGGGCCCCCGTGGCGCGGTAGAAGGGCTCGGCCACCGGGGCTCTCCAGTCCACTACCAACGGTTCATGGTCGATATCGGAGATGGCCAGCCGGCCGATATGGAAGCTCTCCCCCGGGACGGTCGGCCGCCGCGCGCTTTCGCCGGAGAGCTCCCCCGCCGGGTGCGCGCCGGGCCGCCCGTCACCCGCGGCCAGGCTGGCGTCGGCGCGGTCGATCCGGCCGAAGATGAGGGCCTCCCGGCCGAGCTGTAGCTTCTCCAAGCGGCCGAGGCCGCTGCGGACCCGGATATCGCGCTCGGTGTAGGACTGGAAAGTCCCCCCGCGTTCGATGAACGCCTCGCGCAGTTGCGCCTGCACCTCGGCTCTGACCGCCTCCAGGCGCGCGTAAGCACGGTCGAGGTGAGCCTGTTCGAGGGGGAGGTCGGGGTGCGCCATATGCCCAAAAGCATCACTCTGCAGGGCCCGCCTGCGCCCCTGCAAGCCGGTGCGCGCCGGCCGGACGTTACCGTAGGACGGGTGGGCATGACGACGCCGGTGTTCCTGGCTGCTTGCCGCCGCCAGCCGGTCCCGTTCACGCCGGTGTGGTTCATGCGCCAGGCAGGGCGGTCACTCCCCGAGTACCAGGCGCGGCGCGGCCCAGGGAGCATCCTGGACGCGGTCCGCCGGCCCGACCTGGCGGCGGAGCTGACGCTGCAGCCCGTACACCGTTACGGCGTGGACGCCGCCATCCTTTTCTCCGACATCGTCGTCCCGGTCGTTGACTTCGGCGTCGACGTCGCTCCTGGCACTGGGCCGGTCGTCGAGAAACCCTTCCGGGAGCTGGCGGACCTGGACAGGCTCCGCGTCGTGCCCTCCCCTTGCACCGAGCAAACCGTGCGCATCCTCACCCGGGAGCTCACGGTCCCGCTGATCGGCTTCGCCGGCGGCCCGTTCACGCTGGCCAGCTACCTGGTCGAAGGCGGCCCCTCCAAAAGCTTCGAGCTCGCCAAGACGCTAATGTGGTCCGAGCCCGAGCTCTGGGCGGCCCTTGTGGACCGCTTGGCGGACATCGCCATCGCCAGCCTGGCCGGCCAAGTGCAGGCGGGCGCGGCCGCGCTCCAGATCTTCGAGAGTTGGGCGGGCGCCCTTTCGGCCGCCGCCTACCGGCGCCACGTACTGCCTGCCCTGCGCCGCATCCTGGACGGCACCGCCGGGCTCGGCGTGCCCCGGATCGTCTTCGGGGTGTGCACAGGCGAGCTGCTCGGGCTGTTCTCCCAAGCCGGGGCCGACGTTGTGGGCGTCGACTGGAGGGTGCCCCTGGACGTGGCGCGGACCAGAGCTGGCCCGGCTACTGCGCTCCAGGGCAACCTGGACCCCGCCGCCTGCCTGGCCCCGTGGGACGAGCTGGCCGACCAGGCACGAGCGGTGCTCGCAGCCGCCGGCCCGGTGGGCCACGTGTTCAACCTGGGCCACGGCGTGCTGCCCGCCACCGACCCGGTCCAGCTCGAGCGCTTGGTCGACCTCGTGCACAGCGAGGCGCGCCAAGACGGGACGGCTGGCCGGTGAAAGTAGCGGTGGCCGGTGGCGGCGTGTCCGGCCTGGCGGCCGCCTGGGAGCTCGCCCGTCGCGGCTGCGACGTCACGGTTTACGAGCCCGGGCGTTTGGGCGGCAAGCTATTGACCAGCTCCTTCCTGGGCCTGCCGGTGGACGAGGGGCCCGACGCGCTGCTGGCGCGGGTGCCCGAGGGGGTGGGGCTGTGCCGGGAGCTGGGCCTGGGCGAAGACCTCGTTGCGCCCGCGGCCTCCAAGGCGCTGCTCTACACGGGGGGAAAGTTGCGCCCCCTGCCCGACGGGCTGGTGCTTGGAGCCCCGGCCCGCCTGCTGCCTGTGGCCAGGTCCAGGATCCTCTCGCCGAGCGCGCTCGCCCGCGCCGCCTGCGACCTGGTCCTGCCGCGGTCCGCACTCGGTGCCGACGCCGGAGTGGGTGAACTGGTATCGGCCCGCTTTGGCCGTCAGGTGGCCACGGAGCTGGTCGGCCCGCTGGTGGGCAGCATCTACGCCGGTCCGGTGGAGGGGTTGAGCGCCGCTACGGCCACGCCCCAGCTGCTCGAGGCCGCCCGGGCGCAGCGCAGCCTCCTGTTAAGCCTGCGCCGTACCGGCCGCAAAGCCGCCGCCGCGCCGGACCTGAGCGGCGCGGCGCCCGCCCCCGTGTTCGTGGCCCCGCGCCGCGGGATGCAGTCGATCGCCGACGCCCTGGCCGACGGGCTGAGCCCCGCTGTACCCGTCGCCGTGAGCGGGCTGCGACTCGACGGCAACAGCATCGTCGTCCTGCCCGACGAACAACATTATGAGGCTGTGGTCGTTGCGGTGCCCGCGCCGGCGGCGGTGCGCCTGCTCGGCCCGTTGCTCGAGCCCGGAACGGCCTTCCCCGTGGGGCTGAGCAGCCTGCGGTTTGCTTCGGTAGCCATAGTCACCCTGGGTGTGGCCACCGCTGACCTGCCCGTGCCCCCGGGCTACAGCGGCGTGCTGGTGGGCGGCGCCGAGGGGATGCTCATGACAGCCTGCTCGTTCGGGTCCAACAAGTGGCCCCACTGGGGAGCACCCGGCACCAGTGTCCTGCGTATCTCGGTGGGCCGCGCGGGCGACGAGCGCTGGACCGCGCACAGCGACGAGGACCTGGTGGGCCTGCTGCTGGACGAGCTGGGCAGAGTACTGGGAGGGCGCCGCCCGGCCCCCCCGGCCTTGCTGCCAGGGGGTTGGCGCGTCAGCCGCTGGCCCGACGCCCTGCCCCAGTACCCGGTGGGGCACCTGGCGAATGTGGCTGCGCTGCGCCGGGGGCTGGCCCCTCACGCGGCGACGGTCAGTCTCGCGGGCGCAAGCTTCGGGCGGGTCGGCATCCCGGCGTGCATCGCTTCGGCCCGAGCGGCGGCGGCGGCCGTGCTGCCCACAGCGCGTGCCGGCGTCGCCGGTAGCACTAGCCGGGACTGAACAGCGCTAGCCGGGACTGAACAGGGCGGCCGCCGGGCTGCGCCTGCCGAGCACATGGTCGGCGATGACGACGGCGGCGGCTGAGTAGGTGCTGCGTTGGCCGCCCGGGAAATGCACGCACTCCGGGTGAGCACAACCTGTCCAGTACGAGCCGTCACCCGCACGCAGGTGCCCCGTCCAGGCAAGGAGCTCGGCGCCATCGGCGGCCATCCCGGCGCGAGCCGCGGCCATGGCGCACTCGGCGGTCTCGGCCGTGGTCACCCAGAACCGGTCGGCGACGCAGCGCGTACCGAGGCCCTGTTCGACGAACTCGCGCCAGCGGGCGCTGAGCCGCCGCCGCGCTTCCGCGCCGGTCAAGGCCCCGGTCAGCACCGGGTAATACCAGTCCATGGCCCAGCGGCCCTTGGGAGCGAAGGAACCAGGGCGCAATGCCACCGCCCGGGCGACCTCGCCCGACGCCTCTCGCCACCGGCGCCGGTCGTGACCGAGGGCTTCAGCCACCCGGAAGCCGCTGCGCAGAGATTGCTGGAGCGACGAGTTCGCTGCCAGCAGTGCGAAATCACCAGGGACGCCGTCGGGGCCAACCGACCAGGCCATTTCCCCTCCTGGCCGCTGGTGGCGAAGGCACCAGGCGAGCGCCCGGTCCACGAGGGGCCATACCGCGGCCAGGAAGCCCCGGTCGCGGTTCAGCTGCCAGCACCACCAGGCGCCGCTGGCGACATAGCCGCACACGTTCGGGTCCCGGCGCGGCTCGACGACGCCGTCGCGCAGGTAGAACGTGCACCAGCTCCCGTCGGCGAGCTGGTTGGCCGCGAGCCACGCGAACGACCGCTCGACCTCGGCCCATCGGCCCCCGGCAGCCAGGGCCATGGTTGCCTCCATGTGGTTCCACGGGTCGGCGTGGCCGCCGTGGTACCAGGGCAGCATCCCGTTCGACAGCTGGCACGACGCGATCCACTCGACCGTGCTGTCGATCTCTGCCGGCGCCAAGCACCCCTCCCGGGGCACGGAGGCCAGCGAGGCCACAGGCAGGGCGCCGAGCTCGGCGCTCATGGCTTGCGGGCGTAGACGACCAGGCTCTTTCCGAGCACGGGGTTCAAGGCGGCGTCGGGCCACCGGGTGAGGGGGTGCCGGGCGGTGATGTCCCAGACGAGCAGACGGTGGTACATCCCAGCCAGGCCCCGCGCCTCACCCTGCGTACCGAGCAGGCAACGCAACCACCAGTAGGGACTGTGCAGCGCGTGGGCGTGGTGGCTACGCAGGGGGTGTAAACCGGCCGCCTGAAGGCGTCCGAGCAGCTGGGAGCGCCGGTAGATGCGCACATGGCCGCCGGCCACGTTGTGGTAGGCAGGCGAAAGCGCCCAATTGACCACTTCGGGGTACCAGCGCGGCACCGTGACTGCGATCGCGCCCCCCGGGCGCAGGACGCGGGCCAGCTCGGCCAGGGCGGCCGCATCGTCGGGGATGTGTTCGAGCACCTCGGCCGCCACCACCTTGTCGAAGCTGGCATCGGGGAACGGGAGGGCGAGCCCATCGCCCTGCACCACGTGCCCCTGCCCGCCTGCGTCCGCCGTCTGCTTGTCTTCGTCGAGCATGGCCGCGACCCAGGCGCCCGCCCGGGCCAGCTCCTGGTGGTCCGAATCGAGAGCCGTGACCGTTGCCCCGGCGCGCAGGGCTTCGAGGGCGTGGCGTCCCCCGCCACACCCAAAATCGAGCAGCCGGTCTCCTGGGTTGAGCCCAAGCCAGCGGTAGCGGACGGTCAGCACGAACGCGCGGCTACGGGGGCGACGCGCTCGCACCCTGTCCGCCGCCGGCACCGATGGGGCGCGGGGCAGCGGCGACGGGACACTGCGCAACCCGTTCGGAGAGCATCGAACGGTACTCGGCTACGGCGCCCTCAGCGCAACGTGCCCACGTGTAGCGGGCAAGCACACGGCGACGGCCTGCCCTGCCGAGGCGGGCAGCAAAGGGGGCCGGCTCGCTCAGCACCTTTCCAAGGGCCGCTGCCAGGGCCCCAGGGTCGGCGGGCCGCACCAGCAGCGCGGCTTCACCATCCGGCCCCACCACCTCGGGCAAGGCGCCGCCGGTGGAGGCGACCAGGGGTGCTTCACAGGCCATCGCTTCGACGGCCGGGAGCGAAAAGCCCTCGTAGAGGGATGGGACGACCACCACCGACGCGTCCCAGTACAGGTCAACCAGATCGGGATCTTGTACTCCCGGCCGCCAGCTGACCGCGCCTTCCAGGCCCAGGCGCTCCAGTGTCTGGGCGGCGGCGCTGCCGGGGCGGGGCTCGCCCACCACAACGAGGTGCGCTTCGGGTAGCTCGGTCCTCAGCTTGGCGAGCGCCTCGAGCAGGTGAGCGAGCCCCTTGAGCGGCACGTCGGCACTGGCCGTGGTCATTATCCGGCCAGGCACGCGGGCCCGGCCCGTCGGCGGCGGGCGGAAGAGGTCGACGTCCGCCCCCACGGGCACGACGGCGATGCGCTCGGGCGCAACGCCCATCTGCTCGACGATGTCCCGCCGAGACGAGTAAGAGACGGTGAGGATCCGCTGCAGCCGGCGGGCGACGCGGTTCTGCATGCCCACGAAGCCGTACCAGCGGTGCATGGACAACCGGCGCAGGGACGTACCGGCATGGGCCAGGTCCACCAGCCGGTCGACCGTCACTGGGTGATGGCACGTGCCGATCACCGGCCAGCCGGCCCGCACGAGCTCGAGCAGGCCCGTGCCAAAAGACTGGTTGTCATGCACCACATCAAAGTCGCGGCGCCGGCCAGCCAACACCTTCTTCAGCCGCAGGCTGAACGTGCGCGGTTCAGGGAACCCTCCGCTGAGCATCGTGGCCAGTTCGGCGAGGTCGGCCCCGGAGCGCAGCTCGCGTAGCCGGGGCAGGCGGAACGGGTCCGGCTCGCGGTAGAGGTCGAGGCTCGGCACCTTGACCAGGTCCACGCCCGGCACCTGGTCCAGGACAGGCCAAGGCTGGCCCGAGAACACCGTCACTTGGTGGCCCAGGCGAGCCAGTTCGCGCGAAAGGAACCGCACGTAGACGCCCTGGCCACCCGACCTCGGGTTGCCGCGGTAAGTGAGGAGCGCGACGCGCAGCCGTTCCCGGCCGGCGTCGGGGGGTTCGTAAGGGGGAACGGGCCGCGCGGGGGCACGGCCGGGTGCTACGAACATGAGGCGTCCAGCCTGGCCGCTCGGTTACGGATGGTCAAATGGGAGGGGGCTCGGGAGGCGGAGGGCGAAGCGGAGCGACCCAATCCCTCCCGCCGGCTGGAACTGCCCGGAGGCGAGGACCTCGTGGTACAGGTCGTGGGGGACCTGACCGCCGTCGGCCGGGTCGGCGAAGACGTCGTGCACCGCGAGCAATCCCCCCTCGGCGACCAGGCCGACCCAGGCGTCGAAGTCCGCCCGGGCCACCTCGGCGCCATGGCCTCCGTCGATGAACACCAGGCTCAGCGGCACCCCCCAGTGCCGGGCGACCGTGCTCGAGTCACCGACGACAAGGACGACATGGCTCTCCAAGCCGGCCTCGTGGAGGGCGCGCCGGGCCCAGGGCAGCGTGTCGATGCTCCCCGTGAGGCGGTCCACCACTTCGGGGTCGTGGTGCGGCCAACCCGGCTGCAGCTCCTCTGAGCCGCGGTGGTGGTCCACGCTGAACAGCACCCGCCCGGCCCGCCGTGCCGCAGCACCCAGGTAGACCGCCGACTTCCCGCAGTAGGTGCCCACCTCCAGCAGCGGCCCAGGTGCCCGTGCTGCCGCCTCGAGGGCGGCACGGTGGAGCGCCATGCCCTCGTCGTCGGGCATGAAACCCTTCGCAGCCAGGGCCACGGCCAGCCAGGTGGGAGCTCCTCCGGGCTCGGGCTCGCCCGCCGGCTCGGGCTCGCCCGCCTCGCCGGCCGCGCCGGGGTTGCGCCGCTCGCCCGGGGCAGGGGCATCGTTACATGACAGCTGCAAGCGTCGCCGCGGCCGGGCGCCGCTAGTGCCTAGCCACGCCGTAGGCCGGGGTGGCCTTGGTGGCGGCCGGGGCGGCTGCGGTGGCTGCGGTAGCGGCCGGGGCGGCTGCGGTGGCGGCCTGGACGGGTGCGGTAGCGGCCGGGGCGGCTGCGGTGGCGGCCTGGACGGGTGCGGGGACGGCCGGGGCCGGAGGAGAGGCGGCCGTGGCCGGTGTGTTGGCGGGTGATGCCGGGGTGGCGGGAGGAGGCATGGCTCCGGCCGGTGCGGGGCCGCTCCCGCTGTCGCTGCGAAAGACCACGTAGTGGAAGATGACGAACTTGGCGACCCACACCACGCCGTAGGCGAACAGCGATGCCCCCATGATGGCCACCGACCGGGTCAAGCCGACGACGTGATGGGAACGGCACATGTTGTCGGCCAGCTCCACCGTGCCCGTCGAACCGAGGAAGCCGAGCAAGGTCAGCGCCCAGAAGGGTGCCACCTCCTTGAACATGTGGCTTTTGCCGTGTTTGCCCCACGCCCACTTGCGGTTGAGCTCGTACGACGCAGGCGTGGCCATCACCGCACCGATCGTGTTCGCAAGGATGCCTGAGCTATGGAACAAGGCGGTGCAAATGAGGATCGCCGCCTGGCTGATCACGATGGCGACGCCTGAGACCATCGAGTACCGGATGAAGGTGTGGATCACCCGGTCGCCCCGGGCCGGGGAAAGCACGCGCTGGATCGGCCCGAAGCGCAGGGCACGCCGGGTGGCGCGCGTCGCCATCAGCCGGTCGAGGAGCGTCCGGCGGGGCGCGGCGGACGCAGGGGGTACCGGGGCGCGGGCCATAAGCGCATTCTATTGATGCCAATCCTCACTGCCGGACGCTCGGGCACCCAGCTCATCAGCTTCTCAGCCCCGGGAGCGCTCGCCGGGCGACAAATGGGGCGACGCCCGCCAACGGGCTTATAGCGTGCACGCATGCCCAAGCCCGATGTGCTCACGCCGCAAGCTGACGACTTCCCCCAGTGGTACCAGGACGTGCTCGCCAAAGCAGAGCTGGCGGAGGGCGGCCCGGTCCGGGGGACCATCGTCATCCGGCCCTACGGCTTTGCCATTTGGGAAAGGATGCAAGCCGAGCTCGACTCTCGGATAAAGGCGGCCGGCGCGCAGAACGCCTACTTCCCCCTGTTCATACCGGAGAGCTACTTCCACAAGGAGGCCGAGCACGTCGAAGGGTTCAGCCCCGAGCTCGCGGTGGTCACTCACGGCGGCGGCAAGAAACTCGAGGAGCCGGTTGTCGTCAGGCCGACCAGCGAGACCATCATTGACGCCTTCATGGCCAAGTGGGTCCAGAGCTACCGGGACCTGCCACTGCTGCTCAACCAGTGGTCCAACGTGGTGCGTTGGGAGCTGAGGCCTCGCCTGTTCCTGCGGACTACGGAGTTCCTCTGGCAGGAAGGCCACACCGCGCATGCCACCGAGGCCGAGGCCCAGGACTATGCCCTGCGCATCCTGCGCGACGTTTATGAGGACTTCATGGTGACCGTCCTTGGGATCCCCGTAGTCGTAGGGCGCAAGACCGAACGGGAGCGCTTTGCCGGGGCCACTACCACCTGGACCACCGAGGGAATGATGCGCGACGGCAAGGCGCTCCAGATGGGCACCAGCCACGAGCTGGGCCAGGGCTTCGCCAAGGCTTTCGGCATCTCCTTCTCGGCCGAGTCCGGCCAGCAGGAGTTCGCCTGGCTGACGTCGTGGGGAGCGTCAACCCGGCTGATGGGTGCGCTGATCATGGCCCACGGCGACGACGCCGGTTTGCGCGTCCCACCCCGGGTTGCCCCCGTGCAAGTGGTCGTCCTGGCCGTGCGGACCGAAGAGGGGGCTGGAGAAGCGGCCGCGTCGCTCGTGGAGGCGCTGCGAGCCAAGGGGCACCGAGCCGAGCTCGACGTGCGTACCGAGCTGTCGTTCGGGCGGCGCGTGGTGGGCTGGGAGCTCAAGGGGGTGCCGATGCGGGTAGAGGTGGGGCCACGCGACTTGGCGTCCGGCACGGTCGTGTTGTGCCGCCGGCAAGACGGCAGCAAGGTCGCGGTACGTTTGGACGCGGCGGTCGAAGGCGTGACCAGCGCTTTGGAGGCGGCCCAGGCCGCCCTCTTCGACGAAGCTCGCGAGCGGCAAGCGGCAGCGACCGTAGCGGTGGCCAACCTCGAAGAGGCCGTCGAAGCGGCTCAGTCCGGTTTTGCCGTGCTGCCGGCTGCGCTCCTGGGGGGCGCGGGAGGCGCGGGAGGCGCAGCGAGCTCGGGCGCCTCGGAGGGAACAGGCCCCGACGCCGAGCAGTGGCTGAACTCAAAGGGCGTCTCGGTGCGCGCTCTCAGGCGGCCGGACGGTTCTCTCCCTGCCTCGAACGACGACGCCGCCGACCTCGTTGCCGTGGTCGCCCGCGCCTACTGACCGCTGCACCGCTCTCTTCGTCGGCCAGCCGGCACGCCACCGGGACGGCGCGGGCTTGCGGGTGCCGCTCGGCCGGGAGCCCCTGAGGCGGTTGTAAGGGGGCGAGCCGGGCCCCAGACGTAGCGCCTGGCCGGGAAACGCGGCTAACTGTACGCGACCCAGCCCATCCGGGGCCAGTTCGTTACACCTTTTGACGCGTCTGAGGGCGCGAGCGGGGTGTCGCGTACAGTTGTATATCGTTTTCCGGGGGTAGAACGTCGCAACTCCTGCTATACCGCGCGAAAGTGCACACAACTCGTGCGTTTCTGGGGCAGTCCGGAGCACTTGTCGCCGCGACGGAGGTCCGGGGCTCCCCGGCGCCCTCGAAGGTTATTGATCGCCGCTCTTCCTGCCACGTTGCAACGCTTGACCGCGTGGGGCCGGGATGGCGTTACCCTCGGCGACGAGCTCAGGGCTAAGGACCTGGGGCGCTGGCATGTTCGCCACCCAGGGGTCCGCATTACCCAGGCGTTCGATCGCTGTATGCACCGTCAGTTCACCAGGGCGGACCGAACCAAGCTCACTCCAGCTCAAAGGGAAAGAGACAGGTACTCCTGGGCGCACACGAGGGCTGTAGGCAGCGATCACCGTGGCGCCGGCGGCGCGGGTCGCATCCACGAACACTTTTCCATCTCTTTGGTCCTTCATGAACGCCGTTGTGGCGATCTGCGGGCCGAGCGCCGCCGCGCGGGCCGCCAGTGCGCGGGTGGCCGCCGCGGCATCACCCAAGCTCGCACCTGCGAGGGGCACGAACACGTGCACACCCTTCGCCCCGCTCGTTTTCACGGCTCCATCCAGTCCGGCCTCGGCCAAAGCCTGACGGACGAGCCCGGCCACCTCGACCGCGGCTGCGAACGCATCCGCTCCGGGTGGGTCCAAGTCGAGCACGAGGTGGGTGGCCAGCTCGGGATGCTCGGTGCGCATCAGTGCAGGGTGGTACTCAACCGCCCGCTGGTTGGCGAACCAGAGCAACGTGCGCCGGTCGTTGCACAGCGCGTAGGAGACGTCCCGCTTTGATGCTTCCGCCCACATCCGCACCGTCGCCACCCACCCCGGCGTGTACTTCGGGACGTTCTTCTGCATGAAGGGTTCCTGGCCGGCGTGCGCCCGGACCACCGAGAGCGGCCTGTCCGCGAGCACGGGCACCAAACGCTCCGCGACCGCGTCGAGGTAGTTCACCAGGTCCCGCTTGCTCGCCCCCGACCCATCGAATAGCGGCTCACCCAAGTGGGAGAAAGAGATGCCGTCGCGCTCGTCCCGGGCGCGCTCGTCCCCGGCGCGCTCGTCCCCGGCGGAGCTCTCGTCTCCGGCGTGGCCTCCAGCCGCGTCGGTCTGGTGGTGCGCAGCGTCAGCCACGCGGCGCCGTCACCCGCGTCAGCTACCGAGCTGGTAGCGGTAGACGTTGGTGTCGCGCAGCTCGAAGCCCATGCGCTCGTAGAGCCGGTTGGCGTTCTCCCGTTTGGGCCGCGACGTGAGATCCGCGGTTCGCGCCCCCCGCGCGCTGGCAACCTCGAGCGCCGCCTGGGTCAAGGCCTCCCCGACACCGCGACGGCGGAAGGCGGCGTCGACGACGACATCTTCGATCCAGGCCCGCACTCCCGTCGGTATGCGGAAAGTCACCAGGGTCAACATGCCGACGATCGAGCCGCTCGCGACGTCGTCGCCGCTCGCCCAACCCTGCTCCCCACCGTCACCATTAGCCGGCACCGCCTCGTCCTCGCGGGCGACAAGCAGGGTCGTGGCCGGCGAGAGGACTATTTGGCCCAGCTCTGCGCGGGTGGGTAAACGAGCCGACGAAGAAAGCTGCGGCAGGAGTCGCTCCACGGCGGCGAAGAGCTCGTCTGTTACATCCTGAGCAGCCAAGACGCGCAGCACGCCCACAGGTTACCGGGCGCCGCTGGCATCTGGGACTGCCGGCCGCGGCCCGTGAGACGGGCGTAGGCGAGCGCCGGCCCGGCAAGCTTCCCCGCGGGCTGCAGTCAATCGACCAGCTGGACGCTTTCCTTGGCCGGCCTCAGGGCCCGCAGCAGCGCAGGCGCGAGGTAGATCCACAACACGGCCTGGATGACCCCGGCGACGGCTAGGGCGACGCGGACGCTGAAGGCACTGGCGATGAACCCAGCCAGCAGCGCCCCGATCGGAAGCGCACTGATGACCAGGGTGCGGTGCACGCTTCCGACGCGGCCGAAAAGCTGGCGCGGGATAAGCCTCTGGCGCGACGTTACCGACCCGACATTGGCGATGCACACGCCAAAATCCTGGAACGCGAACACGGCGAGGGCCACCAGGGCGACTGTGGCCACGGCCATGCTCAGGTCGCTCGCGATTACGAACAGGCTCCCCAGGACGATAACGCCGGCGGGCCCAAACCGGCGCTCGAGGCGGCCGCCGGCGAAGCTGCCCACGATCCCGAGCACCGACCCCACGGCGATGAACACGCCGTACCCCGTTGCGCTCAGGTGGAGGTCAACCCGGCCGTAGAGCACGAGGAGGGCGAAGACCATGCCATTGTTGAGGCTTAGGGCGGCCATCGAGGCGCCCAGCAGTTTGAGCGGGCGTTCTTGCAAGAAGACGCGCAGGCCGGTGCGAAAGTCAGCGGTAAAGCCGCGCGCATGGCGAGGCTCGCCGTTGGCCGATCGCATTTCCGGCTCGGCCGACGAGCCGTCGTGCCCTGAGGCAGCGCCGACGGCGTGGCGCCAACGGCTGGCCGGCCGGGGTACGCTCCCGGCGACAAGCAGCGCTGAGACAAAAAAGCTGGCCGCGTCGGCCAAGAAGGGGAGCCGGCGCACCCAACTGAACATGATCCCGGCCACCGCAGGACCAGCAAACTGCTCTCCGGTCTGGTCGATGCCCATCAGTCGGGCGTTGGCCGTGGAGAGCAAGCCGGGCGACGGCACAACGTCGCGGAAGCTCGCTTGGAGGGCCAGGGTGTACACGACGTCACAGACGATGAGCCCGGCGGCGACGGCGTAGATCATGGGCAGGTCGTCGAGGCCTAGGGTCATCGCCCCAACGACGGCCGCCATCAGCAGCCCAGAAACCAAGTTGGCGGCGATCATCACGCTGCGGCGCGGCAGCCGGTCGATAAGTACGCCTGCCGGAAGGGCAACCAGGGCGCCGGCAGCGCGTTGCACAACCAGTACACCTGCGATCGCTACGGGGTTGCGCGTAACTGTGAACGCGAGAAGGGGCAAAGCCACCGCGACCAAGCCATCGCCGCTCGAGGACAGTGCCGTGGCCCACCACAAGCGCCAAAAGCGGGCGCCCATAGGCGGCCTGGGAGCCCTCGCATCACCCTGAGAGGGCACTATGACCAGATCAGCTGGTACCGCGGCCGCCGGTGGCGCCGCCGGCGCCGCCCGCTGAGCTGTGGCCACCAGGTAGCTCCTTGTGCTCGGGCCAGGTTGCCTGGCCAGGTACGGGAATAGCACCACAAAGAGGGCGCCTCTGACAATAGCAGGAGCGTGCACGCTATGCGGTGGCACGACCACGCAGCCATTGCGCTATTCCCAAATGTCTGGTTTTGGCGTCCCTAATACCGGTTCAAGTCCCGGCGATGGCGACGACAGGCGCCTGTGGGAGAGGATTGGCCGGGACCGCCTGAGCCCGGGCGTCGCCGAACGTGTACACGCTGCCGTTGCTACCAGCCAAGTAATAGCCTCCGCCGTCGGCGGTCAGGGTGGCGCCCACGATGTTGGCGACGTGCACACCGCGGGCGGGCAAGGAGCCCTGAGATATGAGCCCGCTCCCGAACACGTAAACATTGCCGTTCGAGCTGACGAGGATGTAGCCGTTCCCTTCCTGAGCTGGCACGATGGCGCGGATTGGCGCTGAGCGGGCGGCGCTGGCCGGCACCGACCCCTGGAACCGGCTCGAGCCGAACGCGAAAACCCCCCCGTTGGCGCCGGCAAGGAGGTAGCCGCCCCCGCTCGCCGAAGCGGCAAGCGCCACAACGTCGTCGACGTGGATCTTGAGCGCCGGTAGGGAACCGTGGAACACGGCGTCGCCGAAGGCGAACAGGCCTCCGTCCCGGCCCACGAGCCAGTAGCCACGCCCATCGAAAGACGGGGCCAAGGCGACGATGTCAGAGGCCTTCACGCCCCGCGTCACCAGGTCCCCGAAAGATTGGGCATCACCACGGGCCGATACCAGCCCGCGGCTGGTTACCAACCAGTAACCCCGGCCATCGGGAGTGGCGGCGATGCCTACCACTGGACCGCTCGCCGCCGAGATTGTTGCACCACCCAGGCGGGCTGCCCCACCCACGGGGTACACCTGCCCGTTAGCCGTCGCCAACCAGTACCCCGCGGGCGGGAACGAGACGCCCTCCCCGACCAGGTTCGACGTCGAAGGTTCGAAGCCGCCGCTGCCCGAGTAGAACGCCTCCACCGCGTGCTGGCCTCCCGTCCAGTACGTGACCGGGCACACGGCCACACCCCCGGGGCCGACCACAACCGAGCCGCACCCGAGCACGTCCGTGCCATTGTCGGTGAAGTCGACCGTGCCGCTCGCCGGTGGCGGTGAGACCCGAGCGGTATAACTCACGAGGTCGCCGATCGCCGCCGGGTGGGGCGTGACGGCCAAAGTGATCGCAGTGGGGGTGCTGATCAGTGGGGTCGTGAGGACCTTCCAGCTGCCCTCGGCAGACGACTCCACGAGGGCTTGGTAGAGGGTAGTCGGGCCGCCACGGGGACCGGCCGGCTGGGTGCTCACGTTGCCGGGACTGCTCGTGCTGGTGGTGCTCGAGCTGTTGGCAGCCGGGGTAGTTGTGCTGGCCGGCCCGCCAACGTACCCGGCGGCAGAGCACGTGCCCAAAGGTGCACAGGAGACGGCCGCCAAAAGAGCCACCGAGACGCCGCCTGACGGGAGCTGCGCCTCGCTAGGTGCCCAAATGCCATTTGTCAGGGCTTCCACGAGTGGCGACTGGAGAGAGCCGTTGGTGTAGGAGCCACTGGCCACGCAGGCGGCCGGGAGCGCGCAGGAGACCCCGTCCAGCTCGTTGGCCCCAGCGCCTTCATCGGTGCTCGGCCCCAGCTGCCACGTACCGAGGGAGGACTGCTCGAGCGCGAGAACCTGCACGGTACTGCCGTTGTTGTAGTAGCCGACGGCGACACAGGCACCCTCGGTCGGGCAGGCGACGGCGTTGACCACGTTCAGGTGAGCGGTCTGGTCCGGGCTCGGCGTGACTTGCCAGGTGCCCCCGGCCATTGTCTCTACGAGGGTACGGTCGCGCAACCCGTTGCTGGCGTAGCCGACGGCGACGCAAATCGTTGTGGTAGCGCAGGAAACCCCGTTGAGGGCGTTCGCGAAGGTCCCCTTGTCGGGGCTCGGGCTTACCTGCCAGGCGGCGCCGGCCAGCGACTCGGCCAGGGTATGGGGACCGTGGCCGTCGTTGTAGTAGCCGACGGCGACGCACGCCTCTGGGGTGGAGCAGGAGACCGCGTCGAGCACGTTGGTACTGGAATTGGCGTTGGCGCCCGCCATGAGCTCCCAATTGCCACCCACCATCTGTTCGACCAGGGTGTGCGCGACGCCGCCGTCGTCGTAGTAGCCAACGGCCACGCACGAGGTCACGGTGGTGCACGAAACGCCCAACAAGACGTTGTCGTGAGCACCGGCGTTGGGGCTCGGCACGACCGACCAGTTCCCCGAAGACATGGTTTCGACCAACGACCTTTGCGTCCCGCCGTTGTCGAACGCGTAAAAACCTACGGCCACGCACCAATTCGACGCCGGGCACGAGATCGCCTTGAGCTGGTTGGACATGTAACCGCTTTGGTCGGCGGGCGGCGCCGTCGCCGTCGTGGTACCCGTCGCCGTCGTGGTACCCGGCGCCGTCGTGGTACCCGTTGTGGTCGTGGTACCCGTTGTGGTCGTGGTACCCGTTGGCGTCGTGGTACCCGCGCTCGCGCTGGTTGTCACCAGTGGTGCGGCCGTGGTCGTCCTGCTGCCTGCTGTCTCTTGGACCGTTGTCTCCTGGGCCGTTGTCTCTTGGGCCGTTGTCTCCTGGGCCGTTGTCTCTTGGACCGTTGCCTGCCCAGGCGCTCCGTCAGCAGGGGCACCAGGCGCCACCATGGCAGCCAGCAGCACGAGGGCGACCAAGAGCCGGAACGCTCCGCTACCGCGTCTATGCACGAACGCCCACACCTTCCTAAGACTTTGTCAGGCACGGGACCGTTCCCTGTGTCATAGGCCGCGATGTCACGCCACCCCTGCCACCCCTGCTAACGTAACCAAACGTATGTTCGCACCTGCACGCGCCTCAGGGGCCTCAGTAGCCGCACCGGGCCCTGGGGGTACGGGCCCTGGGGGTACGGGCCCTGGGGGTACGGGACCGGCATGGGACCGCGGCCTGGACGCCGCGCAGCTGGCCGTGGCCACTCACGGTGCCGGCCCGCTGCTGGTCATCGCCGGCGCGGGCACGGGCAAGACGCGAGCGCTCATTTCACGCGTCGCGTACCTCCTGCAAGGCGGCACGAGCCCGGAGCGCATCCTGCTGCTGACCTTCACCCGCCGGGCGGCCGACGAGATGCTGGCCCGGGCTGCGCGTCTGGTAGGCGCGAGCGGCGGACGCCGCCCATGGGGAGGCACGTTCCACGCCGTCGCCCACCGCTTTGTCAGCGCCTACGCCGAGGTGATCGGCTTCCCGAGCGGGTTCTCGGTGCTCGCCCCGAGCGACGCCTGCGACCTGATGGAGCTGATGCGCACCGAGCACGGTCTGTCCGGGACAGCCCAGCGCTTTCCACGGACCGCGACCCTGGTCGACATCTACTCGCGCTGCATCAACACCTCCCAGCCCCTAAGCGACATCCTGGCGACCGATTTCCCCTGGTGCGAGCCGCACCGTGGGGCCATCGCCCAACTGTTCAGCGCGTTTACGGCCAGCAAGCGCAGCCAGGCGCTGGCTGACTTCGACGACCTGCTCCTTTATTGGCGCGCCCTGCTCGCCCACGAACCGCTCGGCCGCCAGGTCGTGGCCTCCTGGGACTACGTACTGGTCGATGAGTACCAGGATCTCAATAGGCTGCAAGTTGACATCGTCCGCTTGCTGCGGCCGTCCGGCCAAGGACTGATGGTCGTGGGCGACGAGGCTCAGGCGATCTACGGCTTCCGGGGTGGGAGCGCAGAGTGCCTCCGCGACGCGGTGCTCGCCTTCCCGGCCTCCTCGGTGGTGCGGCTGGAGCGCAACTTCAGGTCCGTGCAAGGGATCCTGGACGTGGCCAATTCGGTTGGGCGCGACGATGACGTCGCCCGGGTGGTGCTCCGCTCAGACCGGGGGCGAGGGGCGCGGCCGGTGCTGCTGCGCTGCCACGACGCCCACGGGGAAGCGCGCTCGATCGTGGACCGGGTGCTCCAGGCCCACGAAAGGGGAATTGCCCTGCGGGAGCAGGCCGTGCTGGTGCGCGCCGCGCATCACAGCGACCTGGTCGAGCTCGAGCTCAGCGCCCGAGGCGTGCCGTTCCGCAAGTACGGCGGGCTGCGCTTCCTGGAGGCATCCCACGTAAAGGACTTCGTGGCGGCGGCGCGGCTGTTGGACAACCCACACGACCAGCTCGCTTGGTACCGCTTGTTGCGCTTGCACGACGACATTGGGCCGGCACGGGCGAGGGACCTGGTCGCCATGGCCACTGGTGGCGCGGACCGGGTCGCCGACTGGGCAGAGCTGGTAGCGGCCGCACCCGCGCGCGCCCGGGGCTCCCTGTCGTTCACGCTCGAGACCCTCGCCCGCGCCCGCCAGGCGCAAGGCGCGCGGGCGCGGGCGGAACTGGTGGTCGATGCACTGCGGCCGCTGTTGGCCAGCCGTTATGTCGACGCCCCGGTGCGCTTGGCAGACATCGAGCGCCTGGCGGCGGCGGCTGGTTCGGTGCCCGAGCTCGCCGCCTGGCTGGCCGAGCTCACTCTGGACCCACCCGAAGCGACAGGCGACCTAGCCGGGCCGCCGCACCTGGACGAGGACTACCTGGTTGTCTCTACCATTCACTCGGCCAAGGGCCTGGAGTGGGCAGTAGTGCACATCCCCCACGTGGTGGACGGCTGCGTACCGAGCGACTTGGCCGTGGGCACGCCGGCCGGGCTGGCCGAAGAGAGGCGCCTGCTCTATGTCGCTGTGACCCGCGCGCGAGACGAGCTGTACCTCTACTCGCCGTTGCGGCTCCATTTCCACCGCCAGGCAAGCGACGACCGGCATGCCTTTGCCGCCCTGAGCCGCTTCCTCGACAGCCGCGTGTGCGCCGCCCTTGACGTCGTCGACGAGGCGGTCGAGCGGCCGGACGTCGCCGCCTGCGGCCGGCTGGCCGCGGCCGTCTCGTTGGCCCTGGAGGACCTGTGGAGATGACCCGGGCCGAGCGTCGGCCGCCCGGGCCCCAACTGGCCCTGTCACTACCCGGCTGAGCGCCGACTGGCCCGCCAGCAGCCGGCCGATGACCCGGGCTCCCCTATGCCGTCCATCCCATGATGCACGGATGGCAGCACTGGGGAGTGCTCGAGATCGTGGGCCAAGACGGCCGCGTGCTGGCGTCGTCGTCGATCGACGGTCGCGGGGAACCGGACCTCGGCGCGGTGGACGCGGTGGCTCGGGCCATGTTGACGGCCAAGCACCTCGGCGCCCGGGCGGTGCTCACCACCCCCTCGACCTTTCTACTCCAGCTGCTCGAGCTCTCAGGCCTACGCGTCGAGGTGAAGGGCCAGCCCGAAAGCAGGGAAAATGTTGGCCGCGTCGATGAAGCAATGGATCCCGGTGATCCGGCCGCTTGACGTTTCGATCACCTGGAGCGACCACGAGGAATAACCGCCGCTCGGGTCCGGCTTGTACTGGGCGAACGCCGGGCAGCCGTTGGCCGAGGTGGGGACGAGGCGAGAACCACGGCAGGCGTCCGGTCCGGGCAGCACCATGAAGCGGGTGATGTTGACGGCGCCCTGCACCCACATGACAAACGGGGGCATCGTCTGGACCGCGTCCTCATGCAACAGGGTGACCAGCGTGTCGAGGTCATAGCGCTGGAAGGCGTCGACGTAACGCTCCAACAGCTCAGCATCGGGACCGTCCAAACGCCTGGCGTGGGGCTCCGAGGGGAGCGCAGCCAAAGTGGCTCTCGCCCTTTGTAGAGCGCTGTTGACGGCGGCCACGGACATAGCGAGGAGCTCGGCCGCCTCGGCCGCCTGCCAACGCAGGACCTCGCACAGGATGAGGGCAGCGCGCTGGCGCGCGGGCAGGTGCTGCAAGGCCGATATGAAGGCCAGCCGGACGGACTCGCGGTGCTCGGCCACCTCGGCGGGGTCGTTGCCGGCGGGTTCAATACGAGCGTCAGGTATGGGGGTTATCCAGACGTTCTCAGGCAGGAGAGTGCTCAGGTACTTCTCGTCGGGCGGAGAGGCCGGGCCCACTTCGAACGGCCGGGCGCGGCGTTGCACCTGGCGTTGCATGTCGGTACAGACGTTGGTGGCGATCCGGTAGAGCCACGACCGGACGCTCGAGCGGCCCTCGAACCGGTCGGCGTTGCGCCAGGCGCGCACGAAGGTTTCCTGCACCGCGTCCTCGGCCTCGGACCCCGAGCCGAGCATCCGGTAGCAGTACCCAGTCAGCTCCCTCCGGTACTGCTCGAGATCGCCGTCCGCCAACTGCTGCGATGTGGCCGCCACGGCGCGAGATGTTAGCTCCGGGACGCGCTGCAAAAGATCCTGAGGCATGGCTGTTGCGACGGGCATCGACCGCAGATCTCATCGGGCTTCATCTCGGCGGCCTCGGCTCCGTGCGGCGGGTACGCTCCACGCAGTCGACCCGTCTCCGCGCCTGCCCGGGACGCAGGCCCTCCCGAAAGGTTGCGACCAGATGCGAGCACCACACCCGCCACGGTGGCAGATCCGGCTGAGCGCGCTCGTCGTAGCGCCGATGATGCTCGCGCTCTGTGCTCCCGCCCCGGTCAACGCGGCCTCGGTCGGGCTGGTCCCGGCCGGCGCCACCGCGTCCTTCGGTCCCGGCGCGGCCTGGTTCGTCAGCGCCTCGCAAGGTTGGGCCCTCGGCACGGTCAAATGCGGGGCGGCCCATTGCGCACAGCTACTGCGCACGAGCAACGGCGGCGGCAGCTGGGCGCCAGTGCACCTCCCGGCAGCGGTACAGCACTGGCCACAGCGCCAGTTCGGCCCACCGCTCGCCATCAGGTTCGCAGACAGCAACGACGGCTGGATCTTCTCCAACGCGGCGGGCGAGGAGCTCGACGACGTGTGGTCCACTCACAACGGCGGCGAGCACTGGACGGTTGGGCACTTTTTCCCCACGGCTGTCGCTGCCGGCGTCGAAGACATCGAGGCGAGTGGCGGCGTGGTGACGGCCGCTGTCGTCGTGGGGAGCGACGTTGACCTCTTCTCAGCGCATGTCACAGGAGGCAGCTGGCAGCGCAGCCTGGCAGGGCTCGCTGTTGGGGCAGGCCCGGTGCCTGGCGGCCAGTTGGCCCTGGCGGGGAGCCACGGGTGGTTCATCGAGAACAACCGGGTGGTGGTGAGCGGGGCGCGCGAGGTCTCCCCGGGGCATTGGGCGGCGTGGGCGGCCCCATGCTCCAAAGCCGGCGGACCGGCCGTCTTAGTGCCCACGACGACGACCGGCGACCTGGACGCGGTTTGCACCGAGGGGGTTTGGACCGGCCAGAAGATCTCCATTGACCTGCTGAGCTCGCACAATGCCGGCACCAGCTTCGCGCCGGGGACGCGCCTGCCCGTCGCGGCGACCTCGGTCGGCGCAGCCGCCGCTGCGGGGCCGTCGGTACTGGCGGTTGGTACCAACGAGGACCTGGAGATGAGCTTCGACGGTGGCACGTCCTGGCAAAAGGCTTACAGCGTTGGCCCATTGTTGTTGTGGCAACAGGTCAACTTTTGGACGCCGCAGTACGGCACCGCCATACTGCTGGGCAACGACGGCCAGGCCGGCGTGATGCTGTCAACACAGGACTCAGGGAGGCACTGGCACAAGGTGACTTTCTAGAGGACCTCGTGCCTGCAAATGCGCCCTGATCAGGCCCACGATGATGTCGGCGACGCGCGACGCAGCGGCGTCGACCTCGGCGCTCATGCCCGCTCCCAGGGAAAAGTCCCGGCCTTCGATGCAGATCAGGGCCACACGCGTTGGCGCCGAACCCGTCTGGAGGGCGATCCGGTAGACGTCGCCAAAGGACAGCCCGTGCGTGCCCGGCCGTGAAAGGCCGCCCTCGCTCGCCCGGTGTGTGGGGGGGGAGGTGGCATCACCGTTGGCTGCGCGGCCCTCAGGGTCGGCCGCGTCGAGGTACGTGAGCGTGACCGTGCCCACCGGGGAACCGGACCGCATGGCGTCCACCACGACCGCGATTTCGGCTCCCTCCCACTGGTCGAGCAGGTCGAGAGGGCCCACGAGCGGCCCCACGACGGCAACCGCGCGCCCCTCAGCGCTAGCAACACCTTGGAGCAGGGCTCGCTCCACGGCCGCCGGGCCGGCCCCGTCGTCGCCACGCATCTCATTGCCGATACCGGCCACGACCAAGCGGGCGGCCGCTGTGGCAGGCGTGCTCAACGGTGCTGGACCTCGATGTCGAGAAAATGCGCAGCGCAACTTATGCAGGGATCGTGATTGCGCACCGCCATTTCGGCACGGTGCGTGAGCTCGTCGTGGGCCAGGTGGAGCCCTGCTCCCACGACCGCTCGTAGGTCGGCCTCAATGCTTAGCTGGTTCTGCGACGTCGGCGGCATTATGCGAGCCTTGGTGACCAAACCGTCCTTTATCTCGTAGCGGTGCAGCAGCAGCCCGCGCGGCGCCTCCGTGGCCCCCGTGCCGACCAGGACCTGCCCCGGAGCGGCGGAAGGCAACGGCGCCGCAGGTTCAGCCGGAGCGGTGTAGGACGAGACGATGCGCAGCGCTTCTTCGCAAGCAACCACCATTTCCACGGCCCGTACGACAATGCTCTGGAACGGGTTGCGGCAAACCGGCCCGAGCCCCGCGTCGCGGGCCGCTGCCTTGGCCAACGGGCTCAGCGAGCTTGAATTGAGCGCGTACCGGGCCAAGGGCCCCGTCAGGTACGGAGAACGGCCGAAGAGGCGGGCGTGCAGCGCCGTCGAACGGGCTACGTGCTCCTCGACCGCCGCTTCGGCAAATTCAGCTGGCGACCACTCGTGGCCGGCCGACGATGCCACCGGTCCCGAGTCGATGGGGTAACACCCTTCACCGCGGAGCGCGACGAACAGATAATCGTTCTCGAGGGAGGGGAAATCGAACCGGCTCACCCACTCGAGCGTCTTCAGGGAAGCCTCGAGCGCGTCTTGCAGCGGCCCGGCCAGAGCGCGAATGGCCTCGGCGCCCGGCGCGCGGTAGAAGCCCCCAACCCTCACGTTGACCGGGTGGATCGCTCGTGCACCCACCGTCTTCATCACCAGGTTGCCTGTTTTTTTGAGGGCCACGCCGCGCTGCAGGGCGGCGGGGTCGGTCCCCGCCAGTGCCACTGCGTCGTTGCAGCCGAGAAAGTCCGGTGCGTGCAGGAAATACACATGGAGCGCGTGGCTCTGAAGCCATTCGCCGCAGTAGAGCAGCCGCCGGAGCTGGCGGACCTCGTAGGCCGGCGCCAGCTCGGCCGCGTCACCGCCGGCGGAGCGGAGAGCATCCTCGATCGCGGCACAGGCGGTCATCTGGTACGCGACCGGGCAGATCCCGCATATACGCGCCGTTATGTCAGGCACCTCCTGGTAGGCACGGCCCACCAGGAAAGCCTCAAAGAACCTGGGCGGCTCGAAGATGTTGAGGGCCACTTCCTCGACCGAGCCATCTTGGACGACGACCTTGAGCCCGCCCTCCCCCTCCACCCGGGAGAGCAAGTCGACCACAAAGCTATGCGTCATGAGCCTGGCTCTCCTTTGCGAACTCGGGCGCACCCGCGGTGAAGGTCCGGAACAGCCTTCGAACCTGCTGGCCGCCAGCCCCGTCCGCCATCAGGCGCGCCGCCAGCGAGGGCGTGTTGACGGTTGACGCCGGCCCGTAACAACCAAAGCAACCGCGATTAACCGACGGGCACAGTGCCCCACAGCCGGCCCGGGTCACCGGCCCGAGGCAGGCGCCGCGGTTGGCCACCAGCACGCAGACATTACCCGCCGCCTTGCATTCCTGGCAGACCGCGAAGCCAGGGATGCGAGGGGCGCGGCCCGCGACGTACGCCGTCAGTACCTCGAGCAACGCGTAGCCGTCCACTGGACAGCCCCGGAGCTCGAAATCTACCTGTACGTACTTCGATATCGGCCAAGAGGTAGCGAGGCTGTCGATGTACGCGGGATTGGCGTACACGGCAGAGACGTAGTCGCCGAGCGACGCGTAGTTCCGCAGGCTCTGTATGCCACCCGATGTGGCGCACGCCCCGATGGCCACAACAAAACGCGATGCGGCGCGTACTTGCTGGGCTCGTTCGACGTCGTGCGGCGTAGTCACCGACCCCTCGACCAGCGAGACGTCGTAGGGCCCTTCGACTACGGTGCTCGTCACTTCGGGGAAGTAGCAAATCTCGACCGTGCTTACCAGCCGCAGCAACTCGTCCTCTATGTCCAACAGGCTCAGCTGGCAGCCGTCACAGGAGGCGAACTTCCAGACGGCCAGCTTTGGCCTCCGGCCAGTCATGTGCGCGCTCCCCTGCTCGGCGTGGGCGACGGCGTCGGCGGCAGCCGGCGTAGTGGTCGAGGTCATATTTCCGCTTCCATCAACAGGCGGCTGGCATCGGGGAAGCTGACCACCGGGCCACCGCGGCAGAGCATGTACGGCCCCAGCTGGCAATGGCCACACAGCCCGGAGCCGCATTGCATATTGCGTTCGAGCGAGATGCGAAGGCGTATCGAGGCAGGGAGAACTCCGCGTTCTATGAGGGCTTGCACCGCGAAGCGCATCATCACCTCGGGCCCGCAAACCAGCGCCATCGCCCGTGTCGGGTCGAAGCCGGCAGCAGGCACCAGTTGCGTCACCAAGCCGACGTTCCCCTGCCAATGCGGCCCCGCGAGGTCCACCGTGACCCCGACCTCGGCCCCCTGGCGAGCCCAAGCCTGCAGGTCATCACGGAAGATCAGCTGGTCAGGGCTGCGCGCCCCGACCAGGACGACCACCCGGCGCGGGCCAGTGGGCAGGCCCATACGTTGTACCAGCATTGCCACAGCGCCGCGCAGGGGCGCGAGGCCGATACCGCCGGCCACGACCACGGCATCAGCGTGCGCGAAGTCGTCGATGCCCCAGTCCGTCCCGAACGGGCCGCGCACGCCGATCGGCGCACCCAAGGGCGCCGCGCAAAGTGCGGTGGTGACCGGGCCAACCTGGCGGATGGTGTGCAGCAGGTGGCGGTACCCGGGGGGGCTGCTGATCGAGATCGGGACTTCGCCGACGCCAAAAGCGGTGAGCATGTTGAACTGCCCCGGCCCGAAGCTGAACGGGCCGCCTTCGAGCGCGAGGGTGACCACGTCCGAGGTTTCTTGATGGCGAGCGGCGACCCGGAACACGACTGGGGTAAAAGGGCCGGCGCTGGGCCGGTTTATGTTGGGCTCAGTTCGAGGAGTGCCCATTGTTCGCACGCTCATTGGAGTACAGGTCGAGCAACCTCACCCGGGTCTGCTGAAGGCGGTCGAGGATCACAGGACCGATCCGCTTGAGAAGCTGGTAACCGAGGGCTGGGTTGTCGTCGAGCTCCGCGCGGACGCCCGGCCCGTCCACCGCGAGCGCGGCCACTGGTTCGATCGCCCTGGCGTCGAACCTCCACTTGAAGGGCGGGAACAGCCAGGAAAGGCCCAATACCTCGCCCGGGCCGATCGTCTGGACGAGCAGGTCCCCCCGGCCCGGCGCATGGGTCGACAACGTGACCTTGCCCCGCCTCAACAGGTACAAAGTGCCGGCGTGGCCTCCTTCGGCCAGGATCACGTGGCCCGTGTCGAAGGCCACCTCCTGAGCGGAGCGTGACAGGCGCTCGAGCGTCGCTGTCGGCATGCCGGCGAAGAGCGGGTACTGCGCTAATTGGGAATAGCCGATTTCTCCCATTGTCCTTCTCCTGTGGTGGGGACGAGCGCGCCGTCGCTCGCGCGGAGGGCAGCCAGCTCTTCGGTGATGTCGATCCCGGCCGGGCACCAGGTGATGCAGCGCCCGCAGCCGACGCAGCCTGAGGTCCCGAACTGGTCCCACCACCACGAGAACTTATGCGTGGCCCACTGGCGGTACCGGGACTTGATGCTCGCGCGCACTGCGCCACCGTGCACGTAGGAGTGGGCCAGGTCTGAGCACGACGCCCAGGTGCGCCGCCGTGAGACAGTGCCCTCCAGGTCGGTCGAGTCCTCGAAATTGGCACAAAAACAGGTAGGGCAGACCGCCGTGCAGTTACCACAAGCCAGGCAACGGGCGGCCACCTCATCCCAGCGTGGACTACCGAGGTTGCGGGCCAACAATTCGGCCAAGCCCGAAGTGTCGACTCCTCGGCCCATGCGCGACGCGGCCCGGGCGAGGAGCGATACGCGCTCAGCCATGTCCTGTGCCCGGGGCGGCCGGCCATGTAGTTCGGCGAGCACCTCACGGCCGAGCTCCGAGCCGGCCCGGGCAAGGTACCGAGGCTCGCCGGGGCCCGCCTCAGCACCATTGCCGGCGGCGCCTTCGGCCACTGCGCCGTCCCCCCCGCCGGGGCGGCCGATGAGCTCTGTCAGGGCGAGGTCGAAACCCCGGCCGATACCGGGCCCGGTCCCCATGCTGACGCAGAAACACGTGGACGCCGGGCGCGCACATTCCACGACCACCAAAAAGGCCGCGCGCCGGCGTGCCTGGTACGTGGGGTCACTGGCCGACGGCCCGTCGAGCACTCCCCCTAGGACGTCGAGCGCAGCCATGTCACACGGCCTGAGCCCGATCAGCGCCACCGGGGCGGCCTCGTCCGCCACTTCCTCCACTTGGTACTCAGGCGGCTTGGCGCGCCAAAGCGTCAATCGTGGAGGGAAGAACTCGGCCTTGGGCGACTGCGGGCCCACGGCCCAGTTGAACAGCCCACTTTCGCCTGTGTGCGCCGCGTGGTACCACCCCGGCCCTTGGGCGTCCTGCCAGCCCATCGGCATGTCCGCCACGCCGGTTATCGGGCCGAGCACGACCGCACCGTCCCGCACGGTGGGCCCGACCACCCGGAAGCCACGCGCCAAGACCGCCTTGACCAGCTCGTCCAGGCCGGCGAGCCCGATGACCGCACCGGTACTCATTCAATTCGACGGTACGAAACAAACGAGCCCGCCAGAAGGGGCTAAGGTCCCCTCGCCACCCCGCCCATACGACGTTTAGGCGGGCCACACCTAATGTTCGGGCAACACCTAATGTCTCGGGACAACCGATGCCGACGGCGCTTCCGGCGCGACAGCGCTAAGCTGAGCACAACCGGACGAAGTCCCGGTGCCGGATGAGGTCCCGGCGGTTGTCCCGCTTGGGCCCAACCGAACCACCTGCCGCAGCTTACGACCCGCTGCAAGGTTGATGGCCTCTACGCGAATGAGAACGAACGCGTAGAGGAGCCAACGACAGGTGCAACTGCCGGTACAAGCGGTCCAAGCCCTCCAGGTGCTGGTCGTGCTCGTCGCGGCGCCCTTCA
>DATJST010000327.1:0-3426 GCA_035503975.1 Acidimicrobiales bacterium | reverse complement strand
TCATCAGGCCGACGCCGATCAGGGGCACCAAGATGCACAGCGCGATCAGCCAGCCCCGTCGGGTGCGCTTGGCCGGCGGCAAAGCGATTGGCGGGTACGCACCGTAGCCGGCGTGGGGCGGGTAGCCAACCTGGGGCGGGTAGCCAGGCGCGGGCGGGTGCGCCGCATGACCCGGTGCCACGTTGCCGGGCGCCGCATAACCGGGCGCCGCATAACCGGGCGCCGCATAACCGGGTGACGGAGGCGCCCAGCTGTCCGCGTACGGGCTGACCTGGGTGGGCCAGAGCGCTTCACCATGGGGCTCAGAAGGGAAGTCCGTCATCGGTCTTGCCTTTGCATCGGCAGGCCAAGGTGGCGACTTCACCAGCTGAGCCCGCCTTCGCGAAGTTAAGGTCGGCTCTTCAGTTGACGATGTAAGCGAGGTGAACACCCAGGTTGCTCGCGGCGACGCGCTGTCGGCAGCCGGCCCAGGGACGGGCGAGCACCGTCGCCGGGGGTTCGGCGTCCGGTGAGGGCGACGGTGCGGCGCGCCGCGTCGCGGAACTGGGTGCGGTTCTTGGCGGTGGAGGCCGTCCTGGCCCTGGTTTACTTCCCCTTCGGGGTGCCGTCCGGCCCGGGGCGCATGCTCGGGATATTCCCCTGGATGGAATGGCCCGGCCAGGTCCCGGCTTGGTCCCTGCTCGGCATCTTCTCGGTCCTCGCCATCATCTACGGCGCTCGCAAGTACCGCCCGCGCAGCCCGCTGGCCTGGTGGTTCATCGGGGCCGGGGTCCTGCTCTTCATTGCCGGCGACACGATCTACAAGACCTGGCACCAACTCATGGGCCAGCAGAATATTCCCTTCCCGTCGTTCATCGACGCCATCTACATCACGATGTACCCGGTCCTGGCCATCGGGCTGTTGTTGCTTGCTCGCGCCCGCGTCCCGAACGGTGACCAGGCGAGCCTGCTCGACGCCCTGATCGTCATCGTGGGGCTTGCCCTGCTCTCTTGGATATTCCTTATCGGGCCTAACGTCCGCGCCCCACAAGAGAGCATGCTCGTGCGCCTGACTTCGGCTGCTTACCCGCTCGGGGATGTCCTCGTGCTCGCCATGCTGGCACATTTGTGGAGTGCCGGAGGCCTCCGCAACACCGCCGGGCGCCTGCTGGCAGTGGGGACCCTGGGGACACTGGTGGCCGATTCCGTCTACGGCTTGGCCAACCTGTACCCGAGCTTCAACTGGCACGACGGCAACATCTTTGACCTCGGCTGGATCCTGTTCTACAGCTGCTGGGGGGCGGCCGCGCTGCACCCGTCGATGCGCGAACTTTCCGAACCGCGGGCCGCGTCCCCGCTGCGCACAAGCAACCGGCGCTTGGGCGTGCTCGGCTCGGTCTCCCTCGTCGCGCCCGTGGCGTTGCTCGTCGAGGCCGTCACCGGCCAACTGAGGGACGCGGCGGCCATCGCCGGCGTGTCCGCGCTCATGTTCCTGATCGTGGTGCTGCGTATGAGCCTGGTGGTGCGGGCGCACAGCCAGGCGGTCTCGCGGGAAAAGGTGCTGCGCCGCGAGGCTGGCGAGCTCGTCGGGGCTCCCGGCCGGGTCGGTATATACCAGGCCACGGCCCGGGCCATAGGGGAGCTGGTGCAGGGCAAACAGGGCGACGCCAGCATGAGCCTGGCGGTGGCCGACCTGGCGGGCCACTTGGTGGTGGTGGCCGCATCAGGCAACGCGGGACTGGGAGAGCACGTCGATCCTGCTGGGTTCGGCGAGGGGGCATGGGAATCGCTGGCCGCCGGCGGGCTCTTCTCGCGACAGGTGCCCGAACCCGAGTTGGTCGGCGCTGTTCGATCGGGCGGCGCCCGGCCGCCGGCCACGTACAGCGTCGTGTGCCCGATCGGCGCCAGCGCGGACCTGAAGGGGCTCATCGAGGTGCGCAGCCGCTGCGAGCTCAGCTCCGACGTGACCAACGCAATCGAGACGCTGGCGGCCCAGGTCGGGCTGGCGCTCGACCGCGAACAGTTGACCGAGGCATTCCACGCTCGGCGCAGCGAAGCTCGCTTCCAGACCCTGGTCCAGAACGCGTCAGACGTCATCTTGATCGCCCGTCCCGACACGACCATCATTTACCAGACGCCCTCGGCGTACCGGATACTCGGTTACCTGCCCGGTTCTCTCGAAGGGGTGCTCCTCACCTCCCTGCTCCACCCGAGCGACGCCGAGATGGCGATCGCTGCTTACGTGGGCGTTGCCAGCCAGATGGGTGCCTCGGTAACGGCGGAGTGGCGAGTCCACCACGGCGACGGTTCGTGGCGCTACATGGAGGTCGTCGCCAACAACCTCTTGGGCGATCCCACGGTGGAAGGCATCGTGCTCACCCTGCGGGACGTAACCCGGCACAAGAGCCTCGAGGACGAGCTCAAGCACCAGGCCTTCCACGATGCCCTGAGCGGGCTCGCGAACCGCGCGCTGTTCCGCGACCGCCTCGAGCACGCGCTCGCTCGTTCCGCTCGCTCGGTCACCTCCCTGGCCGTGCTCTTCCTCGACCTCGACGACTTCAAGCTGGTCAACGACAGTTTGGGCCACGCCGCCGGCGACGAACTGCTCATCGCGGTGGCCAACCGCTTGAATGCCTCCCTGCGCACCGGCGACACGGCCGCCCGCTTTGGCGGTGACGAGTTTGCCATCCTGCTCGAAGCCACCGAAGGCCCTGAGGATGCCTGCCAGGCGGCCGAACGCATCCTGGCCGAGCTGCGACCGCCGGTGTGGGTCCAGGACCGCCCGGTCGCGGTGCACGCCAGCATCGGGATCGCCTACAGCAAGCTGGGCAGCGAAGATCCGGCCGAACTTCTCCAAGCCGCCGACGTGGCCATGTATGCCGCTAAGGCCAAGGGCAAGAACTGTTACCAGGTGTACGAACCCGCCCTTCAGGTGGCGGTGAGCCAACGCCTCGAACACACAGCCGAACTGCAAAAGGCTGTCGACGAAGATCAATTCGTCTTGCACTACCAGCCCATTGTCAGCCTCGATGGTGGCGACGCCCTCTTCCTCGAAGCACTCATCCGCTGGCGCCATCCCCAGCGTGGGCTCGTGGCCCCGAACGAGTTCATACCTTTGGCTGAAGAGACCGGCCTCATCATCCCCATCGGCAAATGGGTCCTCGGGGAAGCCTGTACCAGGGTAAAGCGCTGGCAGGACCAGTTCGGGCTGCACGGGCGGCTACGTGTCAGTGTGAACATCTCGGCCCGCCACTTCCAGCACGGCGGTCTCACTGAAGACGTGTCCCGAGCCGTGGCCAGTTCGCAGCTAGACCCCTCGTGCCTGGTGCTCGAGATCACCGAGAGCCTCCTCGTGCACGACGCCGAGTCGGTGATCGCCCGTATGCTCGAACTGAAGAAGCTCGGTGTGGCTTTTGCGGTAGACGATTTTGGGACCGGCTACTCGTC
>DATJST010000326.1:0-3037 GCA_035503975.1 Acidimicrobiales bacterium | reverse complement strand
GCCTGGGAAGACGCTGGCCTCAGCCTGTTGGTGCGCCGCTCGGGTGGTCATCCCTACTACGTGCAGCTATTCGGTTGGCACGCTTGGGAGGCGGCCCAAGGGGAGGCCACCATCACCCTCGCCCACGCCAAAGCCGGGCTTAAGGAGCTTCGCATAATACAGTGACAACATGGTCATAGAGAAAGGCCTGTACGGCGCAGGAAGGCCCAGCACAGTTGGGCGTCTTCGCCGATGCGGGTGAGGCCGGCGTCGACTGCGGTGGCGGCCTCGTCGATCGTGGCGGGGCAGAAGTTGGCGAGCTCGGTGCCTTTCAGGTTGCCCCACAGCGGCTCCACCGCGTTGAGCTCCGGTGCGTAGCCGGGGAGCCGTTCGACCACGAGCCAATGCCGTTGGCGGGCGAGGTACGACTTCATGAACTTGCTCCGGTGAGAAGGGAGCCCGTCCCAGACCAGGGTCACCTTGTCGTCGCCCAGATGGCCGTGGAGTTCGTCCAAGAACTCGGCCAGCGTCACCTCGTCGTAGGCGCCAGGGCGCATGGCGAACACCAGCCAGGCGTCGTCCCCGCGTGGCTCGTAGCCGACCACGGCCGACATGGAAAGCCGTTTCCAGTTGAAATGGTGCTGCAGCACGGGGGTCTCGCCCTTGGGCGCCCAAGTGGCCCTCACCGAGGGGGTGAGGGCGAAACCGCTCTCGTCTTGGAAGCAGATCCAGGCTTTGCGCCGACGGGCGTTTTTTTTATCCTCGGCCAGCCCTCTGCCACCCAGCGGGTAATTGCCTCCTCGTCGCGCTCGGCTGCCCGCCGGGCCGGGCGCTGACGGCTCCAGCCCATCTGGCGCAGGAGCTTCCAGGTATGGCCGGGGTGGTATGCCACCCCCGTCGTTGCTTCGATCACCTCGCTCACCCGGGCCAGCGTCCACAGCTCGGTCGGGTAGCCGTGAGCGCTCGGCCCTTTAGCCAGCTCGGCGGCGACGCGCTCTAGCTGGGCGGCGCCCAGCTTGGGGAGCGGGCCTGCCCGGCCAGCCCCGGCCAGCCCTCTGGCCCCTCGGGCCTGCCAGTCCGCGTGCCAGCGGCTCACGCTCTGACGGCTGACGCCCAGCTGGCGCGCGACGTCGGCCTGTGACTTCCCCTTGGCGAACAGTTTCCCAGCCTGTTTGCGCCGTTCTTCGAGGCCCGCGAAGTCGCGCCGGGGCCGCAACCCTACCGTTGTCAGTACCACAAACCACAGCCACGTAAGCAAGTACATAGGACGAGTCTGCCAGTTTACCGGCAGACTGTCACTGTATTATGCGAAGCTCTTTAGGTTGACCGGTGGCGAGACGGTCGTCGTGACCGGCGCCACCGGCGGCGTGGGTGGGTTCGCCGTCGAACTGGCCGCCTCGCGCGGTTTCTCGGTCATCGCCGTCGTGCACGAGGAGGACAAAGATGAGGCGCTCACGCTCGGGGCCGTCGCCGCCATTAGCGCCCGGGTGGAAGAACTGGGTTCCCGGGTGAGGGAGGTCGTGCCCGGCGGCGCCGACGCCCTGCTCGATACCGCCTCCATCGGGGCGCCGGCTTTGGGCGCAGTTTGTGATGGCGGTAAGTACGTGACGGTTACCGACCTTCCCAGCCCGGAGCGGAATATAGACGTCTTTCGGTCCGGAGGGCGCATGGACAGCGAGGCCCTCACCACCCTCGCGGACATGGCGAGCACCGGAAGCCTACACACTCCGGTGGCTAAGGTCTTCGGTCTCGACGAGGCGCGGGCGGCGTATAGGGCCTTCGGCAGTCGCGGCGGACGGGGACGCATCGTGCTGAGCTTCCCCGGCCCATGACCAAAGCAACGGCACCGGCTGAGAGTTCGTTCTGCTACCAGGAGGGACCGCATGCAATACCGCAATCTGGGCCGGACCGGCATTAAGGTCAGCCCCTACGCGCTGGGCACCTTGATGTTCGCCTCGTCGATCGGCAACCCCGACCATGACGATTCGGTCCGTGTCATCCACAAGGCTTTGGACGCGGGCATCAACTTCATTGACACAGCCGATGCGTACGGGGACTCCGAGGAGGTCGTCGGCAAGGCGCTCAAAGGGCGGCGGGACAAGGTCGTCGTGGCGACCAAGTTCAGTCGCCCGATGGGCAACGACCCCAACCGGCAAGGCGCCTCTCGGCGCTGGATAATGACCGCCGTCGAGAACTCGCTAAGCCGCCTGCAGACCCATTACATCGACCTGTACCAGGTCCAGCGACCCGACCCCGGCACCGACATCGAGGAGACGTTGTCGGCGCTCTCCGACCTGGTCCATAGCGGGAAGGTCCGCGCCATCGGGTCATCCACCACGCCAGCCTCAGAGATCATCGAGGCCCAGTGGGCCGCCGAGCGCCGTGGCCTCGAGCGGTTCCGCGCCGAGCAGCCGCCCTACTCACTGCTCAACCGCAGCATCGAGGCCGAGGTCCTGCCCGCCGTCCAGCGCTACGGGATGGGCGCACTGGTGTGGGGGCCACTGGCCCAGGGACTGCTCACGGGCCGCGTCCGCAAGGGCCAGCAAAACGAGCTGCGCCGCGCCGGCCTGTTCCGGCACCTCAACGATGAGGGGCGGCTCGATGTGGTCGAGAAGTTCATCGACCTCGCTGGGGAAGCCGGGCTGCCGATGACCCATCTTGCGGTGGCCTTTGCCATCGCGCACCCCGGCGTCACCAGCGCGATCGTCGGGCCCCGCACCATGGCGCACCTGGACGACTTGCTTACCGGCCTCGATGTCACGCTCAGCGACGAGATCCTTGACCGGATCGACCAGATCGTCCCACCGGGCACCGACGTCGGCACCCTCGACCAGGCCTACGTGCCCCCGCCCCTCCAACACCCGGGTCTCCGCCGCCGGCCTGTCAATGACCGCGCCGCGGCGTGACCACACCCGGCCCAAAGCGATGCAAAATGGCGGTCTACGGACAGAGGGGAACTCGGGACCATGACTGACACACCGGCACCCTTTGCCGGTCGCCCAGACGGAGAAGGGCCGTCGCCCGCTGACGCGGAAGCAGCCCAGGACCTGGATCTCCT
>DATJST010000325.1:0-5393 GCA_035503975.1 Acidimicrobiales bacterium | reverse complement strand
GACCTCTCGGCGGAACGGGTCCAGGCGCAGGCCGGCGATTTCTCGCACGGGCGGCCTGTTGTGGGCGCGCCTGCGGTCGAGCGCTCTGAGCCGGAGGACGAGTTCCCGGAGTTCGAACGGCTTTGTAAGGTAGTCGTCGGCGCCGAGCTCGAACCCGGAGGCCTTATCGTCGAGACGGTCAGCCGCAGTGAGCATGAGGATGGGCGTGCCGCTGTGGGAGGCGACGATACACCGGGCGATCTCGTCGCCAGAGGGCCCGGGGATGTCGCGGTCGAGGACGGCGATGTCGTAGGCGTTGATGCTCAACAGTTCCAGAGCGGCGTGACCGTCACCCGCGATATCGGCGGCGATCGCTTCCAGGCGCAGGCCATCGCGTATGGCTTCTGCCATATAAGGCTCGTCCTCAACGATCAACACACGCACATTTCACGTGATGCTACGCGCCCGTACGTATCGTCGGCGTATCGAAAACACGGTACGTGCTGGCAACATCCCGCGGCCTTGAGTGGAGTCATGACTTACAGCGGACGTGCACACGCAGCAGCCGTACCCGATCAGCGGTCTTCACCGCACCCCGATGGCCTTGTTGTGCCCGAGGGGGAATGATGCGCGCATCTCGGCTGTGGGCGGCCGGAGCGGTCGCCTTCGGAATGACGGTCGCCGCCTGTTCGGGCGGACCGAAGCCGCCGACGGTCCCTTCCGCCCGCGCGCAGCCAACTACGACCGCCACTCGGGCGGGTGGACCAGGTTTGTCGAGGCAGACTCCGCTGGCCCAAGCTGAGGCCTACTCACAGTGCATGCGCCGCCACGGCGTCCCTGATTTCCCCGACCCAGTGCTAACCCCCAGTGGGGGCTACGGGTACAGGACCGCCGGCATTGACCCGGACTCGGCTGCGTTCCAAGGAGCGCTACAGGCGTGCCAGGCTCTCCCCTCACCGTGGCAGTCCACCGGCCGGCAGCTGTCCCCTGCCCAACAGCAGGCGTGGTTGAGCTGGGCCAAGTGCATCCGCGCCCACGGGGTGCCGAACTTCCCCGACCCGACCTTTTCGGGCAACGAGGTCCAGGTTGCGGGCGCGGGCGCGTCGGCCTCGCCGCAGTTGCAGTCGGCGATGGCCGCCTGCAAGTCGCAGATGCCGTCCACGGGTGGCCTTGGCGGGTGAACGGGGGCAACTGCAGGCCGGGGGCCCGGCCCTCCGGCTGGAGGTGGCGGGCGGGTCGCGACCAGGATCGGCCATTCCCCCCGGCCGAGGCCTATCCCTCGGGTCACAGGTGCGCGGGAGCGCCGGGGTGAGGGTCTTGGTCGTCGAGGACTGCCGGTCTCTCGCCGTCGTGATGGCCGAGGGCCTCTCGGACCAGGGCATAGCCGCTGACGTGGCCTACGACGGCACCGAAGCAGCCGCCAAGCTGGGGGTGAACAGCTACGACGTCGTCGTGCTCGACCGCCGCCTGCCAGGCGTCCCGGGCGACGCGCTATGCCGGATGATCAGCAGCTCCGACGCGCGCGCCATGGTGCTTATGATCAGCGGCGCGGCCTCGCCAGACGAGCGGGTCGACGGGCTCAGCCTCGGCGCCGACGACTACCTGGTGAAGCCGTTCCATTTTCCCGAACTGGTCATGAGGGTGCGAGCCTTGGCCCGGCGCCGGCCAGCGGCCATGCCGAGGGTCCTTCGCGCCGGTGGAGTGGAGCTGGACTGCCTGTCCCGCCTCGCCCGGCGCCAGGGCCGGCTGCTGGCGCTTTCGGCCAAGGAGCTGGCCGTCCTGGAAGCGCTCATGGCCGCCTCGCCCGGCTACCTGAGCGCCGAGCAGCTGCTGGAGCAGGCCTGGGACGAGAACGCCGACCCTTTCACAAAGACGGTGAAGGTCACCATAAGCAGGCTCCGGCGCAAGCTGGGAGAACCCCATGTGATAGGAACCACCGCGGGGGTCGGGTACCGGCTCGTCGGGTCTCAACATGACGAATGCCCGCCGTCAAGCCAACTTCGGGCCGCCGGGTGAGGTCCCTGGTGCTGCCGGCGTACGCGAACCCGTGCTCCCGCGTAAACCATATGAGTGGCCTCTTATAGCAATATGGGTGGCTCTCCTAATTTAAGAGAGATCCTGGGCGGGATCGAATATGTATTTGCCCGGTGCTCCTCCAGCAAAGTCGGCAAATACCTGGCTGGCCTCGCGCAACGAGAATTCACCCTGCACAATCTTGCTCGGGTGAAGAGCTCGTCCCGCAAAAAAGGCTGCGGCGTCCTCCATTTGGCCGATACTGCAGACGGAGGAGCCGATGAGGGTCAGTTGCTTCCGGAGCACGAGCGCGCCGGCGTCAAACTGGAGCGACCGACCACCGTAACCGATAAATACGGTCCGTCCCCAAGTGCCGGCCGCCTGTAAGCACAAGGCTCGAGCAGCGTCATTTCCAGAGCAGTCGATGGTAACACTGGGCCCCTCGCCGTCAGTGAGCTCGAGTAGCCCGTCCAGGGCGTTGTCTGTTACGGGTAGAGCATGCTGGATGCCGAGGCTCTCGGCCAGCTTGAGCCGGTCGGTATTCACGTCCGCGACCGAGACTCTGGCCCCGTAGGCCTGCGCCGTGACCGCGACTGTCAGTCCCACAGGCCCCATGCCGGCGATAAACACGTCGTCCTTGGCGGACACGTTGGCGCGGACGCATGCACCAAATGCAGTCCCAGCAGTGCACGCCAACATCGCGCCGTCGCTAAAGGTCAGAGGCTCAGGTAACAGTAGGAGGGTCCTCTCGGTAGCCGTCATGAACCGGGCATTACCGCCATTTCGGTGCTCACCGTAAGCAGAGCGCAGAGGACTAGTGCAGTTCACCATGTACCCCAGACGACATTGGTGGCAATACCCGCACCCTGAAATGTGGTACGCAAATACGCGGTCACCCGCCCTGAAGTGAGATACCCTCTCCCCGACTTGGGCAATGACGCCCGCGGGCTCGTGACCGGACACGAACCTGGCGCGCTCGTCTGGCTCAGCAGTGCGAAGCCGGCGATAAGCGTGCAGGTCGCTCCCACATAGCCCTGAAGCCCGGATCTCGATGAGGACCTCTTCGGGACCAGGCTCAGGCACTGGGAACTCGTCCAGCACTACCTCGCTTCCACCTGGAAGTCGCAACCCAGGCATTGTTTCCATTTCGCCGCCTCCGATCTCTTGAGCGCGCAGAGCCTGAATAGTAATGGGGTGGCCAGTGTTTCGTTGGCCGTCCCTGGGTTTCCGTAAGCCGAAATCCGAGGCCGGTCACCGGCCGCCACCAACTGGTCACCCGCACCGGGCTACGAGTTTCAGCCAGCAGGCGAACAACCTCGACCTCTGGGTCGTCGCCTGTCTGATGGACTAGCGGGCTGACCCGAGAGAACGCCACAAGGAGTCAGGCGCACGACGACCCGGTTCGAGCTATGGACAACAACGGCATCGTCGGCTCGAAGGCCAAGCCCGAGGCTGTCGAGCTACCAGCCTCAAGCGCACGACGCTCTATGAGTGCCCAGTCTCGTCGTGATAGACCTGGACCTCTCGACCGTCCGGGTCAAGTAAGTGGAGACCCCTTTCGTCCTCTTGTTGGACTTGATAGCCCATCGCGTCGGCCCGCCGTCGTAAACCATCGAGGTCGTCAGTTGCGAACAGAACGAAGCCGCTGCTGGGCGGACGGCCGTGTGCCGCGTCGATGCACAATGGCGATCCTTGCAGGGCAAGGAATTGGTCCTGGCCTTCAGCCACCACGCCCAACCCAAGAAAGTCGACGTAGAAGCGGCGGCAAGCGCGCCAGTCGTTCGAGTAGAGCGTGATCGAGCGGCACTCCATGCTGCCAACGGTAGCCCGCGAAGCCAAGGTCGCTATATGAAAGAGCAGTCCAAGGACGACGGCATCTGGCCTATCCCGTGCTTCTTCATCCGCCTCGGGGCTCGCCGGACCGGCGTCACCGAGGCGGCCAGGCCCGCCGTCGGCCGGGTGGTGATCCGTCGGAACCTGCGCACCGGAGAACGACAGCTTTCGCATTGCCTGCCCGCTGGGTCAAGCAACAACAGGTCACGTTTACCGGAGCAGGGCTACTGTGCGCGGCCTTGCGTGGGTAGCAAGCCCGCAGGTGGGGCTCAGGTCAACCTGGCAGAGGTGGAGTGCTTCATGGAGAGCGTCGTCCGGGCGGGGCTGGGTGGTTAAGCGGCCGAGGACCCCAGCAATATCCTGCCGGTCGGGCCCGGCGCAGCTCCACGGGAAGGGCCGCCGTCTATGACGGCCAACTCGGACGGCCGCGCCATCACTAAGTACCCGCTAGAGAAAATTGTCCTGGTTGCTGTGCCTGCGATCATTCGCTGCAACTACAAGGGGGCCTGGGCCGGTCACCCGGCGAGATGCTCCTCAATGGACTGGAGGCGACGCAGTATCTCGGCCGTGGCATCGGTGAGGACCCCGGGAGCGACCCGGTCAACTTGCTCTCGGCGCCGCGCGTACCCAGCCAAGATGGTGATGACTGCCCGTCGGGTGGTGCGCAGTTCGAGCCCCATCCGGCGTAGGACCTGGCTGGCCAGGCCGTCTTCGACGGCGACGAGGCCGAGCAGCAAGTGCTCGCAACCGATGTACTTGTGGCCGAGGCTGAGCGATTCAGTGGCGGCGCGCTTTAGTACAGCCGTGGCCAACGGGGTGAACGGGGGCTTCTCGCCTGGCGTCTCGGCCGGAGGCAACAGGGAGGCCACCAGCTCTGCCCGCAAGTCGGCCGGCTCGACATCCAACGACTCGAGGACGCTAATTCCCACGTTAGCGCCCTCGTCCAGGATCCCGAGCAGCAGGTGCTCGGTGCCTATGTACGAGTGCAAGTGGTCCTTGGCCTCTTGCTGCGCCGCCGACACAGCACTACGGGCCATGCTCTTGGCGACTAACTTCCGCGCCGGGGCCGGGGTCCCGCACACAGCCATGAGCACGGCGTCAGGTGTGAAGCCGCTGTATGCCCCCGGGCATCTGGTACAAACTTGAAGTGCCCAAAGGCCCTTACGAGTTCGTGTTGTTCGACTTGGGCGGTGTGCTCGTCCGCCTGCGTGGCGCGAGTGTCTTGCGCGAACTGTCCGGGCTCGGCACCGAACAAGACGTTTGGGACAAGTGGATGACCTGCCCGTGGGTGCGGGCCTTCGAGCGCGGGTGGTGCACGCCCCAAGACTTCGCCGCCGGGCTGGTCGGCGACTGGCGGCTACCTGTCACGCCGGCGGAGTTCTTGGACAGTTTTCTGACTTTTCCCGAGGACCTCTACGACGGCGCGCTGGAGCTGGTCGGCGCCACCCGCCAGCACGCCCAGGTCGGTTGCCTCAGCAATTCCAACCCACCGCACTGGGACTTGATGAAGACGAGCTTCGGGTTTGACCGGGTCTTCGACGTGACCTTCCTGTCGCACGAGATCGGCT
>DATJST010000324.1:0-20091 GCA_035503975.1 Acidimicrobiales bacterium | reverse complement strand
CGCCCGCCGCGCCCGCGCCCGCCGCGCCCGCCCCCTCCGCGCCCGCCGCGCCTGCGCCCGCCGCGCCTGCGCCCGCCGCGCCTGCGCCCGCCGCGCCTGCGCCCGCCGCGCCTACGCCTCCCGCGCCCCCCGCGCCCCCCGCGCCCGCCGCGCCTGCGCCTTCGCCGCCCGCCAAGCCCGTGCCTTCGCCGACGGCCAAGCCTGCGCCTTCGCCAACGACCAGGCCAGTGCCTCCCGCGCCCAAAGCAGCCGGAGCCCAATCGGGGCTCGTGATGCGGTGCCAAGGGGCGCCCCCCGGCCGGCCGCTGATCACGGCCGGGCTCAATCCCCCACGGCCCGCTGCCGCCACGCTGTCGCCCAGTAGGGGCTCCCGGAAAGCCAGGTTGAGGTGGACCGGCCCGGGCGCGAAGCCCGGACGCCCGCGCGCTTCGGCGAGTGCTCGGCTGGCAATGGGGCGCCAAGAACCCGCTGCCGCGGCTTCGGGCACTCCCAACGAACGCGCCCAGCGGACGGCCCCACCGAAAAGGCCGACCTGGTCGATGGTCTGGGGCGCGCCGCAGTCGTGCAGTTCGCCGGGCCGGTCGGCGGTGATGGCGAGCAGAGGAACGCCTGCCCGGTCCGCCTCAACGACAGCGGGGTGGAGTTCGACCGCCGCGGTGCCGCTGGTGGTCACGACCAGTGCCGGAATTCCCGATTGGAGGCCGAGGCCGAGGGCGAAGAAGCCTGCATCGCGCTCGTCGAGCACGACGTGGAGAGGCAAGCGATGCGCCTCTGCGGCTTCTGCCAAGGCCACCAGCAGTGGGGTGGACCGTGAACCTGGCGAGACCACCGCGCCCGCGGTGCCACACCGGCACCACTCGTCGACCAGCACCGTGGCGAACGCGGCCTGGATATCCTGGGCTCCGGGCACGGCTTGCATCAGGGGCTAGAGATTACCGGCACGAGCAGTACCGAGCTGTCAGTCGCATTTGCCGGCCTCGTCCCGGAGGCGGCCGCTCCTGTCCTGGTCCTGGTGCACGGGTTTACCCAAAGCGGCGCTGCCTGGCACCCCTTGTGCCCTTTGCTGGGCGACCATTTGCAGCTTGTGCTCCCCGACGCCCCCGGGCACGGAGGCTCGGCCGTGGTGGAAGCGAGCCTGTGGGCTACTGCTGACCTTCTCGCCCGCACGGTACCCCGGCAGCGGAACCCGGCGGCTTGGGCCGGCTACTCGATGGGCGGCAGGATGGCCCTGCATGTGGCCCTGGCCCATCCCCGAAGTGTCGCGCGTCTGGCCTTGATCAGCGCCACGGCAGGGATTGAGGACGACGCCGAGCGCGAGGCGCGCAAGGCTGCCGACCTGGCGATGGCGGAGCGCGTCCTCGAGATCGGGGTGGACGAGTTCCTGGCTGAATGGCTGGCCCAGCCGTTGTTCGCGAGCCTGGCGGCGACGCCTGCTGACGTTCGTGCCCGGCGGGCCAACACCGCTTCGGGGCTGGCGTCCAGCCTGAGAAATGCGGGCACCGGCTCCCAGCAGTCGCTGTGGCCGCGCCTGGCAGAGCTCCGCGAGCGCGCTTTGCCCGTGTTGCTGATTGCCGGCGAGCTCGACCCGAAGTACTGCGACCTGGCCGAACGCATGGCCTCAGCCATCGGGAGCAGCGCTCGGCTGTTCATCGTCCCAGGTGCCGGCCACGCCTGCCATTTGGAACGACCGAGGGAAGTGGCCGCCGCGCTGAGCACTTTTTCGGCGCCGCCCTCGCCCAGCAAGTAACAGGACGTAAGCGGCGCACCGCTGGTACCCCCTAGATGGCCAAGCCGACGGCGAGCAGGATACCAAGCGCGAGCTGGGCCCGTCCGGTGGCACCCAGCACAGGGATGAGCGCCTTGCCTCGCGCGCCGCCGGCCACCTGCCGGACTGGGGTGACGGCCGCCAAGAGCGCGCCCAGGCCGAGAAGGGCCCAGGGCCGCACCGCGCCGACCGGCAGTACCAACGCCAGGGCGCCAAGCATGCAGCCGATGTAGAACCGTTGCGTCGCCCGTGGGCCGAGGCGGACCGCCAGGGTCTTTTTGCCAGCCACGGCATCGCCAGGGATGTCACGCAAGTTGTTGACCACGAGGAGCGAAACAGCCAGTAGGCCGACCGGGAGCGCGGCCAGGAGCTCAAGCCAAGTCGCTTTCTCGGTCTGGACATACGCCGTACCCACCGTCGCCACGAGCCCGAAGAAGATGAACACCGAGAGCTCGCCCAGGCCCACGTAGCCGTAAGGTCTCGGGCCACCTGTGTAAAACCAGGCGGCGAGCACGCAGACGAGCCCAACGGCGACCAGCCACCAGCCGGCCACGGCCGCCAGCGCCACGCCGGCTACCCCGGCCGTCCCGAAGGCTGCCATGGCGGCGCGTTTGACTGCCGTAGGCGAGGCGAGGCCGGACGCCACCAACCGCACTGGGCCGACACGGCCGTTGTCCGTCCCCTTCACGCCGTCGCTGTAGTCGTTCGCGTAGTTGACCCCGACTTGGAGCGAGACGGCTACGACGCCCGCCAGTACCGCCCTCCACCAGAACGCTTGCCCGTAGGACGCAGCCACACCGGTGCCGACGAGCACCGGTACAAGTGACGCCGGTAGGGTGCGCGGCCGCGCCCCCAAGACCCACCGGTTCCTGACCAGGCGGCGCGCCTCGCGAGCCGTGTCGCCCGACGTCGCTCGGGGACCCTCTTGCCTCGCCGATCTCACCAGCGCCGACGCTAGTGCGCGACACCGCAGAGGGGGCCTTATGCCTGTCCTGCCGACGAGAGGCGCCCGCGCGGCTGGGGGCTCGTGGGTAACCTGCCCCATGGCCAGCGCGTCGACACCCGCCCGCGCTGCCGGCCGGTCTCTCGTACCCGGCACCCAAGGCGGGCAGCGCTGATGGCCGAGCTAGTGGCGCTCGACCTACCAGCTGGCCCGGCCTTTGTCGCCGCCTTGCGAGACTCCTGGGAGGCCGGTGACGCTGTGGCACCGCTGGACCGCCGTCTCGCCACGCCCGCCCGGGAACGCCAACTGGACATGCTCTCCCCCGATTGGCTGGTCACCCCCGACGGCAGGCGCCGGCGCGGCGGGGGCCGGCCGGTACAGCCCGGTGACGCCCTCGTCATGAGCACCAGTGGCAGCACCGGGGAGCCGAGAGGAGCCGTGCTCACTCACGCTGCGGTGGCGGCATCGGCCCGGGCCACCTCGGCACGGCTCGGCGTTGACCCGGCCCGGCACCGCTGGCTGGCCTGCCTGCCGCTCAACCACGTGGGCGGCCTCTCGGTGGTGGCTCGGGCCCTGCTCAGCGGGACGCAACTTGAAGTCCACGACGGCTTCGACGCCGACCGGGTCTTGGCTGCGGCCGGTCCCGACGTACTCGTCTCGTTGGTGCCGACGGCGCTTGCCCGGGTGAACGCCGGCTCTTTCTACAAGGTCGTGCTCGGCGGTTCATCCCCACCGCTGCAGGTGCCCGCCAACGTCGTGACCACTTATGGCCTCACCGAGACGGGCAGCGGGGTGGTCTACGACGGCCGCTGCCTCGACGGTGTTGAGGCCCGGGTGACCGCGGCGGGCGAGGTGCTGCTGCGGGGGCCGATGCTCATGCGCGCCTATCGGGACGGCACGGTGCCCTTCGACTCGGCCGGTTGGTTGGCCACCGGGGATGCCGGCCACTTCTCGGCCGATGGGCGCCTCCAGATCGACGGCCGGCTCTCCGACCTGGTGGTGACCGGAGGGGAAAATGTATGGCCGGCGGCGGTCGAGGCCGTGCTCGCGGGGCATCCGGGCGTCTCCGATGTAGCCGTTTCCAGCCGCCACGACCCCGAGTGGGGCGAGCGGCTGGTGGCCTGCGTGGTCCCCACCGACCCTGGCACCCCTCCTCCGCTTGGCGAGCTGAAGGCGTTGGTGCGCGACCAACTGGCCGCCTACGCCGCCCCCAAGGAGTTGCTGGTCATGACCTGCCTCCCCAAGACGGCGATCGGAAAGCTGCGCCGGGACGAACTGCGCCGGCTCGTACGGGGCCCCGCCTAGGGTTGGGCAGGCGGTGGGGCAGCCGGCGGGACGCCTTGGCCGCTGGCCAGTCCGGCCAAATTGACAGGCCCAGCGGAGATGCCCCGGCGCACCACGTCAAGAATGGACCCGGCTTGACTGGCCAGACCGGCCACGAGCTCGCCCAAGCCCTCGGCGCCGTTCAAGACAGTGACGTTGGCCTGGCGCAGCTCGCTGGCTGCCGCCGACAGGATGTCCGGCATGCGTTCGACCAGCATCCGTTCGAGCACGACCCCATTGGAAGTCGCCGTCGCCTCGGCCTGGAGACGCGTGGCGTCGGCCTGCGCCCGCGCCAGCGTGCGGACCTTCTCCGCCTCTGCCTCGGCCGGCCGGACCACTTCGGCCACCAATTGCTGGCGGCGTAGTTCGGCCTGCGCCTGGGCCACCTTGGCCTGTTCGGCCAGCACGTCCTGCTGGGCCTTCGCCTGGGCCAGGGGACCGGACTGAGCCGCGGTCTGCTGGGCCTGATCTATCTGGGCCTGGTACTGCGCCTTGGCCACCATCGTCTCTTGTTGGTACTGGGCCTGGTTGCGGTCCGATTCCTGGCGCACCTTGGACGCCGCCTGGTCGGCTTGTGCCTGGGCGATCTGGGCGGCCTGGTTGACCGCGGCGATGTGGGGCTGTGACATGGCGCGGATGTAGCCGGCCTGGCCGTCGTCGATCGACTCGATCTGGAACGAGTCCACCACCAAGCCCAACTTGGCCATCTCCGGTTTGGACGCGTCGAGCACTTCGGAGGCCAGCTTCTGCCGTTCCCGGATGATGTCTTCAACGGTCATCGACCCCACGATCGAACGGAGGTGGCCGGCGAAGATCCGCCCTACCAGTTCGGGCATCGAGTTCTGGTCGTCGAGGAAGCGCCGCCCCGCATTGGCAATTGACTCGGCGTCGTCGCCGACCTTGAAGGCGATTACGGCCCGCACCTGGAGGGTGATCCCTTGTTGGGTGACGCAGGGCTCCGCCACTTCCGCCTCCTGCATCGCCAAAGTCAGGAACGACACCCGGTTACGCACCGGGAGGGCGAAGGCACCGTGGCCCACAACGATGCGGAACGGTGCGTCCCCTTTGTTCTTGCTCCCCGAAATGAGCATGGCGGCATTGGGCGCTGGTACGTACCACCCGAGCATTTGTGTGCCTTTCTGTTATGGCGCTCGCGCTGCGAAGGTTACAACGGAGCGACTACGAGCATCCGTGCCCCCCGGTCCTCAACCACCACAACCTGCGCGCCCATTTCAACGGGCTGGTCGGCGAAGGCCATGTAGGCCTCCGACCCACCGCGGATACGCACCACGACTTCGCCGGGGCGCTCGCCGCCTGGGATGGCCACGACGACGTGCGCGGTACGGCCGACAACGTTGCTGGGCTCCTGCGCGCTCATCGTCACGAACTCAGGGTAGGCGCGCGCGAGGCCCGGTTTCTCCCCGGCAAGGCCGCTTGTGACCTTGGTCACTTCGCCCGCGGCACGTACAGTGGCCGGCGTGGCGAGTGTCAACCGCCTGGCCCGCGAGACGAGCCCCTACCTGCTGCAGCACGCCGCCAACCCGGTGGACTGGTGGCCTTGGGGCGCGGCGGCGTTCGCGGAGGCGCACAAGCGTGACGTCCCGGTGCTCATTTCGGTCGGCTACTCCGCCTGCCACTGGTGCCACGTGATGGCCCACGAGAGCTTCGAAGACGCCGGCGTGGCCGCGGTCCTGAACAGCGGTTTTGTGCCGGTCAAGGTCGACCGCGAAGAGCGCCCGGACGTGGACGCCGTTTATATGGAGGCCGTCCAGCTCCTCAACGGGTCGGGCGGGTGGCCGATGACCGTGGTGGCGACGCCAGACGGGCGCCCCTTCTGGGCTGGCACTTACTTGCCCAAGCGGCAATTCTTGGACCTGCTGGCGGGCGTGCGCGATGCGTGGGAACACGAGCGCACCGGGTTGGACAGCGACGCCGCTCGGCTGAGCGCGGCGGTGGTGCAGCACGCCCGCCTACCGGCCTCATCGCAGGGAGCCGTCCCCGGTACGGGCGCGGGCGCCGGTGCACTGGCACGCGCAGCACAGGGCATAGTGAGCGGAGCCGACGCCCGCTGGGGTGGCTCGGCGGGGGCGCCCAAGTTCCCCCAGCCGGCCACGCTCGAGGTCCTCGCCCGGCACTGGTGGCGCTCGGGGGACAGCGCCGCAACCGCCAGCCTTCGCAGGCAGCTCGATGCGATGAGCTCGGGCGGCATCTATGACCACCTGGGTGGTGGCTTCGCCCGTTACAGCACGGACCGGCGTTGGTTGGTCCCCCACTTTGAAAAGATGCTCTACGACAACGCCCTGCTCGTCCGCGCGTACACACACGCCTGGCAGCTGAGCGGCGACCCGCGGTACCACCAGGTCGTGCACGAGTCCGTTGGCTACCTGCTGAGCCCACCGCTGCGGCTCGCCGCCGGGGCCTGGGCGTCGGCCGAGGACGCCGACAGCGAAGGTGAGGAGGGGCGCTTTTACACATGGGACCGTCGCGAGGTCGAAGACGTGGCCGGCGCCGCGGTCGCGGACTGGTACGGGGTTCGCGAGCAAGGCAACTGGGAGGGGCGCAACATCCTGTGGCGCCCCGATATAGGCGAGCTCGCGCGGCCGCCTGAGATAGAGGCCGGTCGCGCCGCGCTCGTGACGGTGCGCTCGCAGCGGCCGCGCCCCCAGCTGGACGCGAAGGTGCTGACCGAGTGGAACGCCATGGCCATTGCCGCGCTAGCCGAGGCGGGCAGGGCCTTCGACGAGCCGGGCTGGGTGGACGAGGCCGCCACTACAGCCGAATTGCTCCTCTCTCAGCTGCGCCGTCCCGACGGCCGTTGGTTGCGCTCCTGGCGTCCCGACGTGCCCGCCGCGGAGCCGCCCGCGTTGGCCTACGCCGGCGACTACGCCTGGCTGGTCGAGGCCTTCACGCGCCTGGCCGAGGCGACAGGCCGGAGCCGTTGGATAGAGCCCGCCCGCGAGACGGCGGCAGCGATGACCGAGCTGTTCTGGGATGGCGCTGAGGGCGGCTTTTTCACCTCGGGCAACGACGGCGAGCCCCTCATTGCCCGCATGAAGGACATCCTCGATGGCGCCACGCCCTCGGCGAACGCCGTCGCCGCCAATGCCTTGGCACGGCTCGCCGAGCTGACGGGGGACGGCGACGCCAGGGAGTACGCCGAGGCTGTGCTCGCAGCGCTCGGCCCGGCACTGGACCGCGCAGCCGCCGCCTTCCCGGCTATGGCACTCGTGGCCGACTACCTGGGTAGCCCGCGCCGTCAGGTGGTCGTCGCCTCGGCGCGCCCCGACGTGGTCCAGCCGGTTTGGGCGCGCTACCTGCCAGACACCGTGCTGGCCTGGGGCGAACCCTACCCGTCCCCGCTCTGGGAGGGCCGCTCCGGCCCCGACGCGCAAGGGCTCGCCTTTGTTTGTGAAGGCTTTGCCTGCCGGCTACCGGTGCCGGCCGAGGCGCTTACCGGGGCCCTCGACCAGGCGCGGCCGGAGTGACCCCGAGCGCAAAGCCGCCGCGCACACCGCCGCGCCGGCGCCGGCGCCGGCGCGGGCAGCCAAATCCACCACAGGCGCACCATCAGCGGGCACCATGGTTGGGCAGATGCTCAACGGGGGTTTTCTGGCAGGCGCAGGGGCGGGCCTGCGGCCTGCCGCCAAGGTGATGCCCCGACTGCAAGACCTGCCCGGCACGGTGCTCCAGCTCATGGTCGTCTCCACGGGCGAGCGCCACTGCGCGGGTATAGACCTCGCTTCGGGTGCGCTGGTGCGCGCCTGGTCGCAGTTCCTCGTCGACCAACGGCTCCGGCCTTACGACCTCGTGGCCGTGACCATTGGGGACGACTTCGACGTCGTCCCCGACCCGTCCGAGCCCGAGGCCGTGGTCATCGCCGGGGCGCCTGAGCTGGTGGGGCGGGTAAAAGGGCGCCGCGCCGAGCGGCTGATCAGGCCGCTCCTCCACCCGGAGAACACACCTCTGCTGGGGAGCCACGGCCCGACCGTCCCGTTTTGGGAGCGCACGCCTGACCAGCCCTCGGCCGCGCTGGCGGCACCAAAAGGGCCCGTCATGGCCACGTTCGAGAACGGCGGCATGTGGTCGCACTTCCTGTGGGGTGGGCGGGCCCAGGTGCTGGCCTGCGCCGATCCCCGGCTAGCGGCCTCCATGCAGCGCGCAGGACGTGACACTGCCGTGCTCCGGCCCGGTACGCGCTTACTCGTGGCGCTCCAACCACCGGTTGAGGGCCATTGCCACAAGGTGGTGGAGGCGCTGGTCCCCCTGCATTAGGCCCTCCAGGGGCCTTGGCCCGCCGTGCCTCCGTTCGCCGGTCCCAGTGCCAGTGCCCGTCCGCCTGTCGGCCCAGCCGGCCCCCCCGAAAGGTCAGGCCGTCAACCTGTCAGCCCGTCAGCGATGAAAGCCGCTCGCCAGTTCCTCGGACATCGCCCAGCCGAACGTGATGAGGACATCGCGCCGCTCTTGGTCGAGATAGGTCATCAGCTCGACCACCGCGCCGTCGATCTCGGCGGCGTCCTCGGGCTCGTAGTCGAGCACCGGGCATGGCGAACCGTCACCTCGGACGACGAACGTGCGGTCGTCCACGCGGCCCTCGGCACCGAAGCGCTTGGCCAGTCGCCGCGACCATGCGCGCTCCTCGCCTGAGACCTTGTACGCAGGCCGAGGGCAAAGATCCTCGAGCCCGGCAAAGGCGGCGAAACCACCGGCGTCGCGCAGCCGGGTGGCGACCAGTACATCTTCGTCGGGAAAGGCGAGTACGGCCTTGCGGAACTGGTCGGCGCGCAGGGCGTCCAGGATGGCGGCGCGTTCAGGGCAGCGGACAACCGACACGAGGCCCCACAACACGCAAGGCGTACCGCCGATGCGCTCCAGAGTGCAGAACGAGAACCCCTGCAAGCGGCCCTCGCAGCGGGCTTGGGTGACGAGCACCCACTCCTCCCTTTGCTTCGACAGCAGGCCGATGTCGAGCCCTGCGGGCCCGTCGGCCACGATGTCAGCCATCTCGGCAAGTTCACCGTCGGAGAGCGCCGTGCAATCCTTGGTCTCGACATCGAACGTCATGTCGGTTGATCACTCCTCACTCGCTGCGGACCGTATTCAAGGTTAGCCGCTTATCTGGCCTCCGTTCCACAAACAGGCAGGTCCGAGTAGTACCCGCAGCTCAGCCAGGAGCCCGGCCGTGACGTCGACGCTGAACTCGGGGGCCAGCCGCACCACCTTGTCGCCGACATGGAGGCACACGGGCGAGGTCCCCGGGCGCTCCGTCAACAGTTCCTTCAACCGGCTGACCCGCTTGTCGTCCAACGCGTTCAGGGGCAGTACGACCCGCAGTGGCTCGGTGCCCTCCAGGGCGAGCTGAGGGCGCTTGAGCTCGGAGCAGATGATCTTGGGCATCTCGTCGCGCAGGTCCAAGCGGCCCTTCACGCACACCACAACGTCGTCCGCCAGCAGGTAGCCGAACTCGGTCATCGTGCGCGGGAAGACGAACACCTCGATCGATGCCTGCAGGTCTTCGAGAACGAAGGTCGCCATGAGCTCCCCACGCTTGGTGTACTTGCGGGCGAGCCCGGTCACCACACCCGCCACCCAGCGGTCCCCGAAGGGCGCGGCCCCCCCCGGCGCGCCCGGGCCCGGCCCGTAGCCCCCCGGTGTTTCACCCAGGCCCGCCTCGCGCGCCGCGGCATCCTCTCGTAGGTCCACGATGGTGCAGTCGGCGTGGCGCCGCAGGGCGGCCTCTGCTCCCACCAGTGGGTGGTCGCTCACGTAGAGCCCGAGCATCTCCTTTTCGAAAGCAAGCTTGGTGTGCTTGTCGAACTCCTGGTCCGGAACAGGGACTCGCGAGTCATCAAAGACCGAGGCCCCGTCGCCGGGGCCGCCGAACAAGCTGAGCACGCCCTGGTCGGCCTCGCGGCGCCGGGCCAAGGTGCGGTCCAGCACCTGCTCCATGACGAGGAACAAGCCCTGGCGCGGGTGCCCCAGGGAGTCGAATGCCCCGGCTTTGACGAGCGACTCCACCGTGCGCTTGTTGAGGACGACCGGGTCGACCCGGTTGCAGAAATCGTAGAAGTCCACAAAAGGCCCATTGGCCTCGCGCTCGGCCACGATGCGCTCGACGAGCCCTTCGCCGACGTTCCGTATCGCGGCCATGCCGAAGGGGATGACCCCGCGCCCTTGGGGCGGCGCCCCTGGTCCGCTCGGCGCCTCGCTCCCCGGGCCCGGACGCACAGCCCGGAACTCCGACGTCGACAGGTTGATGTCGGGGACGAGCACCTCGATGCCCATGGCCCGGCACTCGGCCAGGTACACGGCGGAGCGGTCCTTATCGTCTTTCACGCTGGTGAGCAGGCAGGCCATGTACTCGACGGGGTGGTTCGCCTTGAGCCACGCCGTCCAGTAGCCGACGAGGGCGTAGCCGTAGGCATGGCTCTTGCCAAAGGCGTAGTCGGCGAACGGCTCGATGAGGTCGAACAGTGCGCTGCCGATGTCCCTGCCGTAGCCGGTCTTTTCGCACCCCGCTACGAACTTTTCCCGCTCCCGCACCATGATCTCGCGGACTTTTTTGCCCGCGGCTTTGCGCAGGGTCTCGGCTTCGGCCAGCGTGTAACCGGCAAACCGCTGGGCGACCCGCAACATCGACTCCTGGTAGATCATCAAGCCGTACGTGTCACCCAGCAGCTCGGTCATGTCCGGGTGCAGTGAAGTGACAGGCTTGCGGCCGTTCTTGCGGTCGGCGTAGTCGTAGTGCATGTTGGCGGCCATCGGGCCGGGCCGGTAGAGGGCGTTGAGCGCGGCTATGTCGCCCAGCTCGGTGGGCGCCAGTGCTCTCTCGAGCGCCCGCATGTTGGCACCCTCCAACTGGAAGATCCCGATGCTGTCGCCGCGCCGGAGCATCTCGTAGGTCGCCGGGTCGTCCAGGGGGAGGTCGTCCAGGTTGGGACGTGAGCCGGTGTTGACCTCGATCATGTCGAGCGTGCGCTCTATGACGCTCAGGTTGCGCAACCCGAGGAAGTCCATCTTCAGCAGGCCCAGCTCCTCGACGGCGTGCATCTCGTACTGGGTGACGATGGGGGCGTCCTCGGGGCGGCCGCCGGGCTCCGGCTTGCGCTGCACCGGGAGGTGCTCGGTCAACGGGTCGCTGGAAATGACGACCGCCGCGGCGTGGATGCCGTCCTGGCGACGCAGGCCCTCGAGGCCCATGGCTACGTCGACCACCCGCTTCACATCAGGGTCGGCGGCGTACATCTCGCGTAGTTCGGACGCGACCTTGTAGCCGTCCGCGTGCTTGGGGTCCTCCTGGAAACAAGCCCACAACGGCGTATCACGCCCCATCACCAGGGGAGGCATGACCTTGGCCACCCGGTCGCCAAGTCCGTACGGGTAGCCGAGCACCCGAGCTGCGTCGCGCACCGCGGCACGCGCCTTGATCGTCGAAAAGGTGACGATCTGGGCGACGTGGTCCCAACCCCAACGCTCAGAGGCGTAGCGGATCATCTCGCCCCGGTAGCGCTCGTCGAAGTCCATGTCGATGTCTGGCATCTGCTTGCGGCCCGCGTTGAGGAAGCGCTCGAACAGCAAGTCGTAATGAATGGGGTCGATGTCGACGATGCGCAGGCAGTAGGCCACGCAGCAGCCGGCCGCGCTGCCCCGCCCTGGGCCCACCCTTATCTTCTGGTCTCGCGCATAGCGGATGAGGTCCCATACGACCAGGAAGTAGTCGGAGAAGCCCATCGACGCGATCGTCTGCAGCTCGTAATCCAGCCGCTCGGCGACCTTGACCGGTAGCGGCCCCCCATAACGCTCCCCGGCGCCCCGCAGCGTCAGGTGGCGCAGGTACTCATCGGAGCTGCCGAAACCTTCAGGGAGCGGGAACGCCGGCAGTTTTGGCTTACCGAGCTCGATGGTCACATTGGCGCGCTCCGCCACCCACAACGTGTTGTCGCAGGCCTCGGGCAGCTCCGAGAACAGCTGGCGCATCTCGGCCGCGGACTTGAGGTAGTGCTCCGAGCCCTCGAAGCGGAAGCGTTTGGGGTCGTCCATGGTCGAGCCCGTCTGGACGCAGAGCAGGGCGTCGTGGGCGAGATGGTCTTCCCGGTTGGCGTAGTGGCTGTCGTTTGTGGCCAGCAGGGGCGCGCTCAGGCGCCGGGCGATCTCTACCAGCTGAGGGTTGGTCTTGCGCTGCTTGTCGATGCCGTGGTCCTGCAGCTCGACGAAGAGGTGGTCGCGGCCAAAAATATCCTGCAGGCGAGCGGCGTAACTACTCGCGAGCTCAAAGTCCCCCCGCAGCAAGGCCTGGTTCACCAGGCTGCCCAGGCACCCCGTCGTGGCGATCACGCCCTCGTGGTAAAGCCCGAACAGCTCCCAGTCGGCCCGAGGCTTATAGAAATAGCCGCTCAGGTAAGCCTCGGACGCCAATTTCATGAGGTTCTTGTAGCCGCGGTCGTTTTCGGCGAGCAGGGTCAGGTGGTAATAAAGCTTTTCTCCCTCGTCGGCATCCCCTCCGGTGTCGTCGATGCGCCCACGGCGGGCCGGCCGCTCCGCACGGCTCTCTGCGGCCATGTACGCCTCCATGCCGATGATGGGCTTGAGGCCCACGGCCCGGGCCGCTTTGTAGAAATCGAGTGCGCCGTACATGTTGCCGTGGTCGGTCATGGCTATCGCCGGTTGGCCGTCCGCCGCCGCCCTCGCTGCCACCTGATCAACCCGGGCGGCCCCGTCGAGCATGGAGAACTCAGTGTGCAGATGGAGGTGGACGAACGACGAGCTCACTTGCCTGCCTACCTCCTAGCCCCTAAGCCGGCCCGCATGAGACCGAAGTCCACAGGTCCGAGCGTGCCTGTGGACAATTACAGCCTTGTTGTTTGAATAGGAATCTAGCGCGGCGCTGCACTCCGTTGACAACCGGCGAAACGACCTTGCGGTGGGTGCCGTGGGCACGCCCGGCGTGCCCCTAGCTCTGCTTGTCGCCCGCCTCACGCTGCGGTGCTGGGTAACACCGCGATCGCCGCCTCCGGCACGACACGAGAAGTCGCCGCGACGACTTCGCTGGGCGGCGACTGTCCCGCCGCTCGAAACGCGTCTCTGAGTGCCAAACCCAGGCAAGCAAGCGCCAGCGCCATGCCCGGCCACCAAAGGTCGGGTTTGATCGTCAAGGGCCACGACCAAGCCGCCGGGATCATAGCGACGGCACACCGCAAGAGGCTGATCCGGTATGCCGTCACGGTTGCCAGCAAGATGAGCACCCCTAGGGGCGCTGCCCAATAGTACGCGAAGGCGACCGGTTCGCAAACCACTCGGAGAGCGAACACGCAGCCTACGACGGAGAGCGCCGCAGGCAGAGGCAACCTCTTGGCCAGGAGGACGATAAGGGGTGCTAACAGCAAGACACCGGCGCGCCCGAGGGCGCCCGGCACGAGAGCAGCGACGAAGCCGGGGTGACCGTTACGGCCTACTTCCTCGTCAGCAGTGAGAAAGACAGCGCTGACCGTGCCCCAAAAGTTACGGGCCAAACAAGGCACGACCATGAGGAATGGCGGCAAGAGCGCAATCGCACTGACGCGTAGGCGTTGCCCACGAGGAGTTCGGGCCACGAACAACGGGACGGCCAGTATCGTCCATTCCTTGCAGGCGATGGCAACCGCACACCAAACAGCCATCTGCACACACCTGCTCCGCGTTGCGGCCCGCCACACCATAAGGAGCGCGGCAATCGCCAGCGCGTCTTCGAAGTGCCCGAACACAGCACATGGGACTGAAACCACCAGCAGCGTGGTGAGCTGAACGCACCAGAGGCGCCTCCGCACGCCAAGAGCCCATGCCAGCGCGCGGCTGGCCCAGGTTACCGGCGTGCACAGGACCGCTGTAACCGGGCCATACACTAACCACATGCTTGGGTGGCGGACGTAGAACGGCACGCCGGCGACCAGGTGCAGCCGCTCGCCGACCCACTCGCACGGGGCCATCAGAACCGCAGGTAAGGGCAGGTAGTCGTAGGAATGGCTCGACTGGTATATGAAGGCATAGCCGCCGTGAATGACGTAGATAGCCCCGAAGTAGACGACCCAGATGTCCCCGGGTACATCCCAGGTCGCGTTGCCCCCCGAGTACAGGCGGAACGACCAGGAGAGATAGATCGATACGAACAGACCTGTCCACAGAACGTTCCCGCACCACCGGAACCCGTCCTTCTCTAGGCCTGGTGCCGTAGTCGGGGTGCAAACGCGAACAGCGACGCTTGCGGGCACAATCCTTTGATCGGCTTTGGCAACGATGGTCTGGAGTCGTTCAACGGCCCGGGGGGTAAGACCTGCTAGCCGAGCCGAGACGGCGGAAGGTTCTGGCTAGAGATAGGTGCCGGGGATCTGGCCGTCGTCGCCCTCGTCACGGCGGCGCCCGCTCGGCAGTCCTCTCCTGGTCGCCTCTTCCTGGCTGCGCTGCGCCATCTGCTGGGCCAGCAAAGTCGCCTGGATGCCGTGGATCAGACCCTCCAGCCAACCCACCAGCTGGGCCTGCGCCACCCTGAGCTCAGCCTCCGAGGGCACCGTTTCGGGGTGGAAGTTCGGCGCCATGCGCATGAGCTCCGCGCCTAGGTCGGGCGACAGCCCTTCTTGCAGCTCTCGTAGCGAGGCATCGTAGATCTCACGCAGGCGCGCCCGGCTCGCTTCGTCGAGCGGCGCTTGCCGCACCTCTTCGAGGAGCTGGCGGATCATCGAGCCGATCCGCATCACCTTGGCCGGGCGTTCGACAGTCTCACCTTGGTCTGCGGCGTCGGCCTCTGGCAGCTCGCCAGCACCACTTCCCGCCACCGCCGGCGGCCCACTGACCACGATCAGCCTTGGTTTCGCCTCGTCTTCGTCGCGTTCACGGTGATCGCTCACTGCTGCCATCTTTACCCAAGTCGGGCCGGTCGAGGAAGTGGCCGGCCGAGCCGGCAGTGCTCACGCGTGGATCTGGCCCAGGTACCAGTTGACCACCGGCGAGCCCGCCAGCGCGGCGAGGATAGCGCCGCAAGCGAGGAACGTCCCGAAGGGCACCTTGGTCCTGCGGGTGGCTTTGCCCGTCGCCATGAGCGCGACGCCCACCACAGCCCCGAGCACGCTGGCGACGATGAAGCCGAGGAAGGCGTACGCCGCGCCCAACCAGCCCAGGCCGAAACCAATGAGCAGGGCAAGGCGCACGTCGCCAAAACCGAGGGCCTTGGGCGAGACGAAGTTGATGGCGAAGAACACGGTCCACGGCACGACAGCGCAGATGGCGGCGACCGCCAACCGGTGCCACTCCCCGGTGGTCGCGGTACCGAGGGCAAATGCCACAAGGACGGCCACCAGGGTGGCGTAAACGAGACGCTTGGGCAGGATCATGTGGTCGAAGTCGATAAAGGCCAGAGCTACCAGGCCCGCGGCCAGCATGGCCTCGCCGAGGCCCGTCCAAGAGATGCCGAAGCGCCAGCCGATGGCGGCGAATATGAGGCCCACGAGCGCCTCGACGGCCGGGTACCTGGGCGAGATGGGAGCCCGGCAGCGCCGGCAATGACCCCCCAGCACCAGCCACGACACCAGGGGGATGTTGTCGATCGGGCGTATATGGGTGCCACATGCAGGGCACGCCGAACCGGGTGTGACGATCGAGCGGCCCGCTGGCAGCCGGTAGATCAGCACGTTGGCGAACGAGCCCATCAAGAGCCCCCAGGCTCCGAGCATGAGGGCCGCCAGCAGGCCCGCTGGGACCAGCATCAGAGAGCACCCCCTACCGCGCCAGCGAATGCCCGGAACATGCCCATTGCCTCAGTTAATCGGCAAATGGACCGGCCTGCCTTTAGCCGCCCGAGCCGGCTCGTCGCTCGGCCAGCGTCGCACGTACGGCATCCAACGGTACCCCGCGCACCACCTCGAGGCCCCGCTCTCCGGCGAGCACAAAAACGAGGCCTCGGCCCGTCACTTTCTTGTCCCGGGCCATGACCGCCAGCAGCTCGGCCTCGTCCAGCCCCTCCGGCAGGCGAGTTGGCAGGTCGTAGCCCGCGACCACCTGCTCGTGGCGCCCCACGACCTCGTCACCGACCCGACCGAGCCGGCGCGCGAGGCGGGCGGCGAACACGAGGCCGATGGCCACCGCTTCACCATGGCGCAGGTCGTAGTGGCCGACCGTCTCGAGCGCGTGGGCGAGCGTGTGGCCGTAGTTGAGCAGCGCCCGCCCTTCGCCAGGCGCCCCATCGCCCGCCCCCGCGTCGTCCACAGGCGGCGCGACGCCTGCGCTCTCCCGCTCGTCGGCGGCTACAAAGCTCGCCTTGCACTCGACGCAGCGGGCGACGGCTTCTTCCAGCGGCAGCACCGCTAAGTCGTCCACCCCCAAAAAGGCGTACTTGGCCATCTCGCCCAGGCCGCTGCGGTATTCCCGGGGCGGCAGCGTGGCCAGCACAGCGGTGTCACAGATGACCGCCGTAGGCTGCCAGAAGGCACCTACCAGGTTTTTTCCCTCGGCGAGGTTAACTCCCGTCTTGCCCCCGATGGCGGCATCGACCTGGCCGAGCAGCGTCGTCGCCACGTGCACGACTGGCACTCCCCGGTGGTAGATCGCGGCGGCAAACCCGGCGGCATCGCTGACCACTCCCCCGCCCACGCCGACAACGACGTCGGCCCGGGTGAGGCCGAAGCGAGCGAAGCCCCGGCATAGCTCTTCGACCGTCGCCAAGGACTTGGCCGACTCGCCCGGGGGCATGAAGAAGGTCTCCTGCTCGAGCCCCGATGCCACCTCGACGCCAATACCTCGCTGGGTCACCACGGCAGCCTTACGTGCCCCAACCGGCACCAGGGTCGCCAGCGCGGCCGTGGCTCCCGGGCCAACAAGCACGGGGTAGGACCGCTCGCCCAGGTCGACCCGCACTTGCCTCATGACGGCGCCGACCCTACCTGGCGCGCCCGCAGCTGAGCTAGCACGGCGTCGGCAGTTTGAGCGGCGCTCAGGCCATCCACGTCGATGACCAACATGGCGGCTTCTTGGTAGAGGCTGTCCCGCGACGCCGATATGCCCGCCAGCACGGCCTCGAGCGAACTGTCCGGGCCCACCGCGGCGAGCAACGGCCGACCCTCACCGCGTCCCACCCGCACCGCCAGCGTGCTCGGCCGGGCGCGCAGCCAGACCACCGTCCCGGCCACCCTCATCACGTCCCGGTTCTCGGGGCGGAGTACGGCACCTCCGCCAACGCTCACCACCACTGGCTCCGGCATGGCGGCGGCCTCGGCCACCGCCCTTGACTCGGCGGCCCGAAAGGCGTCTTCTCCTGCCTCCCGGAACAGGTCCGGGACGGTCATGCCAGCCGCCTGCTCGACGAGCTTGTCGGTGTCGACGGAGGGCCAGCCTGTCCGCGCCACCAAGGAGCGGGCCACCGATGACTTGCCCGCGCCCATCATGCCCACAAGGAACAGCCGGCGCGCTGGCACGCCAGCCGGCTGCGGCCCCATCGCGCTCCTTTGCACAGCGGCCCCGGGGCCGCTTTCAGGCACCAAGGGTCGCGAGGTAGGCATCCTTGTTGCGCACGACCTCGCGCAAGGAGTCGCCCCCGAACTTGCGGAGGGCTTCGCCGGCCAGCACCCAAGCCATCATGGTTTCGGCCACCACGCCCATGGCGGGCACTGCGGTGTGGTCCGTGCGCTCCTTGAACGACACCGTCTCCTCTTTGGTCACCACGTCAACGGTCTTGAGCACCGGCCGGTTGAGCGTGGAGAGCGGCTTCATGTAGCAGCGCGCCACCAGGGGCTCGCCGTTGGTGATGCCTCCCTCGGTGCCGCCGGCATGGTTGGACGCCCGGGGGTAGCGCCCGCTGGCCGGGTCCCACCCGATCGGGTCGTGCGCCACCGAGCCGCGCAAACCAGCGACCTCGATACCGTCGCCGATCTCGACCGCCTTCACGGCGTGGATGCTCATCAGGGCCTGCGCGAGCAGGCCGTCGATCTTGCGGTCCCAGTGCACGTGGCTGCCGAGGCCCACGGGCACGCCGTAGGCGATGACTTCCGCCGCGCCCCCGAGCGAGTCGCCGTCCTTGGCCGCCGCCTTGACCGCCTCGACCATTTCTGCCTCGGCCTCGGGGTCGAAGCAGCGCACAGGAGAAAGGTCGACCGCCTCCAGGTCAGCGGGGCCGGGGCGCACCGGCGCCTTGGACACCACGGGGCCCAGCTGGACCACATGGCTAACGATCTCAATGCCCAGTTCCCCCAGCAGTAACTTGCACACCGCCCCGGCCGCTACCCGCGCCGCCGTCTCGCGCGCGCTCGCCCGCTCGAGCACGTCGCGGGCTTCGTCGAGGCCGTACTTCTGCATCCCGGCCAGGTCGGCGTGCCCCGGCCGGGGCTGCGTCAGGGGCTTGGTCGTCTGCCCTGGCGCCGGAGACATCTCCTCGGTCCACTTTGGCCATTCCGAGTTGCCCACTTCGATGGCGACCGGGGACCCGAGCGTGCGGCCGTGGCGGATCCCCCCGAGCAGGGTCAGCTCGTCCGCCTCGAAGCGCATCCGCGGCCCGCGGCCGAAACCGAGGCGCCGCCGGGCTAGTTCGCTGCCAATATCGTCGACGGTGACGGCCAAGCCCGCCGGTAGGCCCTCAATGACGACGACAAGCCCCTTGCCATGCGACTCACCGGCCGTTAGAAAACGCAGCACACCCTCATGCTACCTGGCGCCAACCGCGCCCGGCCCGGTCCACATGAGCCGCGCATATGCGGCTCTAAGCCACCTGGCCATTGCCATCCGGCACGGTCAGCGTCAGCATGCCGCCCCGCAGGCGGCGGCGTAATTCACATTGGCAAGCGCCCGTTGCGCTGTGCCCGGCTTACCTTCCGCATAGCCGAACGGCTCCCAGCCCGAACTCGTGGAAGCGAGGTAGTAAGGAGGCCAAAGCGTTTCGAGCGACGTGTCGTAATAGTAATCCTTTTCGTAGCCGGACGGCCCGCTAGTGCCGACTGGGCCGCGGAAATTCTGCCCGATGGCGCCGAAGACATTGAGGGTGCACGGGCCGCCATTCCCCCAGTTGTCTGCATATACAGAGTCTGTCAGTGTCAGCAGGGCTGCGTCAATCGTGTACGGTGTGCCCGGGCAGTTATTCGGCGCCTGGGGGTACTGGATGAAGTACTGCGCTACGAGCCCCAGTGCGTCTGCCGGGTCGCTACGGGGGCATGTGTTGTTGGCAATGCCGCCCCCCTGGGCCCAAACACCGGCCGGACAGTTGACAGCAGTGGTTGATACGTCCGTATTAGGGTACGCGATCGAATCGCCCAAATAGATATCGCCCGCGCTCGGGTTGCTCCCCCATTCTGCCGCGCCTACCGCCGTGTCGTCGCCTGCAATGATGGTCAGAAAGCCCGCCTCGCAATTGTCAGTGCTGGTGTAGGTGCCGCAGGTGTTGCTAGCGGGCGTCGAGACGGTCACATTGCCGTCAACGTATATGAGCGCCGACTTCAAGCTGCTCACCGTAACGGTCGACGGGTGAGCGGACGTGGCGCCACTCGTGCCGCAGGCCCCACCACTTCCCCCGTTCGGATTGCCGCCATTGGCCGTCGCGTTATCGACGTTCGGACTGTTCGGTGCGCTCGCGTTGGCCCACCATTTGAGCGTTGTCGTGGAACCGTTCTCCGTCATCGTAATATCGACCCAGGTTGGCGTCGGGCTCGCCAATGTGCCTCCTGAGATGTAACAACCAACTAGCTGCGCGGCTTGGGCGTCTGCGGCAGTAGTGGGCTCCGGTTCGTCTCCCAAGAACACCGGCGGGGTGCCCGTAGCCGGGCCAGCGCGGCATGCGATCGTGTTCGGGTTGTCGTTGGTATCGTACTCACATGGCTCGACCGCCCCGGTGAACGAGTCGTTCCGTCCCGCCGCTGCGCTGAAGACCTGACCGTAAAACGTCGCATCCCCGTCCAGGCCGTCACGTATCGTGTCATTAGAGAACGTGGGCCCGTTGACAACGTCCGCGCCGGCAAACCAGATCCAACAGTTGTTGGTATCTGGTGGCCACGGCGATTGTGAGAACGAGCTCCAGTACGCACTCAGGTTGTCGTTGGCCGCAGTTGTGGTCGCTGCT
>DATJST010000323.1:0-14980 GCA_035503975.1 Acidimicrobiales bacterium | reverse complement strand
CGCCCAGGTGGCCGGCTGCAGCGGAGGAGCGGTCGTCGCCAACTTGATGTTCTCCAAGGCGGCGCTTTCCATCTCGGCTCACCACCGGGCCACGCCCGCCCACTTCCTCTCCGAGGTGGTCGCCACCATGGGGCTGGTCCTGGTCATCTTCGCCCTGGCCCGCAGCGGGCGGAGCCAGATCGCGCCCGCCGCCGTCGGTGCCTACATCGGAGCCGCTTACTTCTTCACCAGCTCGACCAGCTTCGCCAACCCCGCCATCGCCGTCGGGCGCATGTTCTCGAACACCTTCGCCGGGATCGCACCTTCCTCGGTGCCGGCATTTATCGCGGCCGAGGTCGTCGGGGGGGCAGTGGCGTTCGTCGCGATCAAGGCGCTCTACCCCGGCGTCACTCGGGCCGAGGCAGCCAACATCGTCTTGCCCCACCATGTCCCGGACGGCGCCCAGCCAGCCTCGGCTACGCAAGCACAACCAAACCAGCCTTGGTCACCCCCGCGCTGATCGGGCCGGCCCGACAGGAGCCATATGCACATCATCGCCATCGGGGGTAGCGACGCCGGGATCAGCGCCGCGCTGCGGGCCCGTGAGCTCGACGCGAGTGCCGACGTGACAGTAGTAGTGGCCGACGCCTACCCGAACTTCTCCATCTGTGGGATCCCCTACTACGTTTCGGGGGAAGTCACCCACTGGCGCAACCTGGCTCACAGGAGCACCGCCGATCTTGAGGCGACGGGCATGGTCCTCCGCCTGGGCACCGTCGCCCGGCGCATCGACGTCGAGGGCCGAAAGCTGCTCGTCACAGACAGCAAAGGCGACGAAGAGCTCTTGGCCTACGACGAGCTCGTCATCGGCACCGGGGCGGTGCCGGTCCTGCCCCCGGTCCAAGGCCTGGCCGGCCCCGACGCTCTGGGGCCCGACGACGGCGTGCACTTGTTGCACTCGATGGGCGACACGTTCGCCGTCATGCGCACCCTCGAGCAAAAGGCCCCCTCCAGCGCCCTCATCGTCGGCGCAGGCTACATCGGCCTGGAGATGGCCGAGGCACTGGTCAGCCGCGGCTTGGTTGTGGCCCAGATGGAACAGCTTCCAGAGGTGCTGCCAACGGTCGACCCCGAGATCGGCGCCCTCGTGCATGGCCAGCTCGCCGAGCACGGCGCCGAAGTCCTGACCGGCACCACCGTCTGCTCGGTTTCTCGGGCGACGGCCGGCGGGCAGGGGTGCCTCGTCGTCGGCGCACGCACGGCCGACGGCCACGATGTCGCTCGTGCCGTCGACATGGTGCTGGTCGTCGTGGGTGTCCGGCCCGACACTGACCTGGCCGCCTCCGCAGGTGCAGCCCTCGGGCCGCGGGGCGCTATCGTCGTTGACCGCCACATGCGGACCAACCTCCCGCACGTTTTCGCCGCCGGGGACTGTGTTGTCACCCACCACCGGCTCCTTGGCACCACCTACCTCCCGCTCGGCACTACCGCCCACAAACAAGGCCGCGTTGCCGGCGAGAACGCTCTCGGCGGCGACCGCCAGTTCGCCGGCAGCCTCGGGACCCAGGTGGTCAAGATCTTCGAGCACGCCGTGGCCCGCACCGGGCTGCGTGACCACGAGGCGGTGGCGGCTGGTCATGACCCGCTCACCGTCGCGGCCGAGGCCGATGACCACAAGGCCTACTACCCGGCCAGCCACCGCGTCCACATGCGCTACACGGGCGACAAGCGGACGGGGCGCCTTCTCGGCGTACAGCTGTTCGGCCACCGCCACGGGGAAATTGCCAAACGGGTCGATATCGTGGCGACGGCCATTTTCAACGAGATGGCCGTCGACGCGGTCAGCGACCTAGACCTGTCCTATACCCCACCGCTCGGGAGCCCCTGGGACGCCATGCAGGCCGGGGCGCAGGCGTGGGTCAAAGCCAAGCTCGCACTGGCGTGAACAAAGGAAGACCGCGACGCCCTATCCCGCAACGGGTGGAGACCGTCGAGTCGCTCGTTTTCGAGAGTTTCCGCGAGATCGCGGCCAGGGCGACGATCACGACCTGGTGGTCGGCGCAGAGCGTTACGCCAGGGAACGCCTTGAGGCGCTCCTTCACGCCCAAAGCCAGCTCGCCGTTCTCAGTTGGCCACGGCTGGTTCAACCATCTGGTTGGCGACCGGGCTGTCGCCTGGTCGGGCGGTTCCGAGCCGGCGTCGGAAGTGAACCCGGCCGCGCCTACGGGCTCGACATGTCCGACCAGATGTTGCGCTTGGCTCGGGACAACGGCGGCCAAGGCGGGAGCGGTCAACGTGGAGTTCCTAAAGAGAGTGATCGAGGACATCCCCTTGCCGGACAGCTCTGCTGACGGCGGCGGCGGCGCCCCCGGTAGGACTCGAACCTACGACGCACGGTTTAGGAAACCGACGCTCTATCCCCTGAGCTACGAGGGCAGGTACGTGGGACAAACGCGGAGACTAACCCGGGGACAAACCGGTCCGCTCTGACCACCTCCCTGTGGCAAGGCTAGCGGGTGGCCGGGACAGCCTGCACCGAGGGGCCGGAAGGGTCGAAGCGGACGTCTCCACCCCAAGGTCCGTCACCTGGAGCGCGCTGACGCCCGACTGACCCCGCCCACGCCGAGCGCCGGCGCGCTATCGGACAACGCCCCGGCGGGCACAATCGGACGGCAGGTCTGTGAGATGTACCAAGCGCGGGGCAGCGGGCACCCTGTTGGCGACACCGAAGGCCGCCGATAGGGCTCCTACGTGGAAGTGCCGTAGGCAGATCGGGCCTTAGCCACGGTCGAAGCGAACCCCCATAAGGCCAGCCAATTATCCTCGTAACGCCGGGCCACACGGACGGTGCTCTATGCGTCGCTCATTTGCTTGCGGCGTCCATTTTGTATCAGGTGGTCAAGGTCACCTGGGCCGGGCACAGCTCGGACATCGCGGGCGGTGAGGGGTCCCCCGCACGTTGAGCAGGTCATAACTGCCTGGGACACGTTGCCGCACGTCTTGTGCATCACCTTCAGGGGTGGACCGTCGGGGGCGGCGTATTTGTCCCCCCATTGGCGCATGGCCGTCATGATGGGCCACAGGTCGCGGCCCTTGGCCGTGAGCCGGTAGTCGTAGCGGCGGGGATGCTCGCTGTAGGCGACCTTGTCCAGGACACCCTCTTCGACGAGGCGGGTCAGGCGCTGGTTCAAGATGTTGCGGGCTATACCCAGGCGTTGTTGGAAGTCGTCGAAACGGGTCACGCCGAGGAAAGCGTCTCGGATGACCAACAGCGTCCACCACTCGCCCACCACCTCTAAGCATTGGGCGACCGAGCAGTGCATGTCGGCGAAGCTCTTGCGTTCCACAAATCCAGAATAGTAGGTTGCATGATGGAACGCAACCATATAGAGTGCGTTGTATGACGCTATTGACTTCAGTGGCTCGTTCAGGATCTGCGTCCCGGCGGACCAAGGCCCCTCCTGCAGGGGTGCTCCTGATCGTCTGCGCCGGCGTAGTGCTGGCCAGCCTGGACCTGTTCATCGTCAACGTGGCGCTGCCCCAGATCGCTAGAGGTCTGCACGCGCGGGACCTTGGAGAGCTGTCATGGGTGCTCAACGCGTACGCGATCGTGTACGCGTCGCTCCTGGTGTTCTTCGGTCGCCTGGCCGACCGTTACCGGGGGGACCGAGCCTTTCTGCTGGGTGTGGCTGTGTTCACCGCCGCGTCGGTAGCCTGTGCGGCCTCGGCCAGCGTCGGAATGCTGATCGGCTTCCGGGTGGCCCAGGCCGCGGGCGCCGCATTGCTGACCCCCACATCTTTGCGTTTGGTGCTCGCCTCCTATGACGATCCCGCTCGCCGGTCCGGGGCGGTGCGGACCTGGACGGCCGTGGGCGGTCTGTCCGCGGCGGTCGGCCCGGTGGTAGGCGGGCTGTTGGTGGCGGCCAGCTGGCGATGGGTGTTCCTGGTCAACCTGCCCGTCGGGTTGGCCGCCCTCGTGGTGGGGTGGCGGCGCCTGCCCGAGGTGCCGGGTCATTCGACCGAACGGCCCAACCCCTTGGGTGTGGTGCTCGTCACAGCCGGGGTCGGTCTTTTGACCTTCGGGCTGGTCAAGGGAGCCGACTGGGGCTGGACGTCGTCCCGCATCGACGCCCTCCTGGCCGCCGCGGCCGTGCTATTGGGCTGGTTCGTCCTGCACTGCGTGTCCAGCCGTACCCCGTTGGTGTACCCGGACCTGTTCCGCTCCCGCCCGTTCGCCGGCGCCTCGGTGGTCGCGTTGTTCTTCTCGTCGTCGTTCGGGGCCATGCTGCTCTCGATCCTGTTGTGGGAGCAAGGTGCTTGGGGATGGTCGGCTCTGCGCGCCGGGCTGGCCATCGCCCCCGGGCCGCTCATGGTGCCGGTCATGTCATTTCTGGTGGTTGGGCGCCTCACCCGCCGCTACGGGTCGGCCGTGGTGATCACCCTCGGCAGCCTGTTGTTCGCTCTGGGAGTCGCCTGGTGGGCCCTGTCCGTGACCGCGTCACCCAACTATGTGCCGAGTGTGCTCGGCGGGATGATCCTCACGGGTGTAGGTGTCGGGCTCACCCTGCCCACCCTGATGGCCAGCGGGGCCGCCTCACTGCCACCACACGCGTTCGCCACCGGCTCGGCGGTCATCAACATGGTCCGCCAGACCGGCCTCGCTCTCGGTGTGGCCGTCCTCATAGCAGTGCTCGGCACCGGGGCCGCCGGCCACAGCGCCCAGCTGGCCAGCTTCCAGCACGCCTGGTGGGTATCGGCGGCACTCTCGCTGGCCGGCATCGTCCCGGCTCTCGCCCTGCTGCGCCGGGCCCGCCCGGTCCCGGTCGCCGTTCCAACCGTCGCTTTCGAGGAGGTCTGAACAGTGCAGCAGCAAGTGGTTCACGGGCAGGACTATGAGCTGGAGGCCAACCGAGTGGTCGGGCACATCCAGACCGCCTCCGAGCACCACACCCACTGGGGCATCGTCCCCACGCGGAGCTGCGACCGCAAAACCACCATCGACCAAAGGAGCTTCAAATGAAAATTGACGGGTCTATCGCCTTTGTCACCGGCGCCAACCGGGGCCTCGGGGCCGCCCTCACCGACGCCCTGTTGGAGCGAGGCGCGGCCAAGGTGTACGCCGCGGTACGCCGACCAGGAACCATCACAGACCCACGCGTCGTGCCGGTACGGCTCGACCTCACCGAGCCGGCCTCCATCCTCGAAGCCGCCCGGCTCGCCGGCGATGTCACCTTGGTGATCAACAACGCCGGTATCTCCACCCGCACCCCGGTCCTCGGTGACGAAGAAGGACTGCGCCAGGAAATGGAGGTCAACTATCTCGGACCGGTCGCTGTTGCTCGCAGCTTCGCTCCGATCCTGGCAGCCAACGGCGGCGGCGCCTTGGTCAACGTCCTGTCGGTGCTGTCGTGGGTCAGCTTTCCAGAGGCCGGCGGCTACAGTGCCGCCAAATCAGCCATGTGGGCAGCCACCAACGCGCTTCGCCAAAACCTCGCCCCACAACACACGCACGTCCTAGCCCTACACGTGGGCTACATGGACACCGACATGGCCGCACGCGTGACCGCCCCCAAGACCGCCCCCCGGGTGGTCGCCGAAGCGACGCTCGACGCGCTCGAAGCCGGCGAACACGAAGTCCTAGCAGACGAAGTCTCCCGCCAAGTCCGGGCCCAGCTATCGGGGCCGCTCACCGCCATGTACCCGGCGCTCGACCCCCAGGCTGCCGCCTGAGCCCCCCCAGTCGAAGACCAACGGAGTTCTTCCCACCTCTCGGCGGTACACATGAGCCGCCCAGGTGCGCAACGGGCAGGGCGACCGGTGAAAGATGATGACGGTGCCTGGCGTTATTCGTCACCTCAGGTTCGGGTACCGATCGCCTCGGACGCGCTCAGTTCGTAGTGGACGGTGTCATACTGGCGCACGCGGTGGGCCAGCGGGACCAGCTTGCCCTGGAGGAGCGCTGCTTGCTCAAATGGTCGAAAGCGCCCATCCCATAAGACTACGCCTGGACGGCGGTTCCCACGGATCCGATGAGGAGTTGATTTTCTCATGCTAGAAACCGGGCTGGCGGCTCGGCTAGTGCGAGGTACGACCTGAGAAATACAAGCACCGTCACGGCCGCTGACGCACCTGATGTCCGGATTGTGAGCGGGCCCAGAAAACTGACGTCCAGCTACGTCGGGGCTCAGCCCTCGCGGGGGCTCCTGCTGTGTGGCAGGACCGAGCTCAACCCACCATGCTGATGGTGTAGCGCGACATGAGTCAAGCCCACACCCCTCATGAACGGCTCCTCCGCCAGCCGGGCCTTCCACTGCGCCATCACTTGGTGCTCGGCGTCGGTGAGCGAAACCAGCCTCACGTCTCGGATGTGGAAAAGAGCAACAAATAGCCGTGCGTCGGCTCGGGCCTCCTTGAGGTGGCCGACCTGTGAATAGTAAGTGTTGTACCGGTTGACCGAGCTCCCACCGTGAGCATTGAGCGGGGCGATCAGCGCCGAGTACTTGACCGTTGACGGTGTGGTGATCACCAGCACCGGGGTTAGCAGGTCATCGGTGAACATGGTGGCAGTATCGAGGACGGCGCCGTGCTCGACCGCCCCGCCGGTGCCGGCCAAGATGGCTTTAAGGGCGGACTTCTGCACTTCGAGATTGTGGTTTTCGATCGCAGCCCGCGTCGTGTGGCCCAGCCCTATGAATCGCGCCACCTGTGACGGCTCGATGTACTTTAGCGGCAGGGGCACCTTGTCGAGTTCCGCCCGGATCTCGAACTCGAGCCTTCCCGCCCAACCGCACCCCTTCGAGGCATCCGCAGAATCGCCATGGGTGAGCACCGTCCACCTCTTGACGCCCTGGCTCGTCAGATGACGCACTGTTTCCGCAACCGCCTGCACGTCGGAGCCGGCTGTGCTCACGATCACGCGTCGGCCATTGTTGTAGAGCCCGTCTAGTGCTGGCCTGAGCCGGCGGTCCGAGCACACGATGATGCCTTCGTGCACCCGCTGGGGAAGGTGACCAGCTTCCATCGTCCATACATTCTTCCATGCGGGGCATAAGACCGCGCCCTGGCTGGCTGGTTGAGCCCTGCCCGGCCCGGTCCCGCCCGTCTGGTTTGGCGCCGGCGAGCCCTACTTGGTGGCCGCCCCCCCAGGGGCCGGGCTCACCCGCTCGCAGTTTTCCCCGCGCTGCTCTCCCAGCCCGACCATCTCTCGACGTGGACCGCCAGGATTGGGCCCTGTGGCGGGTGCTCCAGATAGGTCGCGTAGCGAGCTTGTAGTAGGGCAATGGCAGGCCGCTCTTCGTCTGAACCCCGAGGCAGGACGGCCGCTTTTCCATCGGCTCGGGCCCACCACAGGTTGTCCCAATTGTCGTCGTAATGGTCGACGAGCAGCGCGGCGGCGGGGTTCACGGCGACGTTGGCCAGCCGCTTGAGCGCAGGAGTGCTCTTGGGCTTGTGGTCGACGGCGCTGTAGATGGTGTCGCCGTCCACAGCGAACACAATAGGTACGAGGTGGGGCCGGCCGACCTGGTCTGCCGTGGCCAATCGCGCCACCCGGGCGGTCAAGAACCGCTCCCGCGCCTCGGGGGGTTTCATTCCCCGTGCACTTCGGCGACGGCCATGGCGAACCGGTCCATGGCCCGTTCGACTTGACCCCTGCCGGCAGAGGGCAGCCAGTGGGCGATGCGCCGCACGCCAGCGTTCTCCAGCCGTTCGATTACGCCTGGGTCGGAGGGCGCGCCCATCAGCTGGACCTCGATCCTGCGGTCGGCCTTGGCCCGTAGTTCCTTGGCCCGCTCCAGCAGGTCGGGCGGCCCGTAGTTAGGGAACCAGGCGTCGCCGAAGCTGATCACACGGTCCAACACGCTCGGCCCGTACCCCCCGACCAGGACCGGAGGGTGAGGCTGCTGGACGGGCTTCGGCCAGGACCAAATGCGCTCGAACGACACATGTTTGCCGTGGTAGCTGGCCTCGTCATCGGTCCAGATGGCCTTCATGGCCGCGACCCGCTCGGCGAGGATGTCCATCCGCACTCGCGGGTCGGTGCCGTGGTTGCGCATCTCCTCACGGTTCCAGCCCGCGCCGACGCCGAACTCCACTCGGCCACCCGAAAGGGTGTCGATGCTGGCCACCTCCTTGGCGGTGATGATCGGGTCGCGCTCGATCACCAGGCAAATACCGCTACCGATACGCAAGCGAGTGGTAGCGAGCGCGGCTGCGGTCATGGCCACGAACAGGTCATGGGTGTGCCAGTAGCGGCGAGGCAGCGCACCCCCTCCGGGGTAGGGGGTCTCGCGGCCCGCGGGGATGTGCGTATGCTCGGCGAAGAACAAAGACTCGAAGCCGTGTTCCTCGGCCAGCCGAGCGACATGGTCGGGCCCGAGGGCGTCGTGGGTGGGGAAATAAGCGAGGCCAATGTCCATGTGCCCGTTCTACCAAGGCTTCCCGCTTGTTGCTGGGTCGCCGGACCGGCTTTCCACGCCAATCCGGCCCACCAGCGTGCACAACTCGTCACCGCTCGCCCGGGCCTCCCGCGCCCGCCCGGGCCTCCCGCGCCCGCCCACCGGGGCCTCGCCGCCGGACCGCAATGTTTGCCCGCCGGAGTACTGCGAAAAGCGCCATGGGCGCGGCCTGAGCCGCGCCCACGTGCGCCAAGTGCCCTGCTGCCTTGGTTCAGTACTTGCGCGGCAAGCATGCGGTGATGATCACGCCGATCACTCCGAGGAAGAAGCCCAGGGCGGCGCCTACACCCGTACGTTGCTTGTAGCTGCCCACCCAGGCCCCGACGATCGTCATGACGATTGCATCGATGATTAGGACCCAGTTCATTTGTCCGTTCCCTTTCCTGAGCTCCTGGCCCCGACGGCCTTGAAGTCGTCTAGGTAGACCGCGCTGCGCCACGCGCATTACACCTCGGGGCCGGCTCGCCCATCGTCTTGAGCACCGCGTCCCCGGCGCGCTCCTTTGTTGCCCGTCCGACCTGCCCACCAGTAGCAGCGCCCTGCCTGGCTGTGGTGACCCAATCGGTCGCTCCGCCGAGACCACACGGCCTGGTGCTCGGTGAACGCCCTTGACCCGTTGCTATCCGGGCACTTATATGTTCGCGTGGCTCGCGAGGTGGGGGACAAGCGATAGTGCTGCAAGAAGCGGCCGCGCGCTTTGCCGCCACTGCCTCCGCTGACCCGGCGGCGCGCCGGAAGCCTCCCTTCGAGGAAGCGTGGGCGCTCGCGCAGTACCAGGTCCGGCGAGCCTGCGGTCGGCGCGTGTGGGACAGCTCCGACGCCGACGACGTGTTCGCTCGTGTCGCCTTCCGTGCCTGGCGGGGCTACCCCAGTTTCCGGGGGGACTCATCGTTCCTGTCCTGGGTGCTGCGCATCGTCGAACGCGAGGGCGACCGTTTCCTTGGGCAGCGCGCCCGCCGTGCCCAGCATGTCCTCCCCATGCCCGACAGCACCCTCGAGACCGTGGAAGCTGCGCCGGAAGAGGATCACGCCATTGCCGGTCAGCACCCTCCCGCCATCGCCATGGCTCTCGGCGAAGCGGTCCGGGCCAAGCTGATCAGCCCGGCCGAGGCGGCGGTGGTGGCGGCGCGACTGGCCCATCCCGGCGCCACCTGGGCGCAGTTGGCACCGCCCTTGGGCCTCAGTGCCACTGCCTGTGCCGTCGCGCACTGCCGGGCGGTGCCGAAGTTGCGCGTGTTCATGTTCCGGTACCGGCCCGAGCTCTTCGGGGGAGCGCGAGCCATCGCCGGCGCCTTCGAGCGCCTCCAGTGCTCCGACCAGCCACTGCCGCCTGCGGAAGCCGAGGCCTTCCGCTTCGTGGTGCTTGGCCACGACGACAGCTACTGCCGCCGCGGCTGGGAGGGCGCCCTGCGCAATGCTTGTGACCGAGTCATACGCCTGCTCGAACGACAAAGCTGAACAACCTGAGCAAGCTCCTGCCCGAGCTGTAATGGCCGCCGCCAGCGGGGGTCACCCTTGACAGACCGGTGCACCCCGGAGCCCGGCGACCAGACCTACAGGAGGAACAACTATGGATGCGACGCACGAGGGGCTGACCGGCGCCGAGGCGCGCGGCGACCTCGCGGGGGCATCGCCGCAGGCGCTGGCAGACGTCCCGTGCCAGCTCGAGGTGCTGCCCGATGGCCAGGAGAGCCTGGTTTTCGGCGATGTGAACCAGTTCGCCGACCTCAACCACCAGCAAGGTGAGAACATCTACGGCTACCAGGAGGACTGCGGTCTCGTGTCTGTCCAGGACGTGCTCGGCCAGTTCGGGCAGTCACTAACGGAATCGGACGTCGTCGAGCACGCCATAACCCATGGCGAATGCGTCACGGACGCCAGCGGTGGCCCGGCCAACGACGGCGGCACGTCGCCGCAGTCGCAGGCCCAGGTCCTCAATGACTATGGGGTCCCCGCCCATGTCGAAACGGGCGAGTCGCTCGAAGACTTGGCCTCACAGGTCGAACAGGGCCATGGGGTAATCGCCTCGGTGAACGCCGGCTACCTTTGGGACGACAAGACGTACGTTGGCAACGGCCACGACAACAACCACGCCGTCACCGTGACCGGCGTCGCTCGCGACCCCGTGACCGGTGCGGTCCAAGGCTTTTACATCAACGACAGCGGCGACGGCCAGTCGGGGCAGTTCGTCAGCGCTGCCACCATGGAAAAGGCTTGGTTGGGCACGGGAGGGATAGCGGTGGTGACCGACGCCAGCCACCCCGAGCCGGCCGGTCCCTCGGGCGGGGGTACGGCGCCCAGCAGTCCTTTCCCCGGTCCCTTCGCCCCCCAGGCGAGCCCGTCCAACCCGTTCAGCTATAGCTATCCCAGCAGCAACCCGCTGACTAGCCCGGTCCAGCCGCTCGCGGGCCCAGCTGGCAACCCTTGGGCGGAGTGAAAGGCGAAGGCGAATGAGTGCCGTAGAAATCCCCGCCGTTACCCCCGTACCTACCGCCTACAGCCGGCTCACCGCCGCAATTGTGGCTCACCCGGCCGTCCGGGCCGAGTTGCCCGTCGAGTTCAGCTCGTCGTTCCCGGTGCCTACGCTGCGACTGGGCCGCCCGGCCTGGGCGGCATTCGCCGGACCGGCGAGCCGCCGGCGTGGTCAACCGCTGCGCTTGTGGGCGCCTGACCGGTGGTGGGCCCTCGACCAGTCGGGCCGCACGCTCGTCCTTTATGCCTTGGTCAGTGCTCAACCCTTCAGTGCCGAGCTAGAACCCGGGCCTGTCGAAATAAGCCCGCCGGCGCCCGACGTGGCCAGCTACGACGAAGACCAGCGGGCCCTCGCCGAGTTGATGGACTCCGCTGCCCCGGCCTTCTTCACCCAGAGCGGGCTGGGCAAACCCGGGCGCGCCGCGCTCTTGGAGCATCTCTCGGTCCAGCTCGTCGGACCGGCCCTGGTGTGGTACCGGCCGCTGGCGCCGGACTTCTTCGCCTGGTTGGAGGCTTAGGGTGCTCCCCGGCGACGCGTACGGCACCGGCACCTCGCCCGCCTGCCCCCCAGCGCGCGAGGCGCTCGAGGAAGTGCTGGCCTTGGCATCGCTGCGCGGCTGGTCGCGCACCGCCCGATTTTGCCGCGCCGCCCTCGACGACAACCGGCGGCTGCTGCTCGCGGCCGACGAGAATGCAGACGTAGCCGGGATCGCCGCTTGGCTTGCCGCTGAGCACCCCGGCTACGACATCGCCCATTGCTCCTTGGAGGTCCTGGTGGGGGACGCCGCGAGGGTGCTCGCTCCCGCTCGGCTGGTCGCCCTTTTCGCCAGCGGTCAGCTCATGACGCCCACGGGCGTCGCCGGCGCCTGCGTCGCCCTCAGCCGCCCGCCCGGGACGACGGCAGTGGTGTTCGGCGGCGTCCTCGCATTGGCCGAACCAGAAGACTGGTCTCGCCTCGAACGGGCGGTGTGGCGGCTCCTCGCCGGCGACCTCGCCGATGTCAACCGGGACGGGCAACGGCTGGCCGATCATCACGTTTACGTCTGGGACGATGCCGGCTCCCCGGGCGGGATCACGGACTGGCTCGCCCCGCGTCTCGACCAGGATATGACGGCCTTTTCGGCTTGGCTCAACGAGCCTGAGCCAGGTCGCGAACTCGCTCTGGCACAGGCACTGTGCGCTCTCGAGCTGGCCGCCGAAGAGCAGGGTCACGAACCGGGTGCCAACGGAGCGAAGGCCCGGAGCGGGCAGCCCGGTGACGCGCCGCGCACCTCCGAACGGGCGATCGCCCTGGTCGCCCGCCTCGAGTCCTTGCGGTCCATACTCCTGGCCCGCTTCGACGCCGACGCCGCCCTCGTCCGCGAGGAGGTCAGAGCGAGCGTGGGAAGGCTCGAACTCGACCTCTTGCAGGGCCTCGACGGCTATATACGAGCTAACGAGGGCATGCTCGGGAGCGTCGAAGCGGTCCGCTCCATCGTCTCCAGCTACATCACCGCCGAGGTGCTCGCCTGGCAGCAAAGGACGAGAGCGCAAGCCGCAACCCAAGCCGAACGGTTACCGGACGACGTCGCGTCAGTCCTGTCTGGGCTCGATTGGGGCTTGGTCAACGAGGCGATGGGCGAGCCCGATGGCACCTACCCCGACGAGATCACGAGGCAAGCGTTCGCCTTTAACGGAAGCGGCCCTGGTCCTGAGGTCCTGGCTGCGTTCCAGGGCCTGAAGGGCCCGGCCCAGCCGGGCCCGCAAACTTGGGTGCGCGTGGCTCGTTTGGCCGCGGGCGGCGTGCTCCTGTCGGTCGCGTCTGTAGTCGCCGCGTCCGTGCTGTCGGTCCCCCTGGCGCCGCTGGGCGCCGGCGTCGCCGGGCTGGCGGGCGCCGGCTGGTTGGAATGGGGGCAAACAGCCCACCGTCGCCGAGCCGTTGCCGAGGAGTACGGGCGGCGCGCTGTGCTGGCGGTGATGGCCAAGGCGGAGGAGGCGGCGACCACGGCCCAAGCGCACGAGGGGCTCGGCTCGGTACGCGCGGCCATCGACCACGAGCTGGGCCGCGTGATCGACGCCCTACGCGCCAACGCCACACCAAGCGGGCGCCAACCAGCTCCGGGCCCCGCGGTGGCCCGGCTCAGCGAGCTGCGCCGCCTACTCAGTTCCCAAGCTGAGCTGACAAGAACAGGAGGCATCCTCAATTGAGCGCCACCGCCACCACCTCGCTGGCTGAAGCGGTCAAGACCCAGCACGGCGACGTGGTCCGAACCATTCTCGGGCTCATAAACGGGTTGCGCGACGTCGCCTGTGAGCTCGAGATGGATGCCGCTCCGGGGCGTCTCGAGGCCATCGCCAAGAGCCTCGAGTCCGACCGGTTCGAGTTCATAGTCATGGGGCGGTTCAAGAACGGCAAGTCCACCCTGCTCAATGCTCTCCTCGGCGGCACCGTGCACCCGGTCCCCGAGCTCGCCGGCCAGGGCGGCCCGATGGTGGTGGACGACCTCCCTGCCACGGCGGTGGTGACGAGCGTGACCTACTCGGACGCGCCCTGGGTGAAGGCCCACGACTTTCAGGGCCGGGCGCAGAAGTGGACCTTTTCTCGCTACGTTGCGGAGTCCACGCTCGGTGACGACGAGGACGACAACCGCCGACGGTTCGGCGAGATCCGGGAGTTCGAGATGGGCTTCCCCGCGGTGCTGTGCCAGGCGGGCGTGACGGTGTGGGATTCTCCGGGGCTTGACGAGAACCCCCTGCGCACCATGATCACCAAAAAGGCCATCGAGCGCTGCGATGCCGCGATCGTTGTCTACCGTAGCGACGTACTTATGGGCGAAGGCGAGATGCGCGACATCCCCGAGGGTGTGAAAGTCTTCACCGTAGTGAACCTTTTTTACGGAAAGCGGCCCGAGGACAAATTGCGGGCACGCGTGTGGAACAAGTACGTCCACGAGTTCTTGGGCGGCGAAAAATGGGACGGACAGGACCTGGCCGCGCACGACATCCATTTCGTGGACGCCGAGACCGCCCGCCAAGCCCGTTATTCCCGCGACGAAGCCGCCCTCGAGGTGTCCGGCCTGCCCGCCTTCGAGGGCAGGCTGGCTGAGTTCTTGTTGCGGGACCGCCAATACGTGCACATCCGTACCTTCGCGCGGCGTGCCCTGGGTGTGGCCGACGACGTCGGTCGCCAAATTGACCAGCACCAGCAAGGCTTGGTCGCCGACCAACAGGTCCTGGCGGCCGCCTACGAGGCGGCGCTGCCCAAGCTTGAGGAGCTGCGGGAGCGCCCGGCCAAGCTCGGCAAGATCGTCGACCACTACAACGAAGAGGCGCGCCGGGTGGTCATTGCCAGCTGCCATTCGGCCCTCACAGCCATCCGCCGTGAGCTGCCCGAGCACCTGGCCGGGACAGAGCTGTTCTCGGGATCTGTCGCGGTGTTGAAGGTCTTCCAGCAAAAGAAGATCCTCAAAGGTGCCTCGGAGGCGGCGGCGTCGTTTGTCGAAGGCCGGTTCGCGAAATGGGCGCAGGAGGAAGTCCCCAAGCTGCTCAACCCGATAATGGACCGCTTCCTACGCGAGATCGAGGCGGAGATCGACTCGGTCGACCAAGCGTTCGAGGACATCCACCTCGCCCTGACTGGCTGGAAGGTCAAGCCCGGTGCCAAGCCCGTCGTCGGTGCCGCCGAAAGAGTGCTCTCCGCAGTGGCCGGGCTCGCGTTAGGCGACGTTTCCGGCGTACTGCTCGGAGGAGCCGGCGGCTTTTACGGGATGGCGTACTCGCTCGGTGGTTTGTTCGCCTCCGCTTTCATTCTCGGCGTGCTCGGTATTACCGCCACCGCGGTAGTCCTGCCGCTCGCAGCCCTGAGCGCGATCTGTATGCAGGTCTGGCTCGGCGGCAAGAAGCTCGACGAAAGGACCAAAAAACGGGTCTGTGAGGAAGCGGACAAAGAGCTCAGTCTCATGAGCGAGCAGGTCGACGAGAAATTGACCATGCCAGTCAACGACAAGTTCCACGAGCTGCGTGTCAACCTCGTGGACGCGATGAGGGCGACCGTCGCCGAGGAAGAGCACAACCTGCGCAGGATCGTCGAGCTC
>DATJST010000322.1:0-22454 GCA_035503975.1 Acidimicrobiales bacterium | reverse complement strand
GTGCCAGCGGCAACCCCGCCGACTACCCCGCAGCGCAGCCACGACCCCCGAGCCTCGCCGGCGCCTACAGCACCAACATGATGACCGCCATCATCACTCTGGTCCGCTACGAAGACTGGGTCTGGTCCCATCCCAATCCGTTGCTCGTTGCGAACTATATGGTCCCGGGCACTCGCGCCTATGTCTCAGAGCGCCGCCAGCTGGAAGAATTGGTCCAGCACGGCTGGCATAGCAATACCTCGCCGAGCGAAATCGATTGGATATGGGTGCTGCAGCGCCCGCAACGGTCGCGGGTTGCCGGCCGCAAGGCCGGAGCGGCTGTCGCAGGCACACGAGACCTGGCGATCGTCGTGATAATAGTGCACCAAAGGGTCAGCCCGTTCCTGGATGATCGCGGCGACGTCGTGGGCCACTCACAGGGCGGCGGTCGCAACGCCTTCAATGTGCTCTTGACCGAGGCTCGGCACGGCCACTGGAGGATCAGCAGCATCACCAAACTACCTGGGCTCCAAGGGCTCCCGCAATGAGCCGCACCACACGCGCTACGGCAGTAGGCGGCCTTATTTGCCTTGCATTGCTACTGCTCCTTCCCCTGCCGGTCGCGCTCGCCGAGGGAGGCGCGGGTACGGGCGGCACTGGCGGCGCGGGCTGGGGTGGGGGGTCGCTCGGCGGGGGCGGAGTAACGGTAGGAGTAGGCGTGGACGATAACCAGCCGGCGCCCACCGGCCATTCCGTCCAGCCGGCGCTGCCGCCGCGGTACGAGTACAGCACCGTCCCATGCGATGAATGCGTGATAGATGGGGAAGTCTGCTACCCGGACGGGCAACTTGGGCTCGTCCCGGTGCAGCCGGGCGAAGATACCGCCGAAGCGCTACCACCCGGTTTCACAGTTCCGTTGCTGGTTATCATTGTGAGCTCGGCGACGCACCAATTCATCGGCTACGCCGGCCAGACAATCTGTGTGCGAGCGGCACAGCCGCCGCCGGCACCGACGCCCGCGGCCGTGTGGGCGAGCGTGCCGCTGCCCGAGGCGCAGATCTCCTTCGACCCCGCCACCTATGGCGTGACCCAGCTGCAGACTTGGTTTTGGCTAGCCAATGACCTGGAGAAAGTCGATGTTACCGTTGCTGTCCCGGGCGGTGTGGGTGGGTACTCGGTCACCGCGACAGTACACCCGGTTGCGTACGACTGGACCTTCGGGGACGGGACCGGCGAGGTCAGCTTTACCGCCGGCGGGCCGGGCGCGGCTCCCGGCGCAGCGGCTACCCACACCTACACCGAGCCAGGGACCTACTCGGTCGGGGTTGCGGTCCAATGGGCAGGCTCCTACACCTTCGCCGGCTATGGGGTCGACCAAACCGTGCCACTGGGGCCCGTGTCCCAAGCCGAAACCGTTCGCGCTTACCAGGTGCAGCAAATCCGCTCCCTTCTCCTTCCGCCGCCTAGCGGGCAAGGGACGGTCCCGTCGTGACGCAGGGAACTAGGTACAAAGCAGGCCGCGACGGTGGCACGAGACGACCACTGCACCTAGTGGCCTATCCCCCATTGACCAGCTTGCTCCTATAGCGACAATAGGACCGCGCTTTGGGGGAAGAGAGCATCACGCAGGGGGAAATTCACTCCACGGACCCTTTGCGTTCGCTTACGCGTCACCGTCAGTTTACCTCTGGGCCTTAGGTTCAGCGCATGAACAAGCCCAGCAACGCGAAGAGAGCTCCAACCCGGAAGCGGATGGCAAGCCTGGCATTGACGGCCGCCGTTATTACGACCACCACCGGGGCCGTTGTGGCCACAACAACCCCCGCGAGCGCCGCGTCAACAGGCCCGACCCTGGTAGTTTACTCGGCCCAGGGCTACGATTCCGCCGAGACGACTGCGTTCCAGAAGGCGACAGGCATCCCCGTCACCCTCGACGACGACTCGACCGGGCCGTTGCTGGAAAAGGTCGAAGCCGAGAAAAACAACCCCAAATGGGGCCTGCTCTGGGTCGACGGAGCCACGGCGTTCGCCCTTTTGGACGAGCAAGATCTCCTGATGAAGGGCTGGGAGCCCATGATCGATTGGAACGCCCAGGGCAAGGCGGCTGTACCGGCCGACAAGAGCTATGTCCCGACCGGCCTCACGATGGCGGGCACGATGGTGTACGAACCCAAGGAGGTGCCAGACCCGCCGTCGACCTGGCAGGCGCTGCTCGGCTCGAAGTGGGACAACTTGGTCGGCATGAACGACCCCGCCGTATCTGGCCCCACCTACCCATTCGTCGCCGGGATGATGAACTACCTGGGTGGCGTGGCCCAAGGCGAAAAGTACTACGAGGGGCTGGCCGGCAACGGCCTGCAGATCAACCTCACGAACGGCAACACCCTGGAGGCCTTGGAAGCCGGCATCATCAAGATCGCGCTCATCCAGAGCTCGGCAGGGATCGGAGCTGGCCTCAAGACTCACGGCGAGGTCAAGGTCAAGTTCCTAAAGCCGGTTACTTCCCTGCCGAGCGCCATCGGTATCGACGCCAAGGCGCCTAAAGCCGTCCAGGCCGAAGCAGAGAAATTCGTCGAGTTCGTCCTCTCGGCTCAGGGCCAAAAGATCATGCAATCAGGCGACCCAACCGGCGACTCGCTCTACTGGCCTGTGGTCCAAGGCGTCAAACCGCTACCGGCGCTGCCCCCGCTCTCGAGCATCCCGGTGCAAAACATCAACCCCTACACCTGGGGTGCCCGTGAAGAGACGATCAACGCCTGGTTCACCGACAACATCATTGAATAAGCGCCGTTGAGCGACGTAATCCAGGCCGGCGGGGCTAACCTCACAACGGCTGAGGTTGGCCCCGTGGTCGTAGCCGGGCGCACCTGGCGGTCCAACCCGATTGTTCGTCGCGCCATAGATCTGCTCACCCACTACGGGGGGCAGTGGTTGGTATGGGCCATCCTTGCCTTCCTGGTCGCGTTGCCGGTAGGCGCGTTCTTGCTCCAGACCTTCAGCCCCCGGCTATTTGACCAAGGCAGCTCATGGTTCACCTTCTCCAACGTCAGCCAGGCGTTGCAGGGCCACACCTTTGTCGGCCTGTTCAATTCGCTCTGGGTGAGCGCCGTCGTGTGCCTGCTCGACTTGATCATCGGCGGCGGCGTGGCCTGGGTTTCGATGCGCACCAACGTCTGGGGCCGGCGTGCCTGGCCCGGCCTGATGTGGGCCCTCTTGCTCGTGCCCACATGGCTCATGGCCGAGGGCTGGCAGTACCTGCTCGAGTCGCACGGCGCTCTTTCCCAGTTCGGCCTGTACAGCCCGTTCTTCTACCACACGCTGTTCAGCCCGATAGGCGTCGTGTTCGTAGACGCCCTGGCTACCGCACCGTACGCGTACATCACGTTGTCGTCCGCCCTGGGCGGCCTCGGTAGCCAGTTTGAAGAGGCCGTGCGCGTGCACGGCGGAGGGCGGCTGGCCACGGCGCGAGTGATCGTGCCCGTGCTGGCGCCGGCTGTTCTGGCGTCGGTCGCGCTGGTCTTCGTGGAAACCATGAGCGACTACGGCGTCGCTTCGACGCTCGCCTTCCAATCTCGCTTCACCATGGCCACATATGGCATCTATCAGGCGATCGGCAACCTTCCCGCCCAGTTCGGCCTGGCGGGGGCGCTGAGCATCCTGCTCCTTGCCTCGGCCGCCATCCCTCTCATGCTCCAGTCCCGAGTGACGCGGGGACGTTCGTACGCCATCCTGAGCGGGCGTACCCGGGCGGCTACGCGCTACCGTTTGCGCGCTCCGGCCCGGTGGGGCTTGACCGGCGTCGTGGCCGGGTTTTTTGTGCTGGCACTGGGAGCGCCCGCCTTCGGGGCCTTCGCCGGGTCGTTCGTCGAGAACCTGGGCAGCCCGCTCGGTGGCCAGAGCTTCACCCTGGCCAACTACCGGGCAGTATTCTCGGGCGAGGTTGCCTACTCGCACTCGATCGCCGAGGGGGTTTCGGGTACCTCGGGCCCGGTTTTGCTGTCCACAACCCTGGCTGCGATCACCGCCACGGTGACGGTCGTCATCGCCCTGGCCGTGGCCCGCTTGCTCGTCGCCCGCCGGCCGGGACTGTTCACCAAGGCAGGTGACCTTCTCCTGCTCGGGTCGATCGCGCTCCCAGGGATCGTGCTCGGGGCGGGTTACATTTTCGCCTTCAACCTGCCCCAGGCGAGCGACGTCGGGTTAGACCTGTACGAGACCCTTCCGTTGCTCGTTATGGGTTACCTGGCCACCTCGATCCCGACGTCTTCACGCATAATGATGGGCTCGGTCGCCCAGGTGCACGGCTCCCTGCTGGAGGCGGCGCGGGTCCACGGCGCCCGGGCGCTGACCGCGCTGCGCTCCTGCTACGTCCCCGTGGTGTCGCGGGCCCTGGTAATGGTCTGGCTGGTCACCTTGACCAAGACGTTTTTCGAACTGCCCATTTCCCAGCTCCTCTACCCGCCGGGGCAGGAACCTGTGTCGGTTGCCATCGACGCCTGGATCAGCAACTACCACCCCGACATCGGTGCGGCCATGACGGTGGTTGCCCTCGGGGCCTGCTTCGTGGTGATCGGCTTAGTGCTCGGCTCGTTCCGGCTGTTCGCGCCCAAGGGCTGGCGCCGGGCCGGGGGGTGGCGCTCAGTTGCCTGAACCCGCGCTGGCCACTGGGGAAAAGGTGGACATAGTAGCTGCGACCAAGACGTTCGGGCCCAAAGCCGCCCTCGCGGGCCTGGACCTCAGGGTGGAGCCGGGCACCTTTGTCGTGCTGCTCGGCCCGTCGGGATCGGGCAAGACCACTCTGCTGCGCTGTCTGGCCGGGATCGAGCGTTTGACCGGCGGCACGATAGCCATCGGCGGCGAGGCCGTAGCCGGCCCTGGCTTGCACCTGCCGCCCGAGCGGCGCCGCCTCGCCATGGTCTTCCAGGACTACGCCCTGTGGCCGCACATGACGGCGCTCCGTAACGTGGCCTTCCCGCTCCGCCAGATGAAAGTGGCCCGGTCCGAGGCGCGCGGGCGGGCCATGGAGATGCTCGAACGCGTCGGGCTCGCCCGCCTCGTCGAGCGCTACCCCAACGAGCTCTCGGGCGGCGAGCAGCAGCGCGTCGCCCTTGCCCGCGCCCTCGTGGGCGGCGTCGGCTTGCTCCTTTTCGACGAGCCCCTGTCCAACTTGGACGCCGACATGCGCGAGCAGCTGCGCTTGGCCATATCCACGCTGGCCCGGGACAGCGGGGCGACCTCGGTCTACATCACCCACGACCAGTCCGAGGCGTTCTCGCTGGCCGACTACGTGGGCGTGCTGCGAGACGGGCGGCTCGTGCAGTGGGGCGCCCCGGAGGAGCTTTACCGGCAGCCGTCAAGCCCCTTTGTGGCCCGTTTCACGGGCATCTGCACCGAGATGCCCGTGACCCGAGTGGGCGAGGCGGCCGGGCTGCCCGGCGCGCAGGTCGTGGACGTGCGCCTGCCGGGCCCCGCCGGCGCAGTCGTGAGCGCCACGTTGCCCAGCCCGGCCAGCAACGGTGCCGCGCTCCAGATGTTCGTCCGGCCCTCGGCGGTGCAGATCGTCGAGCCGCGCGATGCACAGATCATGGCCCAGGTCCGAGACGTCGCTTTCGCCGGCCGGGGCTACGAGCACGCTCTGGCCGCCGACGGGCCGCTCCTTTTCACCAAGACCTTCAGCGACCGGCGCTGGGAACGCGGTGCCTCGGTGGGCGTGCGGCTCGTGCCCGAGGGGTGCCTGGTGCTCCCAGCCGACGGCGAGGCCGGACCAGCCGGCACACCGGTCGCCACGCAAAGCGCCGCCGCCGGGGCAAAATAGGCCACTATGCACCCCACTACCAGCGCCGTCACCTTGGCCGTGGCTGTCTTCTTGGCCAGTGCCGTCGAAAGCGTCGAGGCCTTGACGATCATCGTGGCGGCCGGGGTGTCACGGGGGTGGCGCTCGGCCCTCGAGGGCATGGCCGTAGCCATCGCCCTGCTCGCGGTGCTGGTCGCCACCCTGGGCCCGGCGCTCGTGTACCTGGTGCCGATCGACGTGCTCCGGGTGGTCGTCGGCGGCCTGCTCCTCGTGTTCGGGCTCCAATGGCTGCGCAAGGCTGTCCTGCGGGCCGTCGGGCTCAAGGCGAAGCATGACGAGGACGCCATCTTCACCAAGCAGCTGGACGCACTGGGCGGCGCCTCACAGGGGCGCACGGGCCGCGACTCGGCCGGTTTCGTGGTGGCCTTCAAGGGGACCTTCCTGGAGGGCCTCGAGGTCGTGATCATCGTGCTCGGCCTAGGCGGCGGCGACCACCAACTAGCCCTGGCCGGTGCCGCCGCCATGGCCGCCGTGCTGGTGGTCGCCGGGGTCGGCGTGGCCGTAGCCCGCCAGCTGGCCGGCGTGCCCGAAAACGCGATGAAGACGGTGGTGGGGCTCATGCTCGTGTCGTTCGGTACGTTCTGGGCAGGCGAGGGGCTGGGAGTGCGCTGGCCTGGGAGCGACCTCGCCATCTTGGGACTGGTCGCCGCGTACGCGGTCGTGACTTTCGCGCTCGTACAGGCGCTCGGAGGTGCCCAGGCAACACCAAAACAGGAGCAGGCCCGTGCCTGAGCCAGGTACCGGGCCGCCCCAGGCGCCGAGCCCGCTGCCCGTGCGCTGGGCCAAGGCCTTCGGCGCGTTCTGGTGGGACTTCCTGGTGGGTGACACGCCAGAACTGCTCGTTGGCGCGCTGGCAGCCCTCGGTGTCGTCGCCGCACTGACCAAAGCCGTCTCCGCCAATGCAGCTGCCATCGTTGCCTTCCCGGTCCTGGTCGTGGTGCTCCTGGCCGGCTCGGTGTACCGGGCGCGACGGCCCCCGTCCTAAAATCGGGCGCCTCCCGCCACAAAGGTGGGCAGGGCGGTGCTTAATAGGAAGTGAAGACGCTAAGCGCGATCGTGGCCGAACCGGGAGGCAAAGCAGTCCCCCCGACGCCTGGCAGCTTCGAGCACTTCTTCCTGACGCAGTACCCCCAGCTGGTGCGCGTGGCCTACGCCGTCGTGCGTGACACGCACTTAGCCGAGGACGTCGCTCAGGACGTCCTGGTCGCCGCAGAGCGGCGCTTCGCCGGCCACTACGGGGACCACGCGGCGGCGTGGGCGCGCGTGGCGGCCTCGCACTTGGCCCTGAACGCGCTCCGCAGCCAGAAGCGCCGCGACCAACGAGAACTGGCCGGTGCCTCCAGCCGCCAGTCCACGGGGCCCGAGGACGCCGCGCTCGGCCACGATATGGAGACCAGCGTCCGTGCCGCCCTGGCCCGGCTACCCCGCCACGCGGCAACCGTTCTCGTGCTGCGCCACAGCGGTCTCAGCTACGCCGAGGTCGCTCAGGCCATGGGAGTCAAAACCGGCCAGGTCGGCACCATGCTGCGCCGAGCCGAGGCCGCTCTACGAAAGGAGCTCGATCGTGCCGCACGTCCCTGATGGAACATTGCGCCGGTTGGCCGACGAGCCGCTGGCTGTCGCAGACCGGGACCGCGCTCACTTGTCCTCGTGCCGCCACTGCCGAGCACGGCGGGCGCGAGCCGACTCGGACGCCGCCGTGGCCAGGCAACTGCTGGCGGCACCGGCGGCCCTGGCCGAGCCGGGCGACCACGAGGCCGCCGCCGCATGGCAGCGGTCCCGCAGCCAGCCAGCCCAGCTTGGCCCGCGTGCCCAACGTGGGCGACCTGGACAGTTCCGGAGCAATGCCGCCGACCTGGCGTGGCGGCCACCGCGCCACTGGCGCCTCATGGGCACTTCTGCAGGTGCCGGTCTGGCCGCGGCCGGGGTCGGTGCAGCTGTGGCCGGGGTGGCCGCGGCGGCCACGCTCACGACCATCTTCTCCCCCACCAAAGTGGCTCCCCTGCCCGTGACGGAGTCTGACGCCCAGGAGCTGGCCGGCCTCTTCGGGATAAAGGACCCGTCCAGCTTGGTAGCCATGGCTCAGCGGGCGGGCACCGAGACCCTGCCGTTCGGCAAGCTCAGCTGGACGACGTCGGGCCGGGCGCAAGAGGTGGGCTCCCTGAGCGCCGCCGCGACGGCCACCGGGTTGGCTCTCCACCTGCCGTCGACGGTACCCGCCGGGGTAGGAGCACCGGAGGGCTACTACACCCTGCCCGTGGTCACCGCCACCTTCACGATGGGGCCCGGCTCGGGCGACTTGACCGGCTCGTCGCTCGTGGTCACCCTTGGGCCGGGCGCGGCCACAATCTATGGGAGCGCGCCGGGCGGTCCCACCACAGTCCCAACGCTGGCGCTCGTGACGCTGGCCAAGCCCGTAGCCACTTCGAGCGGCGCCACGGCCGGCCAGATCGAGAACTACCTCCTCTCGCAGCCCGCCATACCCGCCGATATCGCCGCCGAACTGCGAGTGCTCGGCGATTTGCAGTCCACACTGCCGGTCCCGGTGCCTGCCGGTGCGGACTGGTCGACGACCACGGTGGACGGTGCGCCGGCGGTCGTCCTGAGCGACGGCTCAGGCGCGCTGTCTGCCGCGGTCTGGGAGGACTCGGGCGGTCGCGTCCAGCTCTTGGTGGGCCTCGTGAGCGGATCGGACCTCCTCAGTGTCGCTCGGCAGATCGGCTGACCCAGGGCGGGCGCCGCTCGCCCATCCGGTGGGTGACGGGCCAGGCGACGCCACTGTGGCCCGGAAGGCAGCCGTTGGCCCGGTCATGAGCCCAGTCATGAGCCCAGTCATGAGCCCAGTCACGAGTGAAGCGGCGTCGGCCAACGGGAACGCGGAGCACGCCGTGTCGCCCGCGGTCCACACCATCGAGCTACGCAAGCAGTACCGCACGACGACGGCGCTCCAGGGCCTGTCGATGACGGTCGGGCGCGGCGAGGTGTTCGCCTTCTTGGGCCCTAATGGTGCGGGCAAGACCACAGCCGTGAAATTGTTGCTCGGTCTGCTACGGCCGACCTCGGGCGAGGCCCTGGTGCTCGGCGCCCCCGCCGGTGACCGGGAAACCAGGCGCAAGATCGGCTACCTGCCGGAACTTTTCCGCTACCAGAGCTGGCTCAGCGCCAGCGAGGTGCTCCAGCTGCACGGCCGGCTCCTCGGTTTGAGCCCGGACCGCCGCCGCTCGGAGGCCGGCGACGTGCTCGAGCTAGTCGGTTTGTCGGACCGTGGCGGTGACCGTGTCGGCACCTTCTCCAAAGGGATGCAGCAACGCCTCGGCCTGGCCGTGGCCCTGCTCGGAGCTCCCGAACTCGTCATCTTGGACGAGCCCACGAGCGCGCTCGACCCCGTCGGCCGGCACGCGGTGAGAGAGATAATAAGGGGCCTGCGAGGCCGGGGTACGACCGTTTTCCTCAATACGCACCTGCTCGATGAGGCTCAACACGTCTGCGACCGGGTCTCGATAGTCGATCGTGGCCGCTCGGTGGCAACCGGGACGATGTCGGAGCTGATCGGCACGACCACGACGGTGCGTGTCAAGGTGGGGGGACTGGAAAGCGGCTGGTGGCGGCGGCTCGGCGAGTTCGGCAACTGGGCCGCCGACGGCGAGTGGCTGGTTGTCCAAGGGGTCGGGCCGGGCCGCGTTCCCGAGCTCGTAGCCGCCATCGTTGCCGCAGGCGGCCTGGTCGAGGCGGTCGTCCCCGAGCACAAGACACTGGAGGAACGTTTTCTCGAGCTTTTGGGGGCGACATGAGCCCCGTGCTGGTTGTGGCCCGGCTCACGTTGCGCGAGGCGTCCCGGCGTTGGATCGTGGCCGCCTGCACGGCCATCGCCGTATTCCTGGTCGTATTGTCGGCCTGGGGGTTCGACCACCTGGCTCATGACCAGACCATGACCTCGGGCGAGATAAACCTGGCCGTGCCGCAGTCGCTCATCCTGTTCATGTTCATGTTCAGCTTTGTAGTCGCGCTCAGCGCCTCGGCCATGGCGTCGCCCGCGGTGTCCGCCGACGTCGAATCGGGCGTGCTTTACACCATCGTCGCCCGGCCCGTGCGGCGCAGCGAGATCCTGGTCGGCAAGTGGCTCGGGCTCATGGCCGTGCTCTTTGCCTACGCAGTCGTCGTGTCCGCGGCCGAGTTGGGCGTCGTGGACGCCGTAAGCGGGTTCCTGCCGCCGGGCCCGGTCGCCGTTGTGCTTTACCTGTTCGCCGAGGGCGCCATCCTGCTCACTCTTACGCTGGCGATAAGCACTCGCCTGTCCGCCATCGCCACGGGCGTCGTCGCCATCGCGCTCTTCGGAAGCGCCTGGTTGGCCGGCGTGGTGGGCTCGCTGGGTGCCGCATTCAACGTCAGCGCCATGGTCAGCGTGGGCCGGGTGGCCAGGTACCTGCTCCCAACCGACGGTCTGTGGCACGGCGCCATCTATTACCTCGAGCCGCATTCCTTCGTGGCCCAGAGGCTGGCGGAGTCGACCGAGGCGCGTGACAACCCGTTCTTTTCCACCGCGCCCCCGAGCGCCACCTACCTGGTCTGGGCGGCCGTCTGGTTCCTGGCCGTACTGGTCACCGGCCTCGTCAGCTTCCAACGGCGGGAGCTGTAGCCAGCCATCAGTCACGAGCCGTGAGGCGTCGGGCGCGCAAGGCGTCGGGCGCCCAAGGAGCCGGGCGCAAGGCGTCGGGCGTCGGCGTCCCCGTCTGGCAGGCCGGTGCCGGCGGCGCGCGAAAAGTGCTATTGGCTCCCCGCAAAGGTGGGGAGCTGTATACAGTTTTCGCGCGGCAGGCGGGCGCGGTGACAAGTTACGCATCTAGAAAATGATGCAAAACTGCTCAGCGCTCCGGGCTGGGCAGCCGTACGCGCGCGAAAAGCGTGCACGGCTCGGTCTTTCGAGGCCGGGTCGCGTACAGCTGTCGCCGATGTGGGCCTGGTCTGGCCCGGCCCGGCCGGCGCCCGCACACGGCGTCTCCTAGCCGGCCAGGAAACTGAGCCGGGCACGGCGCGACGGGTTGTCGACGTTGGTGTCGACGAAGACCACGCGCTGCCAGGTCCCGAGGGCGAGCCGGCCGGCGAGCACGGGCACGACCACAGAAGGAGAGACCAAGGCGGGCAGGAGGTGGTCCGCCCCGTGACCCGGCGAGCCGTGCCGGTGCCGGTAACGGCCGTCGCGGGGCAGCAGGCTCCCAAGGATGGCAAGGAGGTCCTCCTCCGAGCCTGAGCCCGTCTCCATCAGGGCGAGCCCCGCGGTGGCGTGAGGGACGAAGACCGAACACAGCCCGTCGCCACGGCCGTCACAGAAGCGTTCCACGTCCCCGGTTATGTCGAGGACGCGGGCACGCGAGGTATCCAGGTGAAGTTCCTGAGTGTCCATGCGCCCATTGTCGCGGCCGCCGGCGGCAAGGCTCGCGCTGCGCAGTCACCAGTTCGGTACCTTGGTCGGGTGGCGCCGGTACCGACCGTCCTCGTTGCCCGCCAGGGGGACGGCGCTTTCGTGGTGAAGGTGCGCGGCGCCAAGTCCGAGACCAGCCATGTCGTGTCGCTCCCGGCCGGCCTGGCCGCCGGGCTCGGGGCCGGCGATGTGCCGGCGGAAGAGCTGGTCAGGGCCTCGTTCATGTTCTTGCTCGACCGCGAGCCGGCCAGCTCAATATTGACCCGTTTCAGCCTGGACGTGATCGGCCGCTACTTCCCCGAGTACCCGGCCGAGATCCGGGCCTACCTGGCGCCCCGGGAGGAGCAGGCCGGCACTTAGCCCGCGTGACCTCGTGCGCCGCGCCCGGCCGGCCGAGCGCCCGCCCGCCGCAGCGCTAGCTCCGCCCAGTCCAGAGCCCTGCGCAGCGCTAGCCTCGCCCGGCGCAACGCTTGCCCCGCTCGCCTGAAAGACTGTGGCAATGGCCCAGAGGACACCCTGGTGGCGGGGCGCCACTTTTTACCACATCTATGTACGCAGCTGGAGGGACTCCAACGGCGACGGCATCGGCGACCTGACGGGGGTGTGCCAAGGCCTCGACTACCTGCAGTGGATTGGTACCGACGCCATCTGGCTCTCCCCCACCATGCCGTCGCCGAACACCGACTGGGGTTACGACGTCTCCGACTACCGCGACGTGCACCCCGACCTCGGGACGCTGGCCGACTTGGACCTCCTGGTCGAGGATGCCAACCGACGCGGCATCGCCGTGATGCTCGACCTCGTGCCCAACCACACCTCGAGCGCGCACCCCTGGTTCATCGATGCCCTTTCGGGCCGGACCGCCACCTACCGCGGGTATTACGTGTGGGCGCCCCCCAAGGCGGACGCTAGCCCGCCGAACAACTGGCTCGACGCCACCGGGCGCTCGGCCTGGACCTACGACCCGTCGAGCGGAGAGTCGTACCTGCATAACTTCCTGCCGACCCAGCCGGACCTCAACTGGTGGGACGAGCGGGTGCACGAGGAGTTCGAACAGATCCTGCGCTTCTGGTGGGACCGCGGCATCGCCGGGTTCCGCATCGACGTTGCCCACGGGCTCTACAAGGACGCCCTGCTGCGCGACAACCCGCCCCCGAGCGCCTTGGACCACCCCATGTTGAGCCGTTCAGCGCTCAAGCCGGTGTACAACTCACACCGCCCCGAGGTGCACGCGCTATACCGGCGCTGGCGCCAGATCGCCGACGGCTACCAGCCCGCTCGCGCTTTGCTCGGCGAGACTTGGGAGTTCGACTATGAGCGCTTCGGCGACTTCTACGGCCGGGACGGCGACGAGCTCAATTTGGCGTTCAATTTCCCCTTCGTCTTTTCCGACCTGCAGAGCGTCAGCTTGGCCGAGACGGTCGAGGCGACTCTGGCCGCCCTTCCACCCGGCGCCACACCGGTGTGGACGGCCTCCAACCACGACGTGGGCCGCTTCCCGAGCCGCTGGTGCGGTGGCAACGAGCGGGCGGTCAAGGCCGCCCTCGCCGTTTTGGCCAGCCTCCCGGGGACAGTTGTGCTCTATTACGGCGACGAGCTGGGCATGCTCGACGTCGATGTCCCCCCCGAGCTCCGCCTCGACGAAATGACAATTCTCCGGCCCGGTCGCGAGGGTCGCGACCGGTGCCGCACACCGATGCCATGGTCGGCGGCAAAGAACGCCGGCTTCACCGCTGACGGAGCCCGGCCCTGGCTCCCGATCGGCGAGCACGGCTCCATCAACGTCCAGAGCGAGCAAGCGGATCCAGCTTCGGTGCTCAACTTCTGGCACCAGCTGTCATTGTTGCGGCGCGAGGGACGCCTCGGCGCGCTGGCCGACGTGGAAAGGCTGCTGCTGGACGACCAGATCTGGGCGTTCGCAGTAGGGGACGTGGCCACCGTGGCCAATCTTTCCGATCGGGCGGCAAAAACGAAGCTGGGCGACATCGGCACCCGGACGGTCCTCGTGTCCACAGGCCTCAGCCGGCACGGCCAACGGGTGCCCGAAGAGGTCGAGCTGGAGCCGTGGGAGGTCCTCATATTGGCGCCCGTAGCACCCTGACCCTGCTCGCCACGCCCGCGGCAGGGGTTAGTTGTGCCGCGACGAGGTAGTGATGCCGATGAGCGCCTTCGGCACGTGAGCGCATACCGCAGCCGGCTGCCCGTGGGTGAGGGCGCAGATGTCGCCCACCAGGTCGCCAGCGGCAGCCTCGAGGCCGCGCGAGCTGGCATTGGTGCCGCTCGTCAGGTAGGCGACGGCTTGGCTCATTGGGGTGGCGGATATGGCCGAGGCCTCGTACTGGGCGCCCAGCTGGAGGTACCGGCCGCCGAGATAAATAAACGGGATCGAACCTGCATAGGACGCCGAAATATAAGGCGGGCGGTCGAAGTCCTTTACCAACTTCGACTGTGCCGCGGTGAGCTGCTGGATCGGCGCGCCATTGTTCGCCTCCGCCTCCACCGGCACAAACACCAAGTACTTGCTCGTGTAACGGGCGTGGTAGAAGGAAAATGTCGGCGTGCTCGGGTAAATGTCCGTGGACGAAGAGGTCGTGCCCCGCAGCGGCCCAAAAGTGCCGAACTTGGACAGTGCTTCCACGAGCACCCACCGTTCGGCGGCGCAGTACGGGCAATATTCCGCCCCAACGTAGAGCACCTCGGGCAAGCCGGCGGACAACAGCGCGGGATTGGAAGAGGGCAGGGCTTGGGGCGGTGTAGTGCCCGAAGGCGGCGCCGCGGCCCCGGCAACAAGGGTGGCCAAGGGCACGTCCTCGACCTTGCGCAACTCTGCCTCCGGGACGGGGTACGTCCCCGGCACCTGGTCAGGGGCGAGGGTGGTCACGCTGGCGAGCGGGGACGCGGACGTACGCGTCGTAGGCGTGGCCCGTGGCACGGGCGTGGCCCGCGCCTTGTTCCCGGGCGACGCCTGCACGGTCGTGCTCGGCTTCGCCTTGTTCTTGTGACCTCCGCCGCTCGCGCCGCTCCCGCCCCCTCCGGGCAGGCTGAGCGCGACCACGACGCCAACCGCTACCAAGACAGCGACGGTTGTACCCGTACCGACATAGAGATTGCGCTGGCGCCGCCGGGAGAGCTTGCGCGCCGAGGCCCGGGGAGCGGGCCGCTTGCTCGGTGGGTAAGGTCGGTTCGCGGGCCGGTTCGTCGGGCGAGAAGGGGAACCGGGTCGCGCCGGCGGCTGCGCGCCTTCGCTTGGCGGCTTTATATCAGGCACAGGGCTACGTCAGACAAGATCACGCGGTGTGGGAGCAAGATCACAAGAACCAGAGCCTGCCTAGGCGTCCTCGTCGTCCGCGGCGATGCCACCGGGCAGAGCCAGTGCCGTGCCGAAAACGACCACGAGGAACAATACAAATGTCACGATGTGCACGCCCGTGCAGTACTCGCACAAGTGGTGAAGCTTGATGAGCTCGGCCCAAAGGAGGTAGAACACGGCGAGCATCCCCGCCGCGGCGCCGATAATGCGCCCTCGCACCCACCACTTCGACGCTGCTCGCCAGGCCCACGGGCTGCACACGACGAGCATGGCGGCCGCCCAGGCGACCCCGGGGATGACCACCGGGACGCCGAAGGGGTGCGAGTACGTGCTGGTGAGCACGGCGCCGCAGTCGACCAGCCCGGATGCCTTGGTGGGGCAAAAAGCGGGCACCTGGGTAGTGAAATGCAGGTAGAGGAGATAGGACGCGTCGGCCAGCCCGAGCAGGCAGAGCAGCGACGATGTCAACGGCACCCAGCGCGGCGGGATGATCGCCGGCACCCGCTCGGGTCCGGCTCCCTCGCCCTGCAGGCCCGCACCGGCTGCGGAGCTCCTCTCGTGGTCCCCGGCATGAGACGCCTGGCCGTCACCGCGCTCGGCCCGCGCCGCTGATGCCGGCGCCGGCCCGGGAGCCGCACGGGACGAGGCCGGCTGCCCCGCCGCGCGCGCTGGCATGGGCGCTCGCCCCGCCCCGCTGGCTGCCGACGTCCTGGTGGCCATGGCCTAGCTCTTGGCTTTCTTGGTGCCCTTGGACGACGACTTGGACGAGCCCGAGCCCGACTTGCCCTTGGCCGCCGCCCCCCCGGTTTTGATCCTGGGCGAGCTCGTGCTGTAACCGACTAGGGCCTTGGGCACCTGGGAGCAGACCGAAGCGGGCTGTCCGTGGGTCAGGGCGCAAATGTCGGCCACAAGAAAGCCAGCGGAAGCCTCGGCTTCCTTGGAAGCGGTGTTGGTGCCGGAGGTCTGCAAGTTGGCGGCGCTATCGAATGGCTTGCCCGACAGCGACGACGTGGAGTACTGGGGGCCGACGAACATGTAGCGGCCTCCGATGTACACGAAGGGTATGCCCCCGGCGTCTTCCGACGAGGGGACGTAAGGAGTGTTGTCGTACTTTTCGAAAATCGCCTGCTGCTGCGCCGTCGGCTTCTGCAACGTCGGCCAGACGCCCGTGGTGAGGTTCTCCCCGAAGTTCTTGTACAGCTCCACAGGCTCAAAAGTTATGTAGCGGCTCGTGAACTTTGACCCATAGAACGAGAACGTGGGCGTGCTCGCGTCGACGTCCGTGGCCGAGGAGGTGGTGCCCTTGAGACCGCTGAAGGTGCCGAACTTGGACAGGGCCATGACGAGCGACCAGCGCTCGGCTGCGCAGTACGGGCAGTACTCGCCGCCCATATAGATAAACGCCGGCTTGCCACCGACTGAGAGCGCCGGGTTGCTGGCCGGAAGCTTCTCAGGCGGCAGCGCCCCCGGGTTGGAGCTCGTCGACTCGGCGACAGCCATGGCTTGGGTCACCAGCTGGTTGACCGGGACAGCAGTCACCTCATTGATTGCGCTCTGGGGGATGGCGTAAGCACCTGTGTCGGTCGGGCTACCGTTCCCGCTGAGCAGCAGCACCAGCACGATGACGACGACAACGGCCAAAACGCCGCCGGTGCCGCCCATGGCGAGCCGGATGTTGCGCTGGCGCTGGCGCTGGGCGAGCTGGCGAGCGGACACGCGGGGGGCGCGGGCCGAGGCCCGGCCTGGCCGGCTCGCCGCACCTACCGGCCGGGCCGTGCTCGCGGCTCCCCGATTGCCGTTAGTGGCGGGCCTGGCTCCTGCTCCCGAACCTGACGATCGCGCCACCGGTCGCGGCCCCGTCGCTCGACCTCCCGGCCGCGGTGGGACCTTCCCTGTCGTGCCGCGTGAGCCTGAGCCCTGCTTGCCTGCCATCTGATGTGCGCCTTTCCTCTACCTCGTGCTCGTCGTCGCCGGTCGCGGGCCGTCGACGGGCCTGGCGGACTGGCCGGCACCAGCTTAACCGGCCTTCGGCAGAGGGTGCCGTGCGGTGGAGCAAGACGAGGTCTTGTTGGCTACAAATCAGCTGGCGCTAAGGACAGTTTCAGCTAGTAGCGAGGGGCAGTACTCGTCAATGCTGTCACCCTCCAGGAGCGACCGCCGGTGGCGCTGGCACAGCCCGAGCGTGTCATCGGCCGCCACCTCGGCCCCGCAGTGGGCCGACCAGGTCGGGCCGCTCTGTGCCCAGCAGCGCCAATCGCGGGAGCGGGACGGGTCCCAGTGCGCCTGGTTGGCGAAGCCGCCCGACCACCCTCCGGGACCGGGGTCATCGGTGGGGCCGGCCTCGATCTGGTCCACCAACCGGTGGCCGGCAGAGACCGGCCGGCGTGGGCGGCGCGGGGCGCGCAGCCCCGAGCCGCAGGCGGCCGACGGGGCCTGCTCGGAGAGCGGACGCGAGCGCGCCCGGCTCGTGTCGCCAACGGGCAGTACCGCAGCGGCGCCGATGGCCCGAGGCCCCGAGGTGGTCACAAAAAAACTCATCTAACGCGAGGCATCGGCAGGGCGCACCTAGAGTTGAGCCATAAAGGGCTAGGGCTTTGCCGCCTTCCCCCGGGGCCCCCCCGGGGCGAGCACTGACCGCCGAGGACTGACCGCCGAGCACTGACCGCCGAGCACTGACCGCCGAGGGCAGAGACCTGAGCACGAGATGGCTGACCTGACAGTCGATGGCACCGATGTCGTCGTGCGCTTCAGCGCACTCGAGGCGCTGATGGCCCTGCGACGCGAGGTGCGCCTGCCCGTGGCCGACCTGCACATGGTGAGCGTGGACGAGACACCGCTCGCCGCTCTGCACTCGTGCCGCCCGCCAGGGCTGTGCTGGCCGGGCAGGTTCGCAGTCGGGAGCTGCCACCGGGAGGGAAGGCGGGAACTGGTGGCCCTTCATGGCCCGGCTCCCGCTGTCGTGCTCGACGCCGAGCGGCTGCCTTGGGACCGGCTCGTCATAAGCCACGCCGATGCAGTCAGCATCGCAGCCGACCTGGCGGGCCTCCTGTTGAGCCGGGGCCCCGGCAATCCCCCCGCTGGCAAGGGCTACCCGGCGCCGCTCGACTAGCGCCGGGCCGCCTCGCCCACACGCGCCGCAGCGATCGAGAGGTCCGGCACCTCGGCGCGCCGGCGGGCGTGGTGGGGCCCGTCGTCGGTGCCGGCCATGGCATAGCCATTGCGCCCCGAGCGCTTGACCGCGTACATCGCGGCGTCGGCCATCTTTAGGGCCTCGCGTCCGGCGACGCTGCTGTCGAGGTCGGTACTGGGTGCGAGCAGCTCGAACGGGGCTACACCGACCGAGACCGTCACGTCTTCGGGCAAGCCGTGCTCGCCGGCGGGCACGGCCCGGCGCACCCGGGCCCTGCGCCCGGCAGCCATCGTCGCGAGACTGGGCGAACGGACGTCTATAGCCTCAACCTCAACCTCAGCGTCAGCGTCAGCGTCAGCGTCAGCAGCAGCAGCAGCGTCGGCGTCCGCACCGGCCCCGATCGGAAGGGCGAGCGCCTTGTCGGCCCGCACCTCGTCCCGCACAGCGAGCACGAGCTTGCGCGCCACGGCCTCCGCCGCCGCCCGGTCGCCATCGCGCAGTATGACCGCGAACTCGTCGCCTCCGAGGCGGGCGACAACGTCCTGGTCACGCAAGTGCCTCCGGAGCGTGACTGCGACCTCGATGACGAGGCGGTCGCCGGCGGGATGGCCCAAGTTGTCGTTGACCTGCTTGAAATGGTCGAGGTCGATGAGCACGAGCGCCCCTCGTGGGCCTTCGTCCGCACATAGGCGCAAGTGCTGGGCCAACTGGAGCTCGAACCAGCGGCGGTTGGCCAGGCCGGACAGCGGGTCCCGGGTGGCGAGGTCGCGCAGCGCCGCCTGGGACCGCTTGTGGCGCGTTATGTCCACCACCGAGATGAGCACGTACTCCGCACGGTCCTGCTCGTCGCGCACGAGCGACGAGGCAATCTCGCACCAACGCAGCCGGCCACCGGCACAAACGACACGCACTTCGGCCCGGGCGACGCCCTTGGGAGCAAGGCCCGGGTTGCCCGGGCCACCCAAGGTGGCGAGGTCGTCAGGGTACACGAAGGAGCTCAGGCGGCGCCCGACGATGGCCCGGTCCGGCCCGCCCAATAAGGTGCGCAGAGCCGAGTTGACCGCCTCCAGGCGGCCATCGAGGCCTACCTTGCCCATCCCGAGCGGCGCGGCCTCAAAGGCGGCGCGCCAGCGGTCCGTGGCCCGCGCCTGGCGGGCGGCAGCGAGAGACACCTTGGCCCGCGCCGACTCCACCCTCTGGCCCCAAACTTCGAGGAGCCCGGAGAGCACCGTTGTGAACGCCAGCCAGCCCCGCAGCAGGCCCCCCGCCACCACCAGGCCAAAGCCGGCGAGCGCGGTCAACAAACGGCTGGCCCGGGCCTGAATTACACTCATGGAATTATCCATACCCCCTTATCGGCAGGCAGCGGTGGCAACTTGAGCAAATGCTTGGTCCGCTACGCCGGTGGCCGCCCGAAGAAGCTCCGGGCGACGCCGGCCCAGGAGACCCCTTCGATTGTTCATGGTAGGCCGCAAAACGCGCCGACCACGCGCATTTCTTAGGGAAGGCTTACAACACCCGCAGGCGGATCGTAGATGGCATCTCAACCAGCCGCGACAGGACCCCAGCCGGGAAGTCGCTCGGAGTATCGGTGATGACGTAGCCGACGTCCCCGCGGGTGCCCAGGTACTGGCCCTCGATGTTGAGGCCGTGCTCCGCGAACAGGCTGTTGACCGCGGCCAGCACTCCGGGGACGTTGGCGTGCACATGCGTCAAGCGGAACTCGCCCGCCCGCGGCGGCAGGACCAGGTTGGGCAGGTTGACCGAGAGCGATGTCGAGCCGAGGGACAGGTAGTCGTGCAGCTTGGCCGCCACGAAACGGCCGATGTCCTGCTGGGCCTCCTCGGTGCTACCGCCGACGTGGGGAGTGAGGATGACATTGGGCAAGCCCTGCAGTTCAGAAACAAACGGCTCGTCCTTGCGTTTGGGCTCGGTGGGGAAAACATCGATGGCCGCACCGGCGATGTGGCCGCTTTGGATGTTTGCGCGCAGAGCGCCGTGGTCAACCACAAAGCCTCTGGAGAGATTGAGGAAAATGCTCCCTTGCCGCATCCGCCGCAATTCTGCGTCCCCGAACAGGCCCCGGTTGCCCGGGCGCCCGTCCACGTGCAGGGTGACAATGTCGACCGCTTCGAGGAGCTCCTCGAGCGACGAGCAGACCCTGGCGTTACCCAGGGCCAACTTGTCGGCGGTGTCGTAGAAATAAACCGACATGCCGAGCGCCTCAGCGAGCACGGACAGCTGCGAACCTATGTTGCCGTAACCCACGATCCCTAGCCGCCGGCCGCGGACTTCATGGCTGCCCTTGGCCGACTTGTCCCACAAACCCTCGTGCATCTTGCGAGATTTGTCCGTCAGGCCGCGCTGGAGGGCGACTATTTCGGCGATCACCAGCTCGACGACGCTGCGGGTATTGGAAAAGGGGGCGTTGAACACAGCCACGCCGAGCGCGGCTGCCTTCGGCAGGTCGATCTGGTTGGTGCCGATACAGAACGCCCCCGCGGCCAGCAAATGAGGCGCACTTTCGAGCGCTTTCGCTGTCAGGTGAGTATTACTGCGCAGGCCGACCACGTCGACATGGGCCAGGCGGGAAATAAGCTCGTCTTCTCCGAGCGCCCGGTCGAGCGCCTCCACCTGGTAACCCGCCTTGGACAGAGCAGCATTGGCGTCTGGATGGATGTTTTCGAGCAGCAGGACGCGGACGTCATGCGGGAGCCGGCGCTGGAGGGTCATGGCTCACCAGCCTACGGGCCGGGGGATTGGCGCCGAAGGGGATTAATCAAACGCATGCCCTACGTCAAGGGTGGGTGGTTCAGTCGAAATGGACCGGTACCGTAAAGGAACCGCCCCCGGCCGCGACGACCACGGTGCCCACGCTGAACGAGGCGGGCACCAAGAAGCCGACGCAGATCGCCTGCCGGTCGGCGTCCGGCAGGGCGAACGCCCTCTCGGGTTGAGCACCGACCACGTGCAGGGTGAAATCGGCGGCCGGCAGGAAGGACGCTTCGGCCGGCGAAGCGGAGGCCAGCAACTGCAGGTAAGCCTCGTTGGGGCTCGGTGGCACCGTCCCGCCGTCGCTCCCGGCGAACCACACCAAGGAGGCGTCGCTGACGTGGATGCGGGCACCGGGCAATGAGCCCGTCACCGACAAGGGCTCATTGGCCCCTGCCCGGGACAGGACCGCCGGCGCCGTCCCGAGCTGGCCGTTCTCCAGCGACAGGCGCTGGGTCAAGCCCTTGTCCGTGATCGCCAGGTCGGCTGGGCTGCCCGCAGGCACGGCGGCGGCCACCACCAGGACCCCGCCGCCACCGGTGTAAGAGCCGGGGGGCACACTTAGGACGGTGGTCGCCGTGCCGGAGACGATGCTCATCGACGGCCGGTCGGCGGGCGCCCCCTTATTGGCTTGCGCTGGCACCGCCCCTGACGCCTCGCCTGGCCCTACCGCCAGCTCGGCGACGACGAACACATAGCCAGGCGGCGGCAGCAACAGTGTTGCCCGGGGCCGTAGGCCGTGGCCGCCCGTAGACCAAGCGCTGCCAGGGGGGTTGTGGGCGGCGGCGAGCGCGCCTTCGTCGAGACGAGCGCTCAGCACCGAAAGTTGGCCGTAAGCCAGCAGCCGGTACGAGGCTCCCCAGTCGCCGACTAGGTCCGACGCCGGGGCCGAAGCGAGGCCCGCCGGCGGCGAGCCGAGGACGCCACCCCAGCCGGCGGGTTGGCGCGGCACCGCGGGAACGCTCAGGCCGCCCGTGCCTGAAGGGGCGCTCTGGCCATCGGGCCGGCGCAGGGCCTCGCCCTGAGCCAGGGCGACGGTCGTGCTGGGGGGCGGACGGGCAGCCAGCGCCAGCACCTCCTTGGAGCCGCTCATGCGCGCCGACAAGGGCAAGGTCAACCACGGCGCGGACGTCCGGGACCAGGGCAGCAGCACCGGCCCGCAACGCATGTAGGCGGCGACGTCGTGCGCCGACTGGTTGGGAAGGCTGAAGTAACAGCGGCTCTGCGCCGAAGTGGCCCCTTCGTCGGCGACGGCCTGAGACTGCATCGCCTGCTCGCCCTGAGCAAGCACCTGGTTGGCATTGCTGATCGGCTCGCCCTCCCAGTAGAGCGTGGGCCCGTGCCCGCGGAGCACCACGACCAGGACGACGACGATGAGCAGGAGAGCGCCGACGAGCACAGCCCAGCGCGCCAAGAACACGCTCGGGCGGTTGCCCGACGGGTTCACGGCCAGACGCCCGGGCGCCGTCCCCGGGGCGCGGCCACGCCGGGGCGCACCCGAGGTGGTGGTGCTCACCGGTTCGGGCCTCGCGGCCCGAAGCTCGGCGGTCGCGGCTTGCGAGGTGCCGGCGGCGTCGTCCCCGGCCGGGCCGCCAGCCGCGGCGCTGGGCCCGGTGCTGCGCCCGCTGTAGCCGCTGACCGAGTGTTCCGTCCAGTTCGCGCCGTCCCACCACCGCCACTGCCCGGGCGCGTCAGGGTCCGAGTACCAACCTGGGTCCCTTTGCCTGGCCACGCGAACTACGGTAGGCCCTGCGGCGGCGGCACCGGTGGCTGTCACCGGTGGCTGTCACCGGTGGCTGTCCCGTCAGCCCTCAGCTGCCCGAGCGCGCGCCCTTGGATCACGGGCCTGATTGGCCGGGTCTTAGCTGGCCGGCCCGATGGCGTTCACGTAGGCGACCTCGGCGTTGCCCGCGGTCTGGGCGGTGACCCGCACACCCACGGCATCTGTGCCGTCCCGCAGGTTGGCGAGCAGGTACGGCGCGCTGCCGCC
>DATJST010000321.1:0-3641 GCA_035503975.1 Acidimicrobiales bacterium | reverse complement strand
GGCAGGGCACGAACTAAGGATCAAGCTACGACGCGAAATCTCCGACCTAACTCATCTCTATCCTTCGTCGACTCGCAGTCGTATTCCAAGCGGTACGACCTTGGCGGTGGGAGAATTCATTTCCAAGGCGTGGCCCGGCGGGTTCCCGTCGCGCCCATTCCGCGGACGCGAACGCGGCGGCCACGACACTGTCGATAAGGGCGGCGCGCCGCCAGCGAGCAGCGCCCACCCCGAGCCCAGCTGCGGTGAGGCTGTGCACGCCGTCGACGAAGGCACTTGCGCGGCTCCACTTTGGCCCAGCGGCGACCTCGACGAGGCCCTGGATGGCGTGGCGGGCGCCCAGGACCCTGGCAACGGTCACTGAGGTACGATCAACCGGACTGCCGAACGCCTTGACGACCCTCGCGGGAGAGGCGAGGAGGGTGGCGGCCCAGGCGAGGCGGACCACGCCCAGGGTCGCAGGGCTCGGGTGAGGCAGCGGCGACGAGATCGGAGCGCCTCGTTTGGCTATGAGTTTCATGGGCAGTGGCCGGCTCGTTCGAGGGCGAACGCGGCGTTGATCAACGCAAGGTGCGACAGGCCTTGAGGCATGTTGCCCAAGAAGGCGCCGGTGTCAGGGTTGATCTGTTCCGATAGGAGCCCGACGTCGTTGACGAGCGCGACGGTGTCGTCCATGAGTTGGCGGCCCCGCTCGGTCTGGCCGGTCCGGGCGAGGGCATCGACCATCCAGAAGCTGCATGCAACGAATGCTCCCTCTTCCTTATTCATGCCGGTGTACCGGTACAGCAGCGGTCCATGCCCGAGTTCGTTGGCGATAGCTTCGATGGTCGACGTCAGTCGGGGCCCGCGTTCGAAGCCGGTGCGCCCGGCAAGCAGCACGGCGGCGTCAAGGTCGTCCGTCCCTGCGTAAAAGGTGTACGCCTGTTTGGCGTCCGACCAGCAATTCTCGTTGACCCAGGTGCGGATCTCCTCGGCGCCGGCGCGCCAGCGCTCGGCATTTAGGCCCGGGACCTGGGCCGATTCGGCCAGCTGAACAGCTCGGTCAAGGGCGACCCAGCAGCCGATCTTGGAGATGGTGTAATGGCGGCGGGCCTTGAGCTCCCAGATGCCCGAGTCGCGATGTCGCCACCGGTCGCAGCACCGGTCGGCCAAATCGGCGAGCATACGGCCGGTGGCCGGGTCGATGAGGTGGCCTTCGGCGCAATAGCGGCTGATGGTATCGAACAGGTCGCCGTAGGTGCCGAGCTGGGTCTGACCGGAGGCAGAGTTCCCGGAGCGGACGGGTTGGCTACACCTCCAACCGGGGATGTCCAGCTCTTCCTCCTGATTGGCGGTGGTCCCGTCGAGGCGGTAGAAGACACGCAGATCGCCGCCATTGTCCCGGATGGCACTGAGGAGCCACGAGACGGCGCCGTGGACCTCTTCGTGCAGGCCGAGGTTGATGAGGGCATCGAGGGTGAACGACGAGTCACGGACCCACGCATACCGGTAGTCCCAGTTTTTGGCCCCTCCTACCCGCTCCGGCAGCGAGGTGGTGGCGGCGGCGGCTATGGCACCGGAATGCTCGGCGAGCAGCGTCTTGAGCGCCAACGCCGACCTGCGCACGGCTGGCTGCCAGGGACCGCCACAGGGAAGCAGCTTCGCCCAGCGTCGCCAGGAGCCCACGGTCCGGTCCAGTCGAGACTGGATGGCGCCAGCCGCCGGGATGAACAGCGGTTCGGTGTCGGTGGCCACGACGGCGAGCAGCGCTCGGTCCCCGTTGTACAGCCTGCCTTGGCCGGAAACGCTGTGCGGGGTGAGCACACCGGGCGGCAGGCCGTCGACGATCACTCCGAGGGTCTGGTCCTCGATGCTGGCGACCGGGGTGCCGCCGCGGTCGCTGACCCACGGGTTGGCGCGGCCGAACCGGTCCCCGGGAGTGAACGACCAGCTCAGGTCCACGAAGCCGGCGAGTACATCGATGCGTTGGGCGAGTTCGGCCCAAGGGAGCCGGCCGGCCGAGCCGACGTTGAGGGCGGCGGTGACGCGAGCCGCGCCGGTACCCGTGTTGTACACCGTCTCCACCACATTGGTGTCGTCGAGGTATCGGCGGGTGACTTGATAGTCGCCCGACGGCGCGAGACTAAGCCGACCTCCGCCGTCCGGGTCGAGGAGGCCCGACAGCACCGGGGGTGAGTCGAGCGTCGGGAGGGCCCACCAGTCCACACTGCCGTCGAGGGCGATGAGTGCGACGGTCCGCCCGTCGCCGAGTACGGCGTAGTCCTCTATAGGCGCGAACCCGTGTACTCGATGGGTGGCGTTCACGAGACGAGCGTCCCGCTATCGTGCGCGGCCTCGGGACCGGCGGATTGTTCCAGTTGGCTGGCTCGGCGCGCAAACGGGATTCGTCCGATGAGCGGACCGAGCGCGACGACGATTGCCAGCCCCAGCACGAGGCCGATGAGAGGAGCACCCGGCTTCGCAAGCCCCGTCGCGATGAGCAGTGCCGTTGCCGCCGACGGAGCGTGGTGCGAGCCCACGAGTTCCAGCAGAAATACGGTGAGGCCGACGGCGACGGTTGCCGCGGCTACCTCGGCCAACGTGGGCGAACCGGTCTCGCTGACCGACGGGTAACGGACGAGCCCGAAGATGGCGAGAGCGCCGAGCCCGCAGGCGATGGCGACCGCGTGCCCAGCCACGGCATTCCGGAACCTGGCGGCCTCGCTCGTGGGATGAGCGGCGAAGACGTATGCGGTGGGCCCGATGGTGCTCGTCAGGACAGGCCAGGCGAGATAGCGCCCCGCGATCCCGGCGGCGCCGACAAGCACGCCTGTGAACAGCAGGAAACGCATACCGAGGGCCAGTCGAGCCTGTCGAAGCCGCCGGGGTGATGGCTCAGACCTCACGGTCGTAGCGCTCCACCAGTTCCTGGTGGCCGAGGCTGCTCTCGGCCCAGGGGAAGCCCCGCAGCCGATCTGTGGCGGCATGCAGACGGAGAAGGACTGGGATGCGGCCGTACCAGCGGTCCGATGGCCCAGGGTGCGCCGGAGCGTGCTTACGGATGAACTTCGCGCTGCGCAAGCGGGCGCGCTCTTGTCCTAATGCCGCGGTCAGCTCGACACATGCCTGGTGTTCGGGCGCCCCGCCCAGCTCGGGCCGCAAGACCTCCTCCAGCCTTTCCGCGGCCTCGACAAAGCCGGGCGTAACCGCCACCGAGATCGGTGGGATACCCCGGGAGTTGTCGTACATCTGGTCCAGGATCAGCCGGACGAGGTGGTTGGTCTGCTCGATGCGGGCGCACGCCCCAGTCTGACCGACAGCTTGGAGCACCCGGGCGATGTCATGTCCGGCGGCCAGACGGACCGCGGCATGCTCCAAGAGGAGCTTGCCGATGGTGCCGTGGTCCCACTTGGCGTTGACGGCATCAAATCCCATGCTGCGTTCGGGCGTCGTCGTGTCCCACTTGGAGAACAGCTGTCGGAGCAGAGCGGTCTCCTCCACGAAGAGGTCAAGGGCATCGCCGGTTTTTCGGGATCCGTGCTGGGTGAAATGGAGCAGCTTCATTCAGCCTCCCCCGCCTTAAGCGCCAGGCCTCGCGAGTACCGCTCGGTCTTTGCTCGCGCTGTCTCACCCAGCGCCGTCCACAACGTGCGGGCCACGCC
>DATJST010000320.1:0-24429 GCA_035503975.1 Acidimicrobiales bacterium | reverse complement strand
AACGAAACAGCCATGGTCACGATCGCGGCAACCGTCATCACGATGTTGCGGGCCAGGTTGCTGCTCGTTTCTCGCAGCACGTAAGGGCTCGGGATGGCCATTGAAGTGTTCGCTCCTCGCTCAGGCAGGCTCAAGCAGGCTCAGGCAGTGGCGGCGCGGCCCCGGCTCAGGCGTCGACCATGCCGTAGACACCGCGCGCCTGGTCCCGCACGACGCTCCCGTGGTCGAGCTCGATGACGCGCTTGCGCATGGCGTCCACGACATCGTGCTGGTGGGTGGCCATCACCACCGTCGTGCCGTACTGGTTTATCCGCTCCAGCAAGCGCATGATGCCAGCCGTCGTGGTGGGGTCGAGGTTGCCGGTGGGCTCGTCGGCCAGCAAGATCAGAGGCCGGTTGACGAAGGCGCGGGCCACGGCTACGCGCTGCTGCTCACCGCCGGAGAGCTCGTTGGGCCGCCGGTCTATCTTCTCCCCGAGGCCGACCAGCTCGAGTATCTGAGGTACCTGCGACCGGACGAACTTGCGCTTGCGCCCGATGACCTCGAGGGCGAAGGCGACATTCTCGTACACCGTGCGTTCTGGCAACAAGCGGTAATCCTGGAAGATGCAACCAACGTTGCGCCGCAGGTACGGCACCTTCCACGGCGCAAGCGCCCCGACTTCCTTGCCGGCCACCCAGACCTCGCCGGAATCGGCTCGCTCCTCTTTGGTCACCAAGCGCAAAAACGTCGTTTTGCCCGACCCAGAAGGCCCGACGATGAACACGAACTCACCGCGTTTGATGTCGACGGTGACGTCCGAAAGGGCGGTTACAGAGCCCTTATAGGTCTTGGTAACCCGGTCAAAGCGGATCATATCGGCACCGCGCCGACCACATACCCCGCGACGCGCACCAATAAAGCATAGCTGGCGCGCCGCTGAATTACACGCTCGTCGGCTTTTAGCGACGCGCAGCCGGTGACCGGGCCAGGACTTGCTCGTAGATGGCCACTGTCTTGGCCGCCACCGCTTTCCAGGTGAACTCCGCGAGCGCGCGCCGCCGGCCGGCGGCGCCGAACTGGCGAGCCATCTCAGGCGCGAGGAGGAGCTGGTTGACGCGCTGGGCGAGCGCGCCGGCGAAGGCTTGCGGGGCAGCGGGACTGCCAAAGGCGTCCCCGCTCGGCTCGAAGGGGACCAGGTAACCCGTCTCGCCGTCGACGACGATCTCGGGGACACCGCCGACCGCACTCGCCACGACAGGGACGCCGCACGCCATGGCCTCCACATTGATGAGCCCGAAAGGCTCGTAAATGGATGGGCACACAAAGACGGCAGCGTGGCTCATGAGCTGGACGAGGTCGTGACGAGGCAACATCTCTTCGACCCAGAGCACCCCGCGGCGCTGGACCGCCAACTGCTCGACCTGGCTGCGCACCTCACGCTCGATCTCGGGTGTGTCGGGCGCTCCCGCACAGAGCACCACCTGCGCCCCGGGGACGAACGACCTCACCGCTTCGAGCAGGTAGGTGATCCCCTTTTGCCGGGTGACCCGGCCCACGAAGAGCACGTAAGGCATACCGAGGTCAACGCCGAGACGCTCCGGCCCAGCCGTGCCCGGGTCGGGGAAGAACTCGTCGGTGTCGATGCCGTTATGGACCACCTTGACCTTGGCCGCATCGATGCCTGGGTAAACGCGCGCGACATCGGCCGCCATCGCCTGGGAGACCGCGATCAGCGCGTCGGCGGCCTCGACGGCGGTGCGCTCTACCCACGACGAGAGTTCGTAACCCGGCCCGAGCTGCTCGCGCTTCCAGGGACGGAGCGGCTCGAGGCTATGAGAGGTCATGACGTGCGGTAAGCCGTAGAGCACCTGAGCCAGGTACCCGGCGAAGTTGGCGTACCAGGTGTGGCTGTGGACCAGGTCGGCCCCGGCTATGTCGGCCGCCATGCAGAGGTCGACCGAGAGCACCCGCAGCGCCGTACCCTTGCCGTCCTTGCCGAGCGCCGACCAGGGTTCGTAGGTGCCGGCAACCAACTTGTCCTCGCGGCGCGAGCCGAAGCAGTACACACCCACGTCGAGCAGCTCGGCCAGCTCTCTTGACAGGTACTCGACATGGACCCCCGCGCCGCCATAGATGTCCGGCGGGTACTCGCGGGTGAGCAGCGCCACCCGCGTCAACCGACCACCTTCTCACCCTTGCCGATCACGACGACCCCCCCGGGCGACACGGTGAACAGCGTCGCGTCCAACTCCGGGTCGGTGCCGACACGCGCCCCGGGAGCGACCAAGACGTTTTTGTCAATTATCGCCCGGCGCACGACAGCACCCTCGCCTATATGGACGTTGTCCATTATAACTGAATCTTCCACCAGGGCGCCCTGCTCGACATGGACGCCCGGAGATATTACCGAGCGGCGCAGAGTGCCACCTGAAATGATCGCACCGCCAGAAACGATCGAGTTGAACGCCGTGCCGGTCCGGTGGCCTTCTTCGAAAACGAACTTAGCCGGAGGCAGCTGCGGCGGGTTGGTGAATATCGGCCATTCGGTGTTGTAAAGGTTGAAGGCCGGTTGCACGGCGATCAGGTCCATGCTGGCTTCGTAGTACGCATCGAGGGTGCCGACGTCACGCCAATAACCCCTCTCGACGTCGGTGGCACCGGGCACCAGGTTGTCATAAAAATCGTAAAAGTGAGCGTCGCCAGAGGCGACAAAGCGCGGCACGATATCCCCGCCCATGTCGTGGCGGCTGTTGGAATCCTGAGCGTCCTCACGCAGTGCGGCTACGAGGGCGTCGGCGGTAAAGACGTAATTACCCATCGAAGCAAAGAGGTGCTCACGACCCCGGGCGAGGGCAAAAGGGTCCGGCGGCTTTTCGATAAAACGCTCGATGAGCGTGCCCGGCCCCGGTTCGATGATGCCGAGCGCTCCGGCGTCGGCGACCGGCACGCGGATAGCGGCCACAGTTGCCGCCGCCCCGCGGCCCACGTGCTGGGCCAGCATCTGGCGGGGGTCCATGCGGTAGATGTGGTCGGCACCGAAGACCAGGATGTAGTCGGGGCGTTCGTCGCCGATGATGTTGAGGTTTTGGTAGATGGCGTCCGCCGAGCCTGAGAACCACCACGGGCCGCGCCGCATCTGGGCCGGGACCGGCGTCACGTAGTTGCCGAGGAGCGTGGACATGCGCCACGTCCTGGTTATGTGGAGGTCCAGGCTGTGGCTCTTGTACTGGGTGAGGACCACGACGCGCAGCAGCCCGGCGTTGCCCATGTTGGACAGGGCGAAGTCGATCAGCCGGTAATGGCCGCCGAAGGGTACCGCCGGTTTGGCCCGGTCCAGCGTCAGGGGTAAGAGGCGCTTGCCTTCGCCTCCGGCCAGCACTATGGACAGCACGCGCGGCACGGCGCCACGCTACAGGACTAAGAGTGAGACGTTGGCGGCAAGGCGGAGTGCGCCGCCGGAGCGGCCGAGGGCGGGGCATCCTCTGATGTACCTGCCACGCCGGCGGCCTGGCCCCCCCGCCGGTGACCGTCGCTTTGCTCTCCGTCCGCGTGGTCCCCGTGATCGGCGTGGTCGCCGTCGGCGTGGTCGCCGTTATGGGACGCGCCCAGGGTGTGGAAGGCACCCTTGGCGTCGCGCACGATTATGCCGCCAACGGGTCGCTGGATCGGGTGTGCCTGTGTGGTCTGCAAGAGCAAGCAGGCCTGGTAGGCGACGAAAAAACCAACGATCGGCCCGATGAACGACCCGTACTGGAGTATCTCGATCAGCAGCTCGAAGGAAATCTGCAGGCCGTTGCCGATCAGGTCGGTGGCGCTCGCAAGCGTCAGGTCGGTGAAGAACAGCAGTGCCGCGACGCCCAGCGCGGTGCGCAGAGGGCGGTCCCGCGGCCGGTCGAGCAGGTTGTGCTCGGCATAGTCGCGGAAGAGCCGCTTGTCGATCCACGGCCACGCATAGATCACGGTGAAGACCACGCCGGGCAGCACGATGCCGGGGAAGACCGGGTTGGCGATCTCCAAGCCAAAACTGCGGAACTCCCAGTGCGGCATCAAGCGCAACGCGCCGTCGAGCCAGCCCACGTACCAGTCGGGCTGGGTGCCCGCAGAAGAGCGCGACGGCTCGAAGGGCCCGTAAATCCAGATGGGGTTGATCTGCACGAGGCCGCCAAGCCCGAAGACCACGGCCGATATGAACATGAGCAGGGCAGTGGACTTGACGGTGTACTGGGGCCAGAGGCGGCTGCCCACGATGTTGTGCTCGGTCTTGCCTGGCCCGGGGAAGTCGGTGTGCTTCTGGTGCCAAAGGATCGCCAGGTGCCCGCCGAGTAAGCCGGCGAGCAGGAGCGGGAACAGGAACTCGTGGATTACGAAGAGCCGCTCCAAGAAGGCGCCGCTCCCTGGGAAGGCGCCGCCCCACAGGTTGAACGCCAACCACGGGCCGATCCAGGGGATCCCCTCGATGATGGAGAACACCACCCGCAGGCCCGAGCCCGAGAGCAGGTCGTCAGGTAGGGAGTAGCCGGAGAAGCCCTCGAGCATAGCTATGAGCAGCAGGGTGACGCCGATCAGCCAATTGACTTCACGCGGCTTGCGGAATGCCCCGGTGAAGAATATGCGGCACATATGAAAAGCGATCGCGGCAAGGAAGATATTGGCCGCCCAGTGGTGAGCCTGGCGCATGAGCAGGCCGAAACGCACGCTGAAAGAGATGTTGACGACCGACTGGTACGCCTCGGTCATGGACTGGCCGTCCAGAGGTTTGTACGGGCCTGCGTAATGGACGATGGCACTCGAGGGGGTATAAAACAGTGCCAGGTAAACGCCTGTTAATATCAGGATCAAGAAGCAGTACATGGCGATCTCGCCGACCATGAACGACCAGTGGTCCGGGAAGATCTTGTCCATGGCGCTACGCAGCCACTTCGACGAACCGAAGCGGTCGTCGACCCAGTCCAGGATCTGCTCCTGGCGCTTGGCCCGCTTGCGGGCGGCGGAGCGTTCTTGAACGGTGGTCATCGTTCAGCCATCCGACGGCTTCCAATCGCTTCGGTCAAAAAAGCCCGGGCCGATGGGCTCAACGAAGTCGGACACCGAGATCAGGTAGCCGTTGGTGTCCACACCCAGGGGCAGCTGCGGCAGCGGCCGGGGAGCCGGGCCAAAGACGGGCTTGCAGTCCTGGAGGATGTTGAACGTCGACTGGTGGCAAGGGCATATGAGCTGCATCGACAAGACGTTGAAGAGGCTCACGGCGCAACCGGCGTGGCTGCAGATCTTGGAAAAACAGACGAGGCCGTTGCCTGCGGACTTCACCTCGAAGCCGGCCTGGCCCGGCCGGGCTTGCATGGCCGCACCGCCTATGTTGAGCAGGACTGCCGGCGAGGCGGCGTCTTCGATGTTGCCCTCGGGGTAGACAGTGAGAAGCCCGTCTACCATGACGTCGTCCACGTGCACCCAAGTCCCGTCCTCGGTGACGAGGTGGCAGCCGGCGTACCACTTGGTGTGGAACAAGGAGAGGCCGGGCCGGACGCCGAGCGATGCCAGCGGCCATATAAGGGCGACACCAAAAATACCGCCCACTGGCAACAGTACCTTTTTGGCCAGGAAACCTCGCCGCGTGAGCATGGCGTCGGCGCCCCGCGAGAGCGAGGCCACGACCAGGGCGCGTTCTTCAGGGCCCGAGGTGTGGTGGCCCCGGCTAGCGACGATGTCGTGGCCGGGCAGCAGCCAGCGCGCCCAGAGCACGAGGCCTATGCCGAGGCACAAAGTGGCCAGCGCGAAGAACGAGCCTTCCCACTGCGTCTGGGCACCGTCGACGTAGGCGACCATGATGCCGATGCCGCAGGCCCCGGTGACAGCGAAAAAGGCGGCGATCAAGTACTCCATGCGCCGCGCCCGCCACGGGTCGTCGCGAAGCGGGAACCAGGTGTCATCCTGGTCGGGCGGCACGTCGTCGGGCCAGGGCGTGCCCGCGCCGGCACCCTCCTCGGCGCCATGGGTGCCGGTCATCACTGCCGGCAGGGCGACCACGTGCTCGGAGTGGTGGCCGAGGGCCGGACTAACAGGTGCATCAGGTGCATCGTCCCAGGCACCGGGCAGGCCGCTCACGGAAGGTTCGTGGGTCATGCGCGCTCAGCCCCGGTTGCCGATGATGCGGCACACGACGAGCAGTATGCCCAGGCCGAAGATGATGCCGACAAAGCCCTCGGGGACCGGGCCGAAGTGGGCGATGCCCAGGCCACCTGGGTCGGGCCGACCGGTTATGTAGGCGATGTAGTCAGCGATGGAAGACACCTGCTGGTCCGTCAGCTCGCCCGGCCCGAAATTGGGCATGGGCCGTGGCCCCACCCGAATGGCCTCCGCGATCTGGGTGGGCGTGGCCGAGCGCAGGCTGGGCACGATGTAGCCGTGGCTGAGCTCGCCACCTGAGCCGGATGCGTCGTGGCACTGCGCGCAGTTGAGCAGGTAGAGCGCGTTACCTTCAGAAAGGGTCGGGCAGCGCGGCGTTTCGGCGCTGCAAGCCGGGGTGACGACCGGGATACCAGGCCCCGGCGTCCCGTTGGCGATGTCGATCGCGTTGACGTAAGCAACGATCTGGGCGATCTGGACCGGGCCGAAATATGGCTGGTGGGGCTGGGGCTCCAGGTTGGGCGACGCCAGGGGCATGCGGCCGGTCGACAGGAAGAAGTCCACCGCTGCGGGCCCCACGTCGAGCAGTTCGGGCGCCTTGCCCCCGATACCGCCGATCCCGTGACAGGCCGAACAGTGGTCGAGATAAAGCTCCTGGCCGGCTCCGACGAACGCCTTGTTGGAGCTGACCGGCTTGACGGCGGCCGGCCCCGCGGGCTGGCCTTGCGCCGGTGCCGGGCTGGCCCAAGCCAGCACGGAGAACACGATCATCGCGACGCCCACCAGCGCGCCCGGGCCGGCCCAGAGCCACGGGTGGCGGAGCGAGTCGATACTCCGGGATGGCGAGGGGAGCTTCACTGGTCCCGGCCTATGGCTTTGTGGAAGGCAGCAGGAAGATCATGGCGTACAGCCCGACCCAGACGACGTCGACGAAGTGCCAGTAGTAAGAGAGCATCTCTACGTGGGGTGCGCTGCGGTGGCCCCCGAAGCGGATGCGCGGGTTGAGCGAACGCAGCATCATGAACACCATGGCCGCCAAGCCGCCCAGGACGTGCAGGAAGTGGATCCCTGTCAGCAGGTAGAAACCGCCGCTGTAGGCGCTCTGCTGGAGCGAGAAGTTACGGGTGGCGTAGTCAACGACCTGCATTCCCTCGAAGATCGAACCGAGGGCCCAAGTAAAGGCGAGCCAGATGCGAAAGCCAGCCAGGTTGTGCTGGTGGACGTGCCACACTGCGACCTGCATCGTGAACGACGACGCCACCAGGACGATCGTGGCCACGCCGACCGTCTTGGCGTCGACCATGTCGTGGAAGGGAGGCCAGGTCGGAGAAGCCGCGCGCAGGGTCAGGTAGGCGGCGAACAGCCCGCTGAAGAACATGAGCTCGGACGCCAGCCAGACGATCGTGCCCACGTTGACCAGCGCCGGCCGGTAGTCAACGGGACCGGACCTGGCTGGATGGGCGGGAGGAGCAGTCGCTGCGCTGATCGCCGTCATGACCCTTCCTTTCTACACAAAGCGGCCACCGGTATCCCAATCATGCTTTGGGGGGACCACCTAACCTCGGGTGTTCGCCGGCCCGACCCTCCAGCCCGGGTACCGCTCGGCCCGACCGCAGGCACCGGTACGCTTGGACGGTGCCAGGAACATCGGGCTTGGAGGCGCTCGGCGCACCCAGCGAATACCGCTTCAGCTCGCCCGGGGCTGCTCTGCTCGAGTCCTTTGACAACCCGCGGCCCTCCGCGGATTGGGCGGTCGCCCTCCTGTGCAGCGAGTTCACCAGCCTTTGCCCCGTCACCGGCCAGCCTGACTACGGGCGGCTACGGGTCGAGTACGTCCCGGAGCGGCGCTGCGTGGAAAGCAAGAGCCTCAAGCTGTACCTGATGCGCTACCGCAACGAGGGCACCTTCCATGAGGCCTGCGTGAACCGGGTCGCTGACGACCTGGTCGATGCCATCGCTCCCCGGTACCTACGGGTCTTCGGTGACTTCAACCCACGTGGCGGCATCGCCATCAAGCCTCTGGCGGTACGCGAGGCACCCGGTCTCGGCGCCGAAGCCAGGGAGAGCTGCCTGAGGCTGATCGCTCAGGTCGCCGCGCTCAGCCTCTATTAGCAGCGGCTCATGGCCTACCTGGTCAAGGAGATCTACTACACGCTCCAAGGGGAAGGCGCCCAGGTCGGGCGCCCGGCCGTGTTCTGCCGCTTCTCCCGTTGCAACCTGTGGACCGGCAGGCGGCCGGACCGCGCCCGGGCCACCTGCCAGTTCTGCGACACGGACTTTGTTGGGACCGACGGTCCCGGCGGTGGCCGTTTCCCGAGCCCGGCGTCCCTCGCGGCAGCGGTGAGATCCGCCTGGGGCGGGGCCTTCCTGGGCGGTGCGCGGCCCTACGTCGTGTGCACGGGCGGCGAGCCGCTCCTGCAGCTCGACGCGCCGGCAGTCGAGGCGTTCCACGCCCGAGGGTTTGAGGTCGGGGTCGAGACCAACGGCACTCGCCCGGCGCCGCCCGGCCTGGACTGGGTGTGCGTCAGCCCGAAAGCGGGCGCCCCGCTAGTGCTCGACCACGGCGACGAGCTCAAGCTCGTGTACCCGCAACCTCTGGCCCCGCCAGAAGCGTTCGAGCACCTGGCGTTCGCCCGCTGGCTGCTACAACCGATGGACGGCCCCGACAGAGAACGCAACACCGCCTTGGCCGTCGAGTACTGCCTCGCTCACCCGCGCTGGCGCCTCAGCTTGCAAACTCACAAGTACCTGGGCATCCCGTGATGGACCTGTGGTGCGAGCTCAGCTTCGAAGCGGCCCACCGGCTCCCCAAAGTCGCCCCCGGCCACAAATGTGGGCGCTTGCACGGGCATTCTTTCCGGGTGGAAGTGCGCGTGCGCGGCGAGGTTGACCCTGTCACCGGTATGGTCATGGACTTCGACGAGGTAAAGGCGGCCTTCGCCCCGCTTCATGGAGAGCTGGACCACAACTATCTCAACGATGTGGCCGGCCTCGACAACCCGACGAGCGAGAACCTGGCCCGCTGGATATGGCAGCGCCTCGCGCCGCACCTGCCCTTGGCCGAGGTCGTGGTCCGTGAGACCTGCACCTCAGGGGTGGCGTACCGGGGTGACTAAACGCTGGGAGGGCGGGCCGCGCTTAGGCGGGCGGGTAGGTGACTTCCCATAGGCACAAGCCCCGAGCCGGTGCGACCGGCCCGGCGCTGGCGCGGTCGCGAGCGCGCAGGATGCCCAAAACGTCGCCCGCCCGGCGCCGGCCAAGGCCGACCTCCACGAGAGTGCCGACTATCGAACGGACCATCTGGTGGCAGAAGGAAGTGGCCTCGATCTCGAAGCGCAGCTGCTCGTTGCCGATATCGTGCCAGTCCGCGGCGAGCACCCGGCGCACGAGCGGCCCGGGGCGGTCCCGCACCGCATGGCAGAACGAGGAGAAGTCGTGCTCACCGAGCAGCGGGTCGCTCCCGGCCTGCATTGCCCGCAGGTCGAGCGCCGCGCCCAGGTGCCACACCGTGGGCGCCGCCAGCGGATCGGGCCAGCGTGCGCAGCTCACCTGGTAGCGGTAGCGCCGGGACAGAGCCGAACGCCTCGCGTCGAAGCCTGCCGCCGCCCAGCCCGCCTCGCGTACGACGACCTCGGGGCCAAGCATCTTGTTCAGCGACCGCTGCAGCCGTCCGAGGTCGAGGTCCGACGTGACGTCGAGGCTGACCACCTGCCCCCAGGCGTGGACGCCGGCGTCGGTGCGGCCGGCACAGGTCAGCTGCACCGGGTGGCCGGCGAGCTTCTCGAGGGCCCCGGTCAGCTCGCTGGCGACAGTGCGCAAGCCGGGTTGTAGGGCGAACCCGTGAAAGGGCGTGCCCAGGTAGGCGACGAGCAGCCGGAGACGCCTGGGCTCCCCGCGGGTCGGCGCCGGTTCGAGGCCAGGCTCGGGCGCGGCGTCGCCGGCATCATTGCCAGTGGGACCGGCCGGGCCGGCCGCCATCTCTGCAGGTGCGAGCAGCGCGAGCTGAACCGGTGGCGTGCCCGGCGAGCTGCTCAGAGCCTCAGACGAGCTCGATGCGTGCCATCGGCGCATTGTCGCCGTGACGTGGGCCGAGCTTGAGGATCCGGGTATAGCCGCCAGGCCGGTCGGCGTAACGCGGGGCGATCTCGGTGAACAACTTGTGGGCCATGTCCTTGTCGCGGATGAACGCCACAACCTCGCGCTGGTGCTCGACCCCGCCTTTCTTGGCCTTGGTCAGGCACTTTTCGAACACTGGACGGAGAGCCTTGGCCTTGGCCTCGGTGGTCACCAGGCCCTCGCCGGCGATCAGGGAGGCGACCAGGTTGCCCATCATGGCCTTCTGGTGAGCGGCGTCGCCGCCGAAGCGGCGGCCCTTCTTGGGCCGGGCAGGAACACCGGACATAGCGCGCTACCCCTGCTTGCCGCGGAGCGACAAGCCCCGCTCGTCGAGTTTCTGGAGGACCTCGTCCAGGGACTTCTGGCCGAAGTTGGTGATCGCCAGCAGGTCGTCCTCGGTCTTGGAGACCAGTTCGCCGACCGTGTTGATCTGGGCCCGCTTGAGGCAGTTGCGCGGGCGCTCGGAAAGGTCGAGCTCCTCGATGGGCAGGTCGAGGTCGGGCGACCCGCTGCCCATGCCGGCGATCTCGCCCAACACCAAGCCCTGAGGGGCCTCGCTCATGTCGGCCACCAGGCCGAACAACGAAGCCAGCGTGCTCCCCGCCGAGGCCAGGGCCTCCTGCGGAGTGATCGAGCCGTCGGTAGTGATGTCGAGGACGAGACGGTCGTAGTTAGTGGACTGCTCCACCCGGGCGGGCTCCACGGAGAACGACACCAACCTGATCGGGCTGAAGATCGAGTCGACGGGGATGATCCCGATAGTCGACGAGCGCTTGTTGCGCTCCGCAGGCACGTAGCCCCGTCCCCGCTCGACGGTTATGTCGCAGGCCAAGCGGCCCTTGCCGTTGAGCGTCGCCAACGGCAGGTCCCGGTTGAGGATTGCGACATCGGCAGTGGTCTGGATATCGCCGGCGGTCACGGTACCCGGGCCACGGGCGTCGAGGCGCAGCGTCACTGGCTCGTCGGTCTCCACCGTGAGCACGATGTCCTTGAAGTTCAAGATGATGTCGGTGACATCCTCCTTGACTCCCGGCAGCGTCGTGAACTCGTGGAGTGCGTCGTCGAAGCGGACCTGGGTGACCGCGGCACCCGGGATGGATGAGAGCAGCGTGCGCCGCAACGAAACACCGAGGGTGTGGCCAAAGCCGGGCTCCAATGGCCCGACGGCAAAGCGCTGGCGGCTGCCCTCCTCCTCGCCGAGCGGCTCGACTGAGGGACGTTGGATGATGAGCATTTACTGCGGCCTCCTGGCGGGGAGTTACTGAGAAAGCGTTACTGAGAAAAGCGTTACTTGGAAAAGAGCTCGACGATCAGCGACTCGCGCACCGGTACGTCGATCTGCTCGCGCAACGGCAGCTCACGGACGGTGACTTCGAAGCCGTCGCTGCCCGCTTCGAGCCAGTGGGGGATCTGGCGTCCCAGCGTATCGACGTTGTGCCGGACGACGATGAGGTTGCGGGTCTTCTCCTTCAACGAGACGACGTCGCCACGGCGCGCCCGGTAGGACGGGATCGTCACGCGGCGGCCGTTGACGAGTACGTGCCCATGGCGCACGAGCTGGCGGGCCTGCGAACGGCTGGCCCCCCAGTTGGCCCGGAACACGACGTTGTCGAGGCGCAGTTCGAGCATCCGGAGCAGGTTTTCACCGGTGATGCCCTGCTGGCGGTTGGCCTCTTCGTAGTAATTGCGGAACTGCTTTTCGAGCACACCGTAGATGCGCCGCGCCTTTTGCTTCTCGCGCAACTGGGTGAGGTACTCAGAACCCTGGCGCAGGCGGTCACGGCCGTGCTCGCCCGGAGGGTACGGACGCCGTTCTATAGGGCACTTCACGGAGTCGCACTTGGGGCCCTTCAAGAAGAGCTTCATTTTTTCCCGCCGGCACAGCCGGCATACGGGACCGATATAGCGGGCCACGACTTATACCCTCCGGCGCTTCTTGGGCCGGCACCCGTTGTGAGGGATCGGAGTCACGTCTTTGATCCCCGACACCTCGATGCCAGTGTTCATAATGCTGCGCACCGCCGTCTCACGGCCCGACCCGGGGCCCTTGACCAGCACGTCGACCTTACGGACACCGTGCTCCATCGCACGGCGGGCGCAGGCCTCGGCGGCGAGCTGGGCGGCGAAGGGAGTCGACTTGCGAGACCCCTTGAAGCCGACGTTGCCGGCCGATGCCCAAGCGAGGACATTCCCGTCCAGGTCGCTGATCGACACGATGGTGTTGTTGAACGAGCTCTTTATGTGGGCTACGCCGTAGGCGACGTTTTTGCGCTCCCGGCGGCGCGGTCGCCTCCCGCCTGGCTTGGGCTTGGGCATTTAGTGTTTCCTCAGCTTCTTCTTGCCGGCCACAGTCTTCTTGGGGCCCTTGCGCGTGCGTGCGTTGGTGTGCGTGCGCTGGCCCCGGACCGGTAACCCCCGGCGGTGGCGGAGACCCTGGTAGGAACCAATCTCGATCTTGCGCTTGATGTCTTGGGCGACGTCACGGCGCAGGTCCCCTTCGACCTTGAGGTTGGCGTCGATCCACGCGCGGAGCTTGGCCACCTCCTCGTCGGTCAGGTCGCGCACGCGTGTGTCGCGGTTGACGCCTGTGGACGTGCAGACCTGGTTGGAGGTCGTCCGGCCGATGCCGTAAATGTAAGTGAGCGAGATCTCGAGGCGCTTTTCCCTCGGGATGTCGACGCCGGCGATACGAGCCAAAGTGCCTTGCCCTCCTAACCCTGGCGCTGCTTGTGACGGGGGTTGGACTTGCAGATCACGATGACGCGGCCGTGCCGGCGGATGACCTTGCAGTTCTCGCAGATCGGTTTGACGCTTGGGCGTACTTTCACAGGGTCTACCTCGGCTAATGGGTCTGGAGAGGCCCGCTCGAAAGCCTTCTTTGGCTTGCGGGACGCAGTGCGCAGCGCCTTATGGGCGAACACACCCAGCCCCGCAAGGGACGGGCTTATATGATAGCGCACCCAGGGCGTTAGTCCAGCCGACGGGCGTCTCGGGCGTCAGAGCGGGACGGTGAGCACCTCGGGCCCGCCTTCGGTCACGGTAACAGTGTGCTCAAAATGGGCGGACAAGCTGCCGTCGGCCGTGACGACCGACCAGCCGTCGTCGAGCTGCACCGTCTCGGCACTGCCGACGTTGACCATGGGCTCGACCGCGAAGCACATGCCCACCTGGAGCTTGGGCCCGGGGAACCCGGGCCAGTAGTTGTAAACGGACGGCTCCTCATGCATCTGGGTGCCTATGCCGTGCCCCGTGTAGCCCCGGACAACAGAAAAACCTGCCCCTTCAGCCACGGTTTGAACCGCGTAGCCGACATCGTTGAGGCGGTTGCCTCTCACTAGCTGGCTGATGCCGGCAGCCAGGCTCTCCTCGGTCACCCGCAACAGCTTCTCGGTGAGCGGCGGGACGTCGCCCACGGGCACAGTTACCGCCGCGTCGCCATGGTAGCCCTCGACGATGGCGCCGCAGTCGAGCGAGATAATGTCGCCCTCCTTGAGCGTGTAGCTGCCCGGGATGCCGTGCACGATCATGTTGTTGGGCGATGTGCAGATCACTGCCGGGAAGCCCCGGTAGCCGAGGAAATTGGAACGAGCGCCACGGCGGGCAAGCACCTCGCGGGCCAGCTGGTCCAGCTGCGCGGTCGTAGCCCCGGGCTTAGCCGCGGCCGACGTGACGGCGAGCATCTCCGCCACCACCCGCCCGGCCTTCCTCATCTTGGCCACCTCGTCGGGCCGGCGCCGCATTGGACCAGGTTACCGCGGTGCCGCCCCGTCGAGAGCCGCCACCAAGCGGCGGTTGACCTCCTCGGGCGGCCCGGTGGCATCAACCGTCACGAGCAGGCCCCGCTCGCGGTACCAGGCAATCAGAGGCGCAGTGGCGTCCTCATAGAGCTCCAGCCGGCGGCGGATGGCCTCCTCGGTGTCGTCGTCGCGCTGTACGAGCGGCCCGCCGCACACGTCGCAAACACCGGCCGCCCTGGGCGGGTTGTCAACCAGGTTGAAATTGGCGCCGCAATTGCCGCACACGCGCCGTGCCGACATACGGCGCAGCACCTCCTCGGTCGGGACATCCAGGTCGACCACGACATCGATGCCGCGCGGCTCGGCCAGCGCCGCCAGGGCCTCGGCCTGGCCAATAGTGCGGGGCACGCCGTCGAGGATGAAGCCCTCGGGTGCGCCTGGTCCAAACAGACGTTCCCGTACCACGGCCAAGACCACGTCGTCTGGGACCAGTTCGCCGCTGTCCAAGTAGGCCTGGACGCGCTGCCCGAGCTCGGTACCCGCCTTGATCGCTTCTCGGAAGGCCTCCCCGGTGGACACGTGCGGGATGGCATAGGTCATGGACAGCTTGGCCGCCTGGGTCCCCTTGCCGGAGCCCTGGCGGCCGAGGAGCACAATGCGCGCCGAGCCGTCGCGGCGCACGGGGATGGCCAAGTTTTGCCTGCCTCTTTTTGCTGGTCGAGTATCGGTGGCTGGGTTGCGGTTGCCGGCGCGCTCCCGGGCTGGTGCCTTAGCGCAGGAAGCCCTCGTAGTTACGCAACATGAGCTGGCTGTCCACCTGCTGCATGGTCTGGAGCGCCACGCCAACAGCGATCAGCAGGGTCGTGCCGGCGAAGGGGTACTGCTGGATGTGCCAGATGGCCAGGATGAGCGACGGCAGCAAGGCGACCAGGGTGAGGAAGAGAGCGCCGGGCATTGTCACCCGGTTGAGGATGTTTTGCAGGTGGCGCTCGGTCGGGTAGCCCGGCCGGATGCCCGGGATGTACCCGCCCTGCTTGCGGATCACATCCGACTGCTGGTGCGGGTCGAAGGTTATGCCGGCGTAGAAGAAAGCGAAGCCGAGCACCAGGGCACCATAGAGCAGCACGTAAACGATGTTGCCGGGCTGGGCCAAGTGGTTGCTTATCCATGTCTGCACGTCCTTGCCCCACCCGGTGCTCGGGAAGACGTTGGATATGAGGATGGGGAAGTAGAGGACGGAGGCGGCGAAGATGATCGGCACGACACCGCCGGTGTTGAGCTTCATCGGTATGTAGGTGCTCTGGCCGCCGTACATGCGTCGCCCCACAACCCTCTTGGCGAAGGTGACTGGTATGCGCCTCTGGCACAGCTCGACGAACACTATGGCCACCAGGAAGAACAGCGACAGGACGATGAGGAAGCTGAACTTCGCCCCGCCGGCCGAACTGAGCAGGGCGTCGCCTGAGCTCGGCAGGCCGGAGATGACGTTGGTGAATATGAGCACCGACATGCCCTGGCCGACCCCGCGCTGGGTGATGAGCTCGGCCAGCCACATGACCACGACTGTGCCCGCCGTCATTGTTATGACGATGAGCAGGACTCGGGGAACGGTGAAGTCGGGGATCAGGTCGACATTGAGCGGGGCGCCGCCAATGAGGCCACCGCCTCCGTGGTGGAATGCGTATGCCAGGCCTGTCGACTGCATGATGGCCAGGGCGATCGTCATGTACCGGGTCACCTGGGTGAGCTTGCGCTGACCGCTCGGTCCTTCCTGGCGCCACTCGTCAAACTTGGGGATGACCACCATCAGCAGCTGGATGATGATCGAGCTCGTGATGTAGGGCATGATCCCCAACCCGAAGACCGCCATCTTGGTCAGCGCGCCACCCGAGAACAGGTTGAGGTAGGCGATGACGCCGCCCTTGTTGGCCGCCGCCGCCAAGGACTGGACGGCGTTGAAGTCAATCCCGGGACAGATGACGTTGTCGCCGAGGCGGTACACGGCAATGATGAACAAGGTGAAGAGGATCTTGTTGCGCAGGTCCCCGATCAGGAACGCCGCTTTCAGGTTGCGGAGGCTTCTGGGCATCGGCATAGCAGTGTCCTCGCCTACTCCTTGTCGCTCGACGTCTTGTTCATTTTGGCGCTCCCAGTCGGCTGTGCCGACCCGGACCGGCCGGCGTGCACCTTACTAGTCCTAGCAGCCCGGGCTAGCGGCCGGTGAGCGCGTTGCCCTTGGCCGGCGGGCGGCCGTGGCCGAACGGCTTGGGCAGCACGGTGACCCGGCCGCCCGCCGCCTCGATGGCCGCCGCCGCCGAGGCGGAAAAGGCGTGCGCGGAGACGTTGACGCGCCGGCTCAGTTCGCCTTCGCCGAGCACCTTCACCAATCCTCGTTTGTGGACCAGGCCCGCCGTGCGGAGCACGTCCGGGTCGACCTCGGCGGCGCCGAGCTCTTGCAGCGCCTCGAGGTTGACAATGGTGTACTCGATCCGGAACGGGTTCTTGAAGCCGCGTAGCTTGGGGATGCGCTGCGTCAGCGGGAGCTGGCCACCCTCGAACCCAGGCTTCGGGTTGTCGCGGGCGCCGGCACCCTTGGTGCCCCGGCCCGCCGTCTTGCCGCCTTTGCCAGCGATGCCCCGCCCGACCCGCTTGCGGGCGTGCTTCGAGCCGGGCGCAGGGTACAGGTCGTGGATCTTCACTTGGCTTCCTTGGCTTGCTGGGCTTCCTTGGCTTGCTGGGCTTCCCTGGTTTGTTCGGCTTTCTCGGGGCTGGCAGGACGCCGGCGCGGCGCCCGGGCGGGCCGCTCAGCCACCTCGACCGGGGTCACCTCGACCAGGTGAGGCACGCTGGCGACCATGCCCCTGATCTCTGGGCGATCAGGTAGCACCCGGATGCGGCCGATGCGGCCGAGGCCGAGTGCCCGCAAGGTGCCCCTGTGCTTGGGCTTGGCGCCGATGGCCGAACGCACCTGCTTCACCTGCAGGTGAGCTTCCGCCATCTACGCCACCTCCACTGGCACGTGGGGAGCTCGCTGCGCCTCCTGGTAGGCGCGCAGCACGCCGGTGGGTGTGACCTCTTCAGCCGAGAGCCCGCGGCGGCGCGCCACCTCATCCGGGCGCATCAGGGCGCGGAGGCCCGCCATGGTCGCTTGGGCGACGTTGATGCTGTTCGACGAGCCGAGCGACTTGGCAACAACGTCGTGAACGCCGGCCAGCTCGAGGATGGGCCGGGCAGCGCCGCCGGCGATCACGCCGGTACCGGGCGCCGCGGGCTTGAGCAGGACGCGTCCTGCGCCGGCCTCGCCGATGACGGGGTGAGTGATCGTCGAACCCGCCAGGGGCACCTTGCACAGGGCTTTCTTGGCCTCCTCGATGCCTTTTTGGACGGCTAGGCCAGCTTCCTTGGCCTTGCCGTACCCGAGCCCGACGGTGCCGGCGCCGTCCCCGATGACCATGAGGGCGGCGAAGCTGAAGCGACGGCCACCTTTTACCACCTTGGCGACGCGGTTGACCTTGATAGTGCGGTCCTGGTACTGCTGCTGTTCTGGCATCTTGCTCTAAAACTCCAATCCGGCCTCGCGGGCGGCATCGGCCAGTGAGGCCACACGCCCGTGGTACAAAAAGCCGCCGCGATCGAACGCGACCTTAGTCACACCTGCCGCCCTGGCCCGCTCGGCAACGAGCTTGCCCACAGCCGTCGCCGCGCTGCGGTTGCCCGTGGTCCCGGCGATGCGCACGGGCGCCTCGAGCGACGAGGCGGAAGCCAGCGTGCGCCCGGAAACGTCGTCGATTACCTGCGCTACGACATGGCGGTTGGAGCGGAAGACCGCCAGGCGGGGCCGCTCCGCGGTCCCGCTCACCCGCTTGCGCACCCGGTGGTGGCGGCGGTCTCGCGCTTTTTGCTTGTCGCCCACGTTGCTCATGGGGCCCTCCCGGCTCCTTACCTCGCGTTACTTCGCGGCCTTGCCCGCCTTGCGGCGGACGACTTCTCCTGCGTAGCGCACGCCCTTGCCCTTATAGGGCTCGGGCGGGCGCAACTTGCGGATCTTGGCTGCCACTTCGCCGACGACCTGCTTGTCGCTACCCCGCACGGTGATGCGGGTGGGAGCGGGTACTTCGAACGTGACGCCGTCAGGCGCCTCGACGGTGACGGAGTGGCTGAAGCCGAGCGCCAGCTCGATCGTGGACGGGCCCTTCGGGGTGACCCGGTAGCCCACGCCGAATATCTCCAAGTCCTTGTTGAACCCGGCCGTGACGCCAACCACCATGTTGTTGACCAGGGTACGGGTGAGCCCATGGAGCGACCGGCTGCGGCGCTCGTCGTCGGGGCGTTCCACCAAGAGGACTTGGCCCTCTTGGCGTACGGTTATCTCGCCCGCGACCTGGTGGCTGAGCGAGCCACGAGGACCGCTGACGGTGACCGAGCGGCCGTCGAGCGACACGTTGACCCCCGACGGCAGGGGCACCGGGGTGCGACCAATACGGGACATAGAGGCTCCTCAGGTCACCAGACGTAACAAAGAACTTCGCCGCCGACATTTTGCTTGCGCGCTTCACGGTCGGTCATCAGGCCATTGCTCGTGGACAGCACCGCCACACCCAAGCCGCCGAGGACTCGGGGCAACTTGTCGGCTCCAGTGTAGACACGCAAGCCCGGTTTGGAGACCCGGCGGATCCCCGAGATCGTGCGCGTGCGGTCCGCGGAGTACTTCATCGTCACTTCGAGGACGCGGCCAGGACGCTTGTCCGCTGCGTGGACGTTGTAACCAGCGATATAGCCCTCGCTCAACAGGATGCCCGCCAAGGCTTCTTTCAGCTTGGACGACGGCATACGCACGGAGTCGTGATGAGCGACATTCGCGTTGCGAAGGCGGGTGAGCATGTCAGCCAGAGGGTCGGTCATAGTCATGGGGCCTGCCTCCTACCAGCTCGACTTGGTGACGCCCGGGATCTCGCCGGCGTGGACGAGCTCGCGCAAACAAATGCGGCACAACCCGAACTTGCGCATTACCGAGTGCGGCCGCCCGCAACGGCGGCACCTGGTATATGCGCGCACCTTGTACTTGGGCTTGCGCTGCGCCTTGATTATGAGAGCCTTTTTGGCCATCTAGTGCTTTGCTCCTAAGACCTTGTGCGAGTAGTACATCGGTGTGCTCACGCCACGCCTTCGCGCCGGAACGGGAAACCAAAGGCGTCGAGAAGGGCACGGCCGTGGTCGTCAGTGCTGGCATTGGTCACGATGGTGATGTCCATGCCTCTCGGTGCATCAATCTTGTCGTAGTCGATCTCGGGGAAGATCAGCTGCTCGTTTACCCCGAAGGTGTAGTTGCCACGCCCGTCGAAACCCTTCGGCGACAGCCCCCGAAAGTCGCGTATGCGCGGGATGGCGATCGAGATCAAGCGGTCGAAAAACTCCCACATCCGGTCACCCCGCAGGGTGACCTTGGCTCCGATGGCGTTCCCCTGACGGAGCTTGAAGGCGGCGATCGACTTCTTGGCCTTGGTCACGATCGGCTTTTGACCGCTGATGAGGCTCAGGTCGCGCACCGCGCCCTCGAGCAGCGAGGGCTGCCCCACCGCCCGGCCCACCCCCATGTTGATGACGATCTTTTCCATGCGGGGGACGAGCATGGGATTGGCGAGGCCCAGGTCGCGCTGCAACGTGCCGCGCAGTTCGGTCGCGTAGCGCGTGCGCAGCCGGGGCCGCTCGGCCGCAACCGGCGGGCGCCCCGGAGCAGCCTTGACGGCCGGTGCGGAGCGGCCGCTCCCACCCGGGCCTCGGCCCTGGGGTGCCTGAGCGGGGCCGGTGGCCCGGCGCGGCGCTGCGCTGCGGGCGCCACCGCCCTTGCCTTTGCCCGAGGATTTGCCGGCGGGAGCTTTACCGCCCTTGCCCGGGGATCCCTTTCCGCCCGGCATCAGAAAGCCTCCCCGCAACTGGCACACACCCGGCGCTTGCTACGCCGACGCTCGGCCGCCGTGGCGTTCGCCGACGCTGCGACCTCGGTCTTTATACGCGCCGGCTGGTGCTCCTTGGGGCATACCAGCGACACGATCGACACTGGCACCGGGAGGTCCTTTTCGATGATGCCGGCGCGCTTGCGGAGCTGAGTAGTGCGCTGGTGGCGCTTCATACGGTTGATGCCCTCGACGACGACGCTGCCCTTCCCGGGCAGCGCCCGCACGACCTCCCCACGCTTGCCTTTCCAGGTCCCGGACAAGACGATGACTTGGTCACCCCTCCGGATGTTCATGTTCACAACACCTCCGGCGCGAGCGAGATGATGCGCATGAAGCGCTTGTCCCGCAACTCCCGGCCCACTGGGCCGAATATGCGCGTGCCCCTGGGCAACATCTGGTCGTTGATAAGCACAGCCGCGTTCTCGTCGAAGCGGATGTAGCTGCCGTCGGGGCGGCGCCTCTCTTTTCGGGTCCTGACGACGACGCACTTCACGACGTCGCCCTTCTTGACATTGGCGCCTGGGATGGCGTCCTTGACCGTCGCAACGAATATGTCGCCGATCGATGCGTACCGGCGCCGGGAACCGCCAAGCACCTTGATGCAGAGCACCTCGCGAGCGCCGGAATTGTCGGCGATGCGCAACCTGGTTTCTTGCTGGATCATCCCGGCCTCCCTACCTGGCCCGCTCGAGGACCTGCTCGACGCGCCAGCGCTTCAGCTTGGACAGCGGCCGGGTCTCGACCAGGCGCACCCTGTCCCCCACGCGCACGTCATTGACCTCGTCATGGGCATAGAGGCGCTTGGTCCTCTGGACCGTTTTGGCGTAGCGAGCGTGGCGTACCCGTTCCACGACGACCACGATGGCAGTCTTGTCCATCGCGTTTGAGGCGACGATCCCTTCGCGCACCTTGCGCCGGCCACTGCGCGCAGTGTCGGCCCCCACCTGAGCGGCTGGCGAGCCGGCGTTACGGCCCGCGCCCGCTTTGGCCCCTCCGCCGCTGGTCGAGCGTGCGCCGGGCTTCGCCACGGCGCCCCCCGCGGTGGCGACCGGTGCTCCTTGTGCGGTGGGAGGGTCAACAACCGTTCCCTCGGCACCGGTGCTGGGCCCATCAGCAGGCATCAGCGTGCCCCCTTCGTGCGGGCTGCGGCAGCAGCAGGCCGCGGCCCTTGCCCCTGCTGGCGCCCTTGCCCCTGCTCGCGCTGGCGCTGGAGCGTCAGCACCCGAGCCACCTCCCGGCGCACGACCCCCAGCCGGGCGGAGTTGTCCTGCTTGCCCATGGCCAGCTGGAAGCGCAGGTGGAAGACCTCTTCACGCGTCTCGGCTAAGTGGTGGGCCAGCTCGTCGTCGTTCAATTCCATGAGCTCGCTCGCTTTGGTCATCTCTAAACCTCGACCTCTTCTTGGTGGGCGCGGGTCACAAAACGCGCCTTGATGGGCAGCTTTTGGATGGCGCGCTCCATGGCCGAGCGGGCGAGCGGCTCCGCCACGCCGGCGATCTCGAACATCACCCGGCCGGGGCGGACGACGGCAACCCAGAACTCAGGGTTGCCTTTTCCCGAGCCCATCCGGGTCTCGGCCGGCTTGGCCGTGACCGGCTTGTCGGGGAAAACATTGATCCACACCTTGCCGCCGCGGCGCACGTGGCGGGTCATGGCAATACGGGCAGCCTCGATTTGGCGGGCCGTTATCCAGCCGGGTTCGAGTGCCTGGATGCCGTAGTCGCCGTGGGTTATTTCCGTCCCGCCCTTGGCCAAACCTTCGAGGCGGCCGCGCTGCTGCTTGCGGTGCTTCACCTTGCGAGGCATCAACATCGCATTTAGTCCCTCGGGAAATGCGGGGTCTCGTGGTGGTCCCCGCGGGTCCGGCGTTCGATCTCTTCTTCTTCCTGCAAAAGGCGCTCCAGCTCGGGGTTGACCGGAACGAGCTCGCGTTCGGTAGCCACCGGTTCGGCGCTCGCGTCCGGTGCCGCCAGAGCCGGCGGGGCTCCCGGTTCGCCCATCTCGGGACGGCGGCGACCGCCGCCTGCGCTCACCACGCGGCGCGTGCCACCCAGGCCGGACGCCTCACCCACGGCCATGGCGGCTTCGCGGCTGATCTTGTCCTCCCCCGAGGTCTTGTAGGGCAAGATGTCGCCCTTGTAGATCCACACCTTGACCCCGATGCGGCCATAGGTCGTCTTGGCCTCGCGAAAGCCGTAGTCGATGTCCGCACGCAGGGTGTGCAACGGCACGCGTCCCTCCCGGTAGGACTCCCGCCGTGACATTTCAGCGCCACCCAGGCGGCCCGAGCACTGCACCCTGACTCCCAGCGCGCCAGCCTTCTGCACCGTCTGCACGGTCCGTTTCATCGCCCGGCGAAAACTCACCCGGCCCGCAAGCTGGTCCGCAATCCCTTGCGCCATCAAAGCGGCATCCAGTTCGGGCTGCTTTATCTCTTGGATATTGAGCTGCACCTTGGGGTTCTTTGTGATCTCGGCCAGCTTGGTGCGGAGGCGGTCGGCTTCTGCACCGCGGCGCCCTATGACGATCCCGGGCCGAGCCGTGTGCACGTCGATCCGCAGCCGGTCCCGCGTCCGCTCGATCTCGACCCGGCTCACCGCGGCGCGCTCCAGCTCACGGTTCAGGTAGTCGCGGATATGGATGTCCTCGATGAGGTAGTCCTGGTACTCGCGGTCGGTGAACCACCTGGACTTCCAGTCCGTCGTGTTCCCCAGGCGGAAACCGTAAGGGTTAACCTTCTGGCCCATCAGCTGCCCTTCTCTTCGTCGGTCGCGCCGTCCTCGGCAGCACCGTTCTCGGCGCCCTCGGCCTCGTCAGCCTCGCCTGTAGCAGTCCCGGCGCCCTCGGCGTCGTCAGCCTCGCCTGCAACGATCTCGCCGGGCTCGGTGCCTGTGAGCTCAGCGCCCTGCGCCTCATCAGCCTCGGGCACGCCGGCCGCGCCCTCTTCTGGCTCGAAGGCCTCCGGGTGCCGGCGCTCGCGGCGCGTGGTGCCGACGGCGGCCTCACCCCGAGCCCGGCGGGTAGCTTCGACCCGGCGCGCGCGCATGGCAAGGTTCTCCTCGCGCCGACGCGCTTGCAGGCGGGCGAGCTCCTGCTCAGGGAGCCGGCTCACGATGACCGTTATGTGGCACGACCGCTTGCGGATCCGTGTCGCCCGGCCGCGCGCCCGGGGGCGCCAACGCTTGGCCGTCGGGCCCTCGTCCACGTAACAGGCCGAGACGTACAGTTCCTCGGGGCCCATGCCATCGTTGTTCTGCGCGTTGGCCACCGCCGAATGCAGCAGCTTGCCGATGACCACGGCGCAATCGCGCTCGACAAAGTTGAGCAAGTCGGCGGCCTCGTGCACCGGCCGGCCGCGGATCATGTCGATCACCTCACGAGCCTTGAAGGCGCTCATGCGGGCGTGGCGCAACACCGCCCGGGTGCCTTCGCGTTCGTTGGTCTTGAGGCCCGGCATCAGCGCTTGCCCTGCCGCTCTTGGCCGGCGTGGTACCTGAAGGTACGGGTCGGTGCGAACTCACCCAGCTTGTGACCGACCATCGACTCGGTGACATAGACCGGGACATGCTTGCGGCCGTCGTGCACGGCGATCGTGTGCCCGACCATGTCGGGGATGATCGTGGAACGGCGGGACCAAGTCTTGATCACGCGCTTTTCGTTGCGGCCATTGAGGTCGTCCACCTTGTGCAACAGGTGGCCGTCGACAAACGGGCCCTTTTTGAGGCTGCGCGGCATCTGGCAGCTACCTCCTCGCGCCGCGACCCCGGCGGCGGCGGATGATGAGACGCTCGGACGGCCGGTGGGAGTGACGGGTGCGCCCCTCGGGCTGGCCCCAGGGGGATACGGGGTGGCGCCCACCAGAGGACTTGCCTTCACCGCCACCCAGGGGATGGTCGACCGGGTTCATGGCCACGCCGCGGCTTTGTGGCCGCACCCCCTTCCAGCGGTTGCGCCCGGCCTTACCGACCTTGATGAGCTCGGCCTCCGAGTTGCCGACCTCGCCGATGGTGGCCCGGCAATCGATCGGCACCCGCCTCATTTCTGTAGAAGGCAGCCGGAGTGTGGCGAAGTCGCCCTCCTTGGCGACCAACTGCACGCTCGAACCGGCACTGCGGGCGAGCTTGCCCCCACCGCCGGGTTTTAGCTCGACGTTGTGGACGACCGAGCCGACGGGGATGAAGCGCATGGGCAGTGCATTGCCGGGCCGGATCTCCGCACCCTGCCCGCTGCGCAGGATGTCTCCTACGCCAACGCGGTTGGGGGCGAGGATGTAGCGCTTTTCGCCGTCGTGGTAATGCAACAGGGCGATGCGAGCATTGCGGTTCGGGTCGTACTCGATGGCCGCCACTGTCGCTGGCACCCCGTCCTTGGAGCGCTTGAAGTCCACAAGGCGGTACTGGCGCTTGTGACCAGTGCCCCGATGGCGGGCGGTAATGCGACCGTAGGCGTTCCGCCCCCCCGTGCTCGGCTTGGGGACTGTCAGAGAACGTTCGGGCCGGTCTTTGCTGATCTCG
>DATJST010000319.1:0-4490 GCA_035503975.1 Acidimicrobiales bacterium | reverse complement strand
GGCGGCGGTGCCGAAATGGTGGCCGCGGGCCTCGTTCGCCGACATCGCTTCTACCTCGTTGGCCAAGGTATCGTCGGCTGTATCGGCCGCCGCCACCTTGTGCGCTAAGGCCTGGCTCCCGGTTTCCTCTGCTGCGGCGCGATGCAGCTCCTGGCGCAGGCTGGGAGCCAGGTCCCGGTAGACAGCAGCCCGGTAAATTGGGTGGGAGAAGTCGAGAAGACCTTGGCCGTTGCCGGCCTGCCAGTTCACAAAACCGGTGGACACCAGGCTGTCGAGCGCCCTCGAGGGTTCGGCCACTCGGCCGACCCGGGCCACGACCTGGAGCGGGGCGCCACGGTTGAGCACAGCGAGGGCGGCGGCCAGGTCCCGCGCCCCTTCTGGAAGTTCGGCCAGTCGAGCCACCGTGGCCGCAGCCAAAGAACGCGGCACCGGGAGGTCGCCGTCGGCACTGGCCAACTGCGCCGGCGAGAACTCACTGAGCAAGGTCCGGACATACAGGGGATGGCCTCCCGTGTGGCGGTAAAGCCGTTCCGCTGCAGCCGGCGAGAGGCTGACGCCGCAGGCGCTGGCCATTTCGGAGACCTCGGCGAGCGAGAGCCGGGTCATAGGGACGACCAGGCACCGGCTCGGGTCGAACCGGAACCGTTCCCAGGCCTCGTCGGGAGCCCGTTGAGGGCGGCTGGTAACGACTATTAGTACCCTGTCGCGGCTGAGACGACGGGCTGCTACCAGCAGAGCGCCGCGCGATTCGGGGTCGGCCCAATGGAGGTCCTCTACCGCCACTACGACCGGACCAGTCGACTGCAATCGCCCCAGGTACTCGAGCAACTCGAGGCCGGCGGGAAAGACAGCGGTAGCCTGTCGCACCCCCAACTGCTCCAGCAGGTTGAACGAGACGTCGGAAGCGAACTCGTCCGCCTCTGCGGTGACAACGGTATAACCCTCAGGCAGGCTCCTCAGGGCGTGGCGCAGCAACGAGGTTTTTCCCCAACCCGCATCGCCCTCGACCCAGACCACCGAGGGCCGGTTGTCCGCGGCCGCCTTCGCCGCAGCCGAGATGGCGGCGAGTTCCTGCTGGCGACCGACAAGGTCCACTGGTCCTAGTGGGGCATCTTGCACTCCAGCGGGCCTCCTAGCGTACGCGGGGCTGGTGGCGTGACGTCCCACGACACTGTTGTAGCTTAGCCAGCCATCCCCTACCCTGGCCCAGGCCGGGCAGCAGAGAATTTCTGAAGCTTATTGCGCCCGTTTGTGTGAGAAATGACTTGTGAGGGTGCGGAGACTACGCCTTAAACAGATAAGCCCGGCCAGCCCCCGATTTGTCGTCCTTTGCGCCGACGACGATCGTGCTGCCGGAAATGGCGACGGAATAACCGAACTCGTTGCCGCCGGCTGGACTCGAGTCCGACGTCAACTGGGCCGTCTGACGCCAGCCTGTCGCAGTGCCGCTAAACAGGTACGCCTGACCGGGCCGAGGGGCTTGGGCGAACGTGCCCACCACGACGTTGCGCCCCGAAACGGCTACCGAGTCGCCGAAGTCGTCTTCGTCGGCGCGGTTAGCGCCGGCCAGTTCGGCGCGTTGGCGCCAGCCAGTGGCCGTCCTGGCGAAGACGTACACACGTCCGGCGTCTGACGCCGCCAGCCCGGCGCCAACGGCGATAGTTTTGTCCGCCACGGCGACGGAAACGCCGAAGCCGTCACCAGGGATGGTGCCGATGCCCGATAGCTCGGCCGTTTGGTGCCATTTATTGTTCGTCTTTGTGAACACGTAGGCCCGGCCGGCCTCCGAGGCGTGCCCGAAAGCGCCAACCACGACGGTATGGCCCGAGGCCGCCACCGAGTCGCCGAAATCATCTTTGGCCACCGTGTCGGACCCCCTTAGGTTCGTCGTTTGCCAGCCGTGGCCGGACTTGGTGAAGACGTACGCTTCTCCGGCCTTCGATGCGCGATTGGGGGCGCCAACCACGATGGTGCGGCCCGACACGGCAACCGAGTCGCCGAACCAATCGGCCACTACGGCGCCGGGGCTGTGCAGTTCGGCGCTCTGGTGCCAACCCGTGGCCGTCTCGGTGAAAACATAGACGTGACCGACACCCGAGGAGAGCACTGATATGGCCGGCGCGCCGACCACTATGGTGTGTCCCCAGACGGCAACGGAGTCTCCGAACCAGTCCGGGCCGTCAGCGCCCGTGCCTCGTAGCCGGGCGCTCTGGTGCCAACCGGTGGGCGTTTTCGTGAACACGTACACCTGCCCGATGCCTTCGGATTGGGAAGGTTCGGCGGGAGCGCCGACCACGATGGTATTGCCCGAGACGGCGACCGCCGCGCCGAACCAGTCCAGGGCTTTGCTGCCCGAACCGGCCAGCTCGGCGAGATGGCTGCCAACGGCAGATGCGGGGCGCTGGCCGGCGGCTGCCCAGGCAAGGCCGCTATTTGTGAGTGCGGTCAATCCTATTGACGCTCCAGCGGCGATGAGCAGGGCATTGGTCCGTCTCCTGAGCCTCGCCGTCACCCCTTTTGGGTTCACCTGGCCAATCTCGTAGTGATTGTGGGCTGAACTGGGCAAGAATCGCGCCCGGCAGGTCAGCGCGCGACGAGAAGACCGAGCCAAGGGGCCAGAGGGCCCACCCGGCACCACGGCCGGGACTCGCGCTTGCCCGCTTCGCCCGACGGGTCGTCGTATCGCAGAACGACGTGGCGGTCCCTCCGTGGTGTAAATGCGCAGCGGGCGTAGGTTCGTTGTTGCCGCCTTAGTCGAGGTGGAAAACTTCTTCGGCCGGTGCCCACCACTGGCCGTCCTCAACGGTGGCCAAAGGTTGTTGACACGGGTCGGTGAGCGTCCACCACCGGCGGGTCGTCTCGTCCTGGGCCACTGCCGCCATGTCCCGGGAGAAATCGTCGCCGGAATATTCCAGATAGCTAAATAGCACCCCGTCGCGCAGGAAGATCGAGTAGTTACTTACATGTGCCCGGCGCAAAGCTTCGGGCACACCGGGCCAGACGTCGGCATGCAACCGCCGGTACTCGGCTTCCATCTCGGGCTTCAAGCCGATCAGACTGGCGTAGCGCTGGATGCTCACGACGTGGCCTCTACTTTGTCAACGGCGAGGTGGGAAATCATCTCCCAGTCCCATTCGATGCCCACCCCGGGCGCCGTCGGCGGGTAGGCGTAACCGTCGACGATGACGACCTGGTTGGCCATAATCGATCCCAGTTGCGGGATGTACTCGAGGCGGGACCCGTTGGGGACGGCACAAACGAGCGATGCATGGATCTCCATCAAAAAATGCGGTGCGACGGGTACGTTGTAGCACTCCGCCAGGTGGGCGACCTTCAGCCAGGGCGTGATCCCGCCTATTCGAGCCACGTCGACTTGCACCACAGAACACGCGTCCTGCTGGAGGTATTGCCGAAAATCCCTTATACTGTATAGCGATTCGCCGACAGCGATAGGGACGGGGGTGTGGCGGGCCAGGTTGGCATGGCCGCTGATATCGTCCGCCGGCAGCGGCTCCTCGAACCAAGCCAGGTCGACGTGAGCGAACGCATTGGCTCGCCGCATGGCCTCGTCGCAGTGGAAGCTCTGGTTGGCATCGACCATAATGTCCCAAGCCGGGCCGACGGTTTCGCGCACAGCCTCCAGTCGCTCCTGGTCCTCGTGCGGGTGCGGTCGCCCCACCTTTATCTTGGCGCCGTGGAAACCCTCGCTCTGGCGCCGGGCGGCGTCCTCGCACAGTGCCTCGGCCGAGAGTTGGAGCCATCCGCCTTCGGTGCTGTAGACGGGCACGCGTTCGTTTGCGCCCCCGGCCAAGCGGTGCAGCGACAGACCGGTCTTACGTCCTCGAAGGTCCCACAACGCAATGTCGATGGTGGCCAGGGCAAGGGAAGCTATCGGCCCAATGGTCAGCGCGTTGACCGACGCCCGAAGATCACGCCAGATGCGCTCGATGTTGTCGGGGTCGGCCCCGATCAGCCTGGGCAAGAGGCGGTCGCGCAGCAGAGCCACCACAGAGCTCCCGCCCGCCCCGATCGTGTAGCAGTAGCCGGTCCCGCTGACACCGTCGGAGTCGGTCAGAGTCAGGACCGGCGTTTCCTGGCATTCGAAGGCCTGTATGGCGTCGCGCCGTTCCGTCTGAGGCACGAGGTTCACCAGGAACAAATCGGCCCGGGTGATCTGGGCCATCAACGGCCAACTCCACCCGCAGCATCGGGCGTGCGGGCCCTTCGGTGCACCGTTAGAACCAGACCCAAGGCACCAACCTTCCCGACGTCAACCTGACCTGGTGGCCAATACCATTTGGCCACACCATAGCGCGGCGCCCCTCACGCCGAAGTTTGGTGCCTCGCCATCTCGAGACCACGACGGCGATGGTGGCGCAAAGGGATGCGCTTCAGTTGAGGCTTCTCGCCACGACCACGTTCCATACCGGGCCATGCTCAATGGTTATGAGCCACGCGGCTGAGGCGCCTCAACCCGAAACAATCGGTCT
>DATJST010000318.1:0-25324 GCA_035503975.1 Acidimicrobiales bacterium | reverse complement strand
CGGGCCGCTCGGCGATCGGTGTCGAAGTCCCCAACCGCCAGCGCCAGGTGGTGACTCTCGGCGACATCCTCGCGTCCCCTGAGGCGGTGACGGCGCGCCACCCGCTCGAGGTGGCGGCTGGCCGTGACATCGCCGGCCGCCCCGTCCTGGTGAACCTGGCGGAGATGCCACACCTCCTGATCGCCGGGGCCACCGGTTCGGGCAAGTCCTCCTGCATCAACTCCATGCTCGCTTCGGTGCTGATGCGGGCCACACCCGACCAGGTGCGCCTCATCCTGGTCGACCCCAAACGGGTCGAGCTCGGCGTTTACGCGGGCTTGCCACACCTGCTCACCAACGTGGTGACCAACCCCAAGCGGGCGGCGAACGCCCTGCATTGGGCCGTCCAAGAAATGGAACGGCGTTACGACCTGCTGGCACAACTCGGGATGCGCGACATCACCAGCTACAACGCCGCCTTTGACCGGGGAGAGCTGCACGACCCTGACCTGGCCTCCTACGGCTCGCCCGGGCCGGACAGGCGGCAGACGGCGGCGCGGGCGCCAGCGGGAGCGGCGCCGGCGACGGCGCCAGACGATGACCCAGCGGCCACGCCCACGGCCCCTATGGACGTCCCGGAGCCCACGCTGGCGGCGCCCGGGGGCGGCTCCCACTACGCCCGGCTGCCCTTCATCCTGGTCGTCGTCGACGAGCTGAACGACCTCATGATGGTCGCGGCGCGCGACGTCGAGGAGTCCATATGCCGGATTGCCCAGATGGCGCGGGCAGTCGGCATCCACCTCGTGCTGGCCACCCAAAGGCCATCGGTCGACGTCATCACCGGTCTCATCAAGGCCAACATCCCGTCGCGCATGGCGTTCGCCGTCTCTTCGCTGGCCGACAGCCGTGTCGTCCTGGACCAGCCGGGCGCCGAAAGGTTGATCGGCAAGGGCGACATGCTGCTCGTAACAGCCTCGTCCAGCCTGGCCCACCGCCTGCAGGGCCCGTGGGCAGACGAAGAGGACGTGCGCAAGGTGGTGGCCCATTGGCGCCGCCAGGCCGCGCCCAACTATGTCGACGGGGTCGAGGGGGCCGACGGACCGGGGGCGACCGGTGCCGGAGAAGGAGGCGACGACGACGAGTTCCTGGAAGAGGCGATGGAGCTCGTGGTGCGCAGCCAGCTGGGTAGCACCTCGATGTTGCAGCGCAAGCTGCGTGTCGGCTTTGCCCGCGCCGGGCGGCTCATGGACCTGCTCGAACAGCGCGGAGTGGTGGGACCGTCCGAGGGTTCGAAGGCTCGCGCGGTGCTCATGGCCGCCGAAGAATTAGACGCCCGCCGCGACAACTGAAAAGCTGGTCAGCTATGCCAGCGCAGCCGCCGGAGGCGCCCGAGGAACGGACAGTAACGCCACGTACGGCGCGCGCCCCGGCCTCGTCGGCCAACCTGGGCCCGGGCTTTGACACGTTGGCGATCGCATTGGGGCTCTACGTGGAAGTGGCTTGCCGCCCCCGTCCCGAAGGGTTGCTGGTCCACACCGTCGGAGAAGGTGCGCATCTGCCTCGCGGCCCCGAGCACCTGGCAGTGCAGGTGGCCGCCGGGGTCCTCGGCCACGACCGCTTCGAGCTGTGGGTGCGCTCGGAGGTGCCCGTGGCCCGCGGCCTCGGGTCGTCTGCCGCCTTGGCCGTGGCGGCCGCGGCCGCTGCCGGCGCCGCCGAGCCGTACATCCATGCCGTCGCCGTCGACGGCCACCCCGAAAACGCGGCCGCTTCAGCCTTGGGCGGGTTGGTTGCCGCCGCCCTCGTCGACGGACAGCCGGTAGCCCGACCGTTGCCGTTGGACCCGGCGCTTCGCTTCGTAGTGCTCGCGCCCGAGCGTTCCTTGCTCACCGTCGAGGCACGCCAGGTGTTGGCGAGGACAGTTACCCGGTCGGATGCCGTGTTCAACCTGAGCCGGATGGGCCTGCTGGTCGCCGGCCTGGCCGACCACCGCCAGCTGGTGGCGACCGCAGGTGACGACCGGCTGCACCAAGACGCCCGCTCCGTACTCTTCGCCGAGGCGCCGCGCCTGCTCGACGGGCTGCGCAGGGCCGGTGCGCTCACCTCGTGCTGGTCGGGAGCTGGCCCAAGCCTGCTCGGGATCTGCCGGGCACCTGACGCCGCCGGGGTGGCGAGCGCAGCCCGCGCTCTCATGGCCGAGCTCGGCATCCCTGGCCCGGTGCTCGACCTTGCGCCCGACCTGTCGGGCGTCATGATCTCCGAGGGCGTGGACGAGGCGCTCTGGCCCGAGACGGCGGAGCGCCGTTAGCGGCCCGGCTGTTGGCGGCCCGGCTGTTGGCGCCGACCGCGCTGGCGCGCCCCCGGCCCCGGGCCCGTTCGCGACGGGACAGGCATGTACTCTTGGCAGCGTGGCAGGACGCTACTGGCTGGAAACCCTCGGGTGCCCCAAGAACCAGGTCGATTCCGAAAAATTGGCGGGACTTCTCGAGGCCGAGGGGTTTAGATCGGCGACGGGGCCTGAGCGGGCGGACCTCGTGGTGGTGAACACCTGTGCCTTCATCGAGGCCGCGCGGGAAGAGTCGATCGGCACAGTGCTGCAAATGGCTTCGGCCCGCAAACCAGGGGCGCGCCTCGTCATCACCGGTTGCATGGCCGAGCGCTACGGCAGCGAGCTCGCTGAGGCCCTCCCCGAGGTCGACCAAGTCGCAGGCTTCGGGGCGACTTTCAGTTCCCGGTCGGCTCCTGTCAAGCTCGTTGCCAAGCGGCGGGCCCCAAGTTTCGACCTGCTCAACTTGCCCCGTCCTCCCACGCGCGGGCCTTGGGCCTACGTAAAGGTGGCCGAGGGGTGCGACCGTAAGTGCGGCTTCTGTGCCATCCCCTCTTTCCGGGGGCGGCAGCGTTCTCGAACGTCGGGCGCTGTCCTTGACGAAATTGACAGCCTGGACGTGCAGGAGGTCGTCCTTGTGGCTCAGGACCTTGCCTCTTGGGGCCGCGACGCCGCCGGCCCCAAGTTTGGTCAGGGTTTGGTCGAGCTGCTGCACGCCGCCCGCCAGCGAGTCGCGCGAGTACGGCTGCTCTACCTGTACCCTTCGGGGCTCGGCGAGGGGCTCATCGAGGCGATCGGCGCCAGCGGCTGCCCCTATTACGATTTATCGCTGCAGCATGTTTCGCGCTCGTTGTTGCGGCGCATGCGCCGGGCCGGAGACGGGGAGCGTTTCCTCGCCAAGATCGGTGCCATCCGGCGCGACTACCCCGACGCGGCGCTGCGTTCTTCTTTTATCGTCGGCTATCCCGGAGAGACCGAGGAGGACCACGACGCCTTGCTGGCTTTCTTGCGTGAGGCTCAGTTGGACTGGGCGGGGTTTTTCGCCTTCTCACGCGAGGAGGGGACCTACGCGGCGGGGCTGAGCGGCGCAGTACCGTCTTTGCTTGTGGCCGATCGGCTGAGGGAGTGTTCCGAGGTACAAGACGCCATAACCGCCCAGCGCCGGCTCAGCCTTATCGGCCAGCGCGTGCGAGCTCTGGTCGACCGGCCGGGCGAGGCCCGCAGCCACCGGGAAGCCCCAGAGATCGACGGCGTCATCCAGGTCCCTCGGGAGCTGCGCGTCGGAGCTTGGGTTGACTTGGAGGTCACTGAAGCTGCCGGCCCCGACCTAGTTGCCGTTCCCGTGGCGGCCTGAGATGGCAGATCCGAGAACGCGCCGCGAAGGCGGTGACCTGGGTGCGGAGGGGGTGGAGGTGCTCACCGCCGGCCCCCAGGGTGCCTGCCAGCGCCCGCCTGCCGCGCCGTGGAGGCTTCGGACCGCAGCGAACCTCGTGACGGTTACCCGCATTGTGGCCACGCCCGTGCTGGTGCTGGTGCTGGTGCGGGACACGCCGTCGTGGGCCGCGTTTTGCTTTTGGTCGGCTCTGGCATTCAGCGACGCGGCCGATGGCTGGCTGGCGCGCCGCCGCGGCCCGAGCGCCTCGGGAGCATTCCTGGACCCGTTGGCGGACAAGTTGATGGTGCTCGCTGCATTGGTGGCGCTCGCCGAGCTGGGCCGCTTCTCGTGGGCCCCGGTCGCCTTGCTGGCGGGCCGCGAGGCGGCGATCACCGCCTACCGGGTTACCGTGGCCAAGCACGGGGTGAGCGTGCCCGCTCGCAGGGTGGCCAAGGCCAAGACGCTGGCCGAGTTCGTCACCGTGGGCCTCGTGCTGATGCCAGTCACCTGGCCGTCACGCCCCGAGCTCGGCCACCTCGCGCACTTCGGCCTGTGGGCCGCAGTCGCCCTGGCCTGGGCCAGCGGCGCCCAGTACCTGCTCGACTCGTGGTCCGCCGCGCGCCGGGCCGTCCCGACAGGGGCCTGAGGCGGCCGTAATGAGGTGTGACGTCGTCGCTATCGGCACCGAACTGCTCCTCGGTCACGTGGTCGACACAAACTCCGCTTGGATAGGTTCCCGCTTGGCCGAGGCCGGCATCGACTGCTACCGCCAGGTAAAGGTGGGCGACAACCACGGCCGGATAGTCGCGGCACTGCAGGACGCCCTCGACGACGCTGACGCCGTCATCTGCTGCGGCGGCCTCGGCCCGACCCAAGACGACATCACCCGCGAGGCCATCGCCGAAGTGATGGGCGTGAAACTGCGCCGGGACGCGATGATCGAGGCGCGCTTGCGCGAGCGTTTTGCCCACCGCCATCTGCCCGAGAGCAACTACAAGCAGGCCGACGTGCCCGAGGGGGCCACTACGATCACGGCCGCGGCCGGCACCGCGCCGGGGTTGGTATGCCCCGTGGGCGGGAAGGTGATCTACGCGGTCCCTGGCGTCCCGTTGGAGATGCGCGAGATGGTCGCCGGGTCGGTCGTGCCGGACCTCGTCCGCCGTTCGGGCCGTAACGCCACAATCAAGAGCCGTTTCCTGCGTGTGTGGGGGGTCCCTGAGTCCAAGGTGGCCGAGGTGGTGGCGCCCCGGGTGGAGGCACTCGAGGGCACCGCGACAACGATCGCTTTCTTGGCCAACGCCACCGAGGGCGTGCGGGTGCGGGTGACGACTTTTGCCGAAGGAGCAGACGCGCTGTCACTGGCCCGCCGCACACTGGACGAGGAAGAGGCGCAGCTTCGCGCGCTGTTGGGGGACTCCGTTGGGGGTGTGGACGACGAGGGTCTCGAGGTGGTGGTCGGCCAGCTCTTGCTCGCCCATGGGTTGCGCCTGGCGGTGGCGGAGTCGCTGACTGGTGGGATCGTATCCGCACGCTTGACCTCTGTGCCCGGTTCCAGCCAGTGGTTCGTTGGGGGCGTGGTTTCCTACGCTGACGCCGTCAAGCAGAGCTTGCTCGAGGTCGAACCCGGACCTGTTGTGAGCCAGGAGGCCGCCGCCCGCATGGCCGACGTCGTCCGCCAGCTCATGCACGCGGATGTGGGCTTGTCGCTCACTGGGGTAGCGGGACCGGCCACCCAGGAAGACCAGCCGGTGGGGACGGTCTACGTGGGGCTGGCTGGCCCGGGGCCCGATGTGGACGTGGACCGCTTGCACATGCCCGGTGAGCGCCAGGTAGTGCGCGAACGTGCCTCGACCTACTCCCTCGATTTTCTCCGCCGCCGGCTGCTGCAGGCCCTCGCAGGTGCGGCCACCTAGCACACGGGCAGGAGGTGGGCTCGGAGCGTGGTGGGATGGGGGCAGCAGATGCCCGGCGGGCCTAACCGAACCAGTGCAGCGCCAAAGCCTCAGTGACGTGCTCGTGCAGGCGCGCTCGCCGGGTCAACAGCCTGTCGCGCTCAGCCCGAAGCTGCTCGGTCTTGTCCGAGGTCTGCCAGCTCACCGGCATGTCGAGGATTGCGTCCGCCTGGGTACGCGAGTATTTGAAGGGGTCGTGTTGCAGGGCAGTCAATGCTGACGCCCGGTCCTTGGAAAACCGCAGGACCTTGTTGACGTCGCCCATCCTCGCCAGGGCGTCCAAGAGGCCTTGGACGAGATGCAGGCGCTCTTCTATTGCGGCGAGCTCGCCCGGCACCGCCGGCGATGTCAGGTCGACGAACGAACTTGCGGACTGCTCCGAAAACTGAGCTGTTGACACCGTGCCTCCCGCTGGTTGAGAGCCCGACGCCATGTTCACGTCCCCCATGGAGCGTAAACCGTAAACATTGTGCTATAAGTATCGCGCAGCAGCCGGGAAGTTACCAGACAATTCGGAAAGTCGTCGCTCGCGAACAGGCCCGACTACGCACGCGCTTTGACATAACGGCTTGAGTGGGGTATCTTTGTTCAAGAGCATTTATTGGTGCCTGGCGGTATTTCACTCCTTATAAGTGCTTTTGAATGTTACCGATCTGAAAATGTCAGTACCCGGTACGCCCCTTTGGCCACGCTCGCCGGGCCAACCTCCTCTGGCTGGATGGCATCCCAAGGAAGTGGGCCCGGCGGGGCGCATTGGGCCAGTTGACCCAGTATCAATCTTCCAGGACCAGCGGCTCGTCGCCGGCACCATCCGCGTCGGCCGCTGCACCGCCCACGGCGACCCCCACCTTCTGGCGGACCTTCTCGGAGATCTCGATCATCATCTCGAGGTTCTCGCTGAGGAAGTTTTTGGCGTTCTCCCGGCCCTGGCCGATCTGCTCACCCTCGTAGGTGTACCAAGCTCCGGCCTTGCGGACGATGCCGAACTCGGTGGCCACGTCGAGCAGCGAACCCTCACGGCTGATCCCTTTGGAGTACATGATGTCGAACTCGCATTGGCGGAACGGGGCGGCACACTTGTTTTTGACCACCTTCACCCGGGTGCGGTTGCCGACGACCTCGGCCCCATCCTTGATGGACTCCACGCGGCGGATGTCCAGGCGGACCGATGAGTAGAACTTGAGCGCCCGGCCACCAGGGGTGACCTCAGGGGAGCCGAACATGACGCCAACCTTTTCCCTCAGCTGGTTGATGAAGATGGCGATCGTGTTGGACTTGCTGAGCGTGGCGGTGAGCTTGCGCAAGGCCTGGGACATGAGCCGGGCCTGGAGGCCAACGTGGGCGTCGCCCATCTCACCCTCGATCTCGGCCCGCGGAGTGAGGGCGGCAACAGAGTCAATGACGATGACGTCGAGAGCGCCGGAGCGGATCAGCATGTCGGCGATCTCCAGGGCCTGCTCGCCAGTGTCGGGCTGGGAGATGAGCAGGTCGTCAACGTTGACCCCGATGACCTTGGCGTAATTGGGGTCCATGGCGTGCTCGGCGTCGATATAGGCGCATATGCCACCGTTGCGCTGGGCTTCGGCGACTACATGCATGGCCAGGGTGCTCTTGCCTGACGATTCGGGACCGAAGAGCTCGATGATACGGCCACGGGGCAAGCCTCCGATGCCCAGGGCCAAGTCCAGCGACAAGGCGCCAGTCGAGATAACTTCAATCTGCATGTGGGCGTTTTCGCCCATACGCATGATGGCTCCTTTACCGAACTGCTTCTCGATCTGGCCGAGGGCCATCTGCAGTGCTTTGTCACGTTCCACCGGGGGACCGTCCTCTCGCTTGTCGTGGTGACAGGTTGTTGCTTGAAACCCTACGAAGGGGGTGTGACCGTAATGGTCATCCCCGGTTGGTCCGGGCGCCTCGTTGCTCCTCCGGCTGGCCGGCTTCGGTAATGTCATTGATGTAACTTGCGTTCAGATCGTACTAGCAAACGTACGTTCGGTGGTGGATGCCCGCCCGCCCGCTCCGCCGGGCCCGCCGGCGAGCAGCGCCGGGTGGATCAGCTCAGGGGAACCGCACCGCCCAGCGAGAACAGCTGCATCACGCGGTAGCGGGCTCCCTGCGGGTGGAGCTCGCTCTGCACGAGCGAGAACGAACCGACCGTCCACTCGGCGCTGAGGGGTTGCAGCAAATGGCGAGCGGCGGAGCTCCGCACGCTGCCGCGGGCGATCGTGAGGTGCCCGGAAAAGGGCCGGTCCGGCGTGGCCTGGCCGATGCCCGCGGTCACCTTGGTCACCGCGGTGGCCAGTGCTTGCAGACCTGCCACGGGCCAGACGATCAGCCCCGGGCGCAGGAGGGTTGTGCTCGGGCCGCCCTGCACCGGCACGCCACTGCCGAGCGCCGCCCCCACGCCGGCGAGGGCACGGGTGGTGGTCTCAACCTCTGGCGTGCCGAGCTCGCCGAAGAAACGCAACGTGACATGCCATTGGTCGCGCGTCGACCACCTGAGCCCAGCCACAGGGGGCCTCGAGAGCTGTGACAGGGCATCCAGTACCGCCTCGGGCGGCCATACGGCGACAAAGCAACGCACTGGCGGGACAATAGCTTGGCCCACGCGCAGTCCCATTCCTCTCGTGGCGGGTTGTCTAAAGGAGCTTTTCGGGTTTCAGCGCGGTGCAGGGTCGATCGCTGTCCTGTGGCCCTGAGAGAGGCGAGAGGCGCCGCGCCGCGCCGGGCGTCAAAAAGTCTTCACGGGCCAGTACGAGCTTAGAAAGGTCGCCTCGGGAGCAGGCTGGCGGGGACCCGCTCAACCGAGGCAACCAGCACGATGTTAGCGTTTCCGCGCTCGGCCGTGTGCAGGGCGCGGTTTGTGGGTATAACGCGAAGTCGAGCCGCAGGCCCTTCCAAGCTCGGGTCTAGGGGTGGCGGCGCGCTCGTCACCGGCACTTCGCCGCTTACTGCGCCCGGCCCGCACCGAACAGCCCTTAAGCTCGTCTCCCATGAAGCCCGCACCGCCGCTGCCGCCGGCAGCTGGAGAGGTCCCCCCTCGAGCACCTGCTGCGAGGGTGCCCGCCGAAGAGCAGCACGTCCCGGCGCGGGGGGCGGCCGGCGCCAACCCGCAGCGCTACTTCGTGCGGACCTTTGGCTGCCAGATGAACGAGCACGACAGTGAGCGCCTTACCGGCTTGCTCGAGTCCCGGGGTATGGTGCCCGCCGACAGCGTCGAGGTGGCCGATGTGGTCGTCTTCAACACCTGTTGCATCAGGGAGAACGCGGACAACAAGCTCTACGGCAACCTGGGCCAGTTGCGCGCGCTCAAGCGTGAGCGGCCAGGAATGCAGATCGCCGTCGGTGGCTGCCTGGCGCAAAAGGACGGGGCCACGGTGCTCGAGCGGGCACCCTGGGTGGACGCTGTTTTTGGTACCCACAACGTCGGCCGCGCCGCCGACCTGCTCGAGCTGGCGCGCTGGCATGGGCCCCAAGTCGAGATCCTGGCGTCTGCGCCCACCGGTGCAGACGAGTTCGCCTCGGCGCTCCCGGTGCGCCGGGAGCTGCCCTTCTCGGCGTGGGTAACGATCCAGGTGGGCTGCGACAACCATTGCGCGTTCTGCATCGTGCCCTCGGTGCGTGGCCGCGAAATCAGCCGGCCCTTCGCAGAAATCGTGGCCGAGGTGCGTGAGCTGGCCGTGCACGGTACCACCGAAGTGACCCTGCTCGGCCAAAATGTCAATTCGTACGGTCGCGACCTGGCCCTGTGGGCTCGCTCCCAAACGGATTGGCGAGCCCATGCCTACCAAACCGGCCCTGAGTGGGCGGCCGCCGGCGCACCACGTCCCCGCCCGCTCTTCGCCGACCTACTGCGTGCCGTCGCCCGCATCGACGGCGTCGACCGCGTCCGCTTCACGAGCCCTCACCCGAAGGACCTGCGCCCCGAGACAGTCGAGGCCATGGCCACGGAGAAGGCAGTCTGCCCCCACCTCCACCTCCCGCTGCAATCGGGCAGCGACCGCGTCCTGGCGGAGATGCGCCGCGGGTACACGGCGGCCCGCTACCTGGAGCGCCTTCGGGGCGCCCGGTCCGCCGTACCCGAACTAGCTGTGACCACGGACATAATCGTCGGGTTTCCAGGCGAAACCGAGGAGGATTTCGAGCGCACTCTCGAGGTCACGGCCGAGGCGGAGTACGACAGTGCCTACACGTTCATTTTTTCCCCTCGGCCGGGCACGGAGGCTGCGGCGTGGACCGATCGGTTCGTGCCGGCAAAGGTCGCGGCCGAGCGTTTTGAGCGGCTGCGCCAGGTCGTCGAGCGCAGCGCTTTGCGGCGCCACCAGGCCAGGGTGGGCCGGCTGGAGGAAGTGCTCATCGAGGGCCCGGCCAAAAAAGGTGGGCCGGACGTCCTCTCGGGCCGTACCCGGCAGGACAAGCTGGTGCACCTGGAATGCGAGCGCCTCAAGCCCGGGACGGTGGTCGAGGCACAAATCCAACAGGCGGCCCCTCATTTCCTCAAAGGAAAGCTGGTGCGGGTGGTCTCCCAGCCTCGGTACCGGAACCTCATACCGGTGATGGCCAGCTGACGCCGTCCACACCCCCCCGCCCGCTGGCACTGGTTGGGCCGACCGCGTCGGGAAAGTCAGAGCTTGCCATGCGGGTGGCCGAGGCGCTCGGAAATATCGAGATCGTGAGCGCGGACTCCATGCAGGTCTACCGGGAAATGGACGTGGGTACCGCCAAGCCCGCTCCGGCTGAGCAGGCAGCCGTACGCCACCACCTCATCGATATTGCCGACCCGTCGGAGCCTTGGGACGTGGCGTGCTTTACCTCGGCGGCAGCCCGTGCCCTCGCCGACATCGAGGCGCGGGGCCGGCGGGCCCTGTTCGTCGGCGGCACGGGGTTGTACATGCACGCCGTGGTCGATGGTTTCCAGCTGCCCGGCCAATGGCCCACGCTGCGAGCGGAGCTCGACGCCGAGAGCACCGACGATCTTTGCCGCCGCCTCGCGTCGCTCGACCCGGCCGCCGCATCGCGCATCGAGCCCGGCAACCGCCGCCGCTTGCTGCGGGCGCTCGAAGTGACCCTGGGGAGCGGGCGACCGTTCTCCGGTTATGGGCCTGGGGTGGGTGCGTTCCCTCTCACCCGTTGGCGTTTGGCGGGCGTCTGGTTGTCACGGCAGGTCGTGGCGGCGCGGGTCGAGCGACGCTTCGCAGCGATGATGTCTGCGGGTTTCCTGGATGAAGTGAAGCGCCTGGCGGCACGCCCGGGCGGATTGTCGCGCACGGCTCGCCAGGCGCTCGGCTACCGAGAGCTCCTGGCGCACCTGGAGCTTGGGCTTTCGCTGGACGACGCCGTGAGCTTGAGCGTGCGCCGGACGGTGCGGTTCAGCCGGCGCCAGCGCATGTGGTGGCGCCGGGACCCGCGGGTGCGATGGTTTGGGGCCAGCGAAAACCCGCTGGAAATACTGCCGGCTCTGCTGGGAAACTGGCGTCGTGAGCGGCTTTGAGGTCTCCGGCTCGTGGCAGGGGTTCTCTGGGCGCGGCGCGCCCGGGGCACATGGCAGCGGGAAGGCGGGTCGCGGGCGCTCTGGGTGCCCCCCGCCCGCATGGCCGCAGGAGTTTGCCTTGCTCAAATACGAGGGCCTGGGCAACGATTTTTTGGTGTGGCTCGACAGGGACGGGAGCTTTCCTACGGCGAGTGAGCACGCGGTGGCCGTTTGCGAGCGGCACCGAGGTTTTGGCGCGGACGGGTTGCTGCGGGGCGCTCCCGCGCCGGCGGGCGCGGGCCAGGACGCCGCTTTGACCTTCGAATTGCGCAACGCTGACGGCAGCGCGGCCGAAATGAGCGGCAATGGGCTGCGCTGCCTGGTGCACGCCGCCATCGACGAGGGTATGGTGGGCGCCAGCGCCGGCAGTACGGTCGCCGTCCTCACCCCTGCGGGCACGCGCCGCGTCCTTGTGCACGAAATGGCGGACGGCTACATGTGGGCGGCGACGGAAATGGGCGAGCCCAAGGTGACGGGCGAACCGGAGCGCTGCAACGTCGGCCACGGACAGCTATTCGTCGACGTCGGTAACCCGCACTTGGTGGTGCTTGGTCCCGATCCGGCCACGGTGGACGTGGCGGTGCTCGGGCCGCTCCTGGGCCGGGGTGCGGAGCCGTCCGCGGCGGGCCTCAATGTCGAGTTCGTGACGCTCGGGCCGGGCCCCGACGAGCTGACGATGCGGGTGTGGGAACGTGGCGTCGGCGAGACCCAGGCCTGCGGGACCGGTTCGGTGGCGTCGGCCGCCGCCCTTCACCACTGGGGCCGCGTCGGTCGCCGCGTGGTTGTCCACCAGCCGGGAGGCGCGGCCGAGGTCGAGCTGCGTCCCGATGGCGTCGCCGTGTTGAGCGGGCCCAGCCACCGGGTCGGCTGGTGCATGCTCGCGACCAGGCCGGTCGGCCGTGGAGGGCACCCCGGGCAGGCCGAGGGTCAGGCATGAGCCTCATCGAGCGCAGCTTCCGGGAAAAGATCGTCGTCGTGGGGGTAACACTGCCCACCGGAGACGGCAACGGCGCGGTCCCGCCCGAGGTCGAGACGGAGCGGCACCTGGACGAGCTGGCGCTGCTCGTGGGGACGGCCGGCGCCGACGTCGTGGCCCGGGTGCACCAGCGTCGCGACCAACCCGACCCGGCTACCTACGTGGGCCGAGGCAAGGCACTCCAGCTGCGAGAAGTCTCTGAGTCGAGCGACGCGGACACCGTTGTCTTTGACGACGAGCTGTCGCCGGCTCAGTCTCGCAACCTCGAGAAGATCCTCGGGCGCACGGCGATCGACCGGACCGCGGTGATCTTGGACATCTTCGCCCAAAATGCCGCCACCCAGGAGGGCAAAGCTCAGGTCGAGCTGGCCCAGTTGCGCTACCGGCTGCCCCGCTTGCGCGGCCGCGGGCTGGCCCTGTCCCAGCAGGCTGGACGGATCGGGACGCGCGGTCCCGGTGAAACCCAGCTCGAGGTCGATCGGCGGCGCCTGGTCAGGCGGGTGCACAAACTGGAGTCGGAGCTCTCAGATTTGGAGCAGCGCCGGCGGCTGCAGCGCAAGAGCCGGCGCCGGAGCCGGCTCGCATCGGTCTGCTTCGTGGGCTACACCAATGCGGGCAAGTCGACGCTGCTCAATGCCCTTACTGGAGCGGGAGTGGCCGCTGACGAGCGGTTGTTCGCGACCCTTGACCCGCGGACGCGGCGCTTCACGCTACCTGGCGGCGAACCCATCCTTCTTTCCGACACAGTCGGTTTCGTGCGCAAGCTGCCTCACCAGCTGGTGGAGGCGTTCCGCAGCACGCTGGAAGTCGTCAACGAGGCCGACCTCCTGGTCCACCTGGTCGACTGCGCCGCCTCGGGGCCAGAGGACCAGATCGAAGCCGTGCGCACCGTGCTCGACGAGATAGGTGCCGCCGGCCTTCCCGAACTGCTCGTCTTCAACAAGGCTGACGTCGCGCCCGAAGCGGCCGGCGAACTGGCGTCACGCTATGCCGGGGCGCTCGTGGTCTCGGCTCGGCGGGGCGATGGCGTCGCGGCCGTGGTCGAGGCGATCGCCGACAGGCTCCACAGCGCGAGCCGGTTGGTCCAGCTGAGCATCCCGTTCAGCCGGGGCGATGTGCTCGCGGCTCTCCACCGGGAGGGCGAGGTCCTGGCCACACTGGAGGGCGAGGCCGCCACGCTCGTCCGGGCGAAGCTGCCCGCGCCGTCCCTCAACCATTTCGCTCCCTTCCTGGCCGGCGGGGCGCTCGACGACGGCGGCGGAGAGTGACTGCGGTGGGCGCTGCACGCCGTGAGGGCAGAAGCGAGGGCTTCCGCCCGCCGCCTTACCCGTACGAGCGCCTTCGCCTGCTGCGGGTTCGCGCGGCGGCTATGGACGGTGGCGCGGTGGACCTCTCGGTAGGCAGCCCATGCGACCCGCCGCCGGCGTCGGTCCTTGCCGCCCTTGCGACGGCTGACGAGGGGGGTGCCACGCGAGGGTACCCGTCTTCGGCCGGGTCGCCTGCCGCCCGCCAGGCAGTGGCCGAGTGGTTCGCGCGCCGCTTTGGCACCGAGGTCGACCCCGCCGCGATCGCGCTCTGCATCGGCACCAAGGAACTGGTTGCCGGCCTGCCCGGGTGGCTGCACCTGCGCGACCCGGCACGCGACACCGTGCTCTACCCCGAGCTCGCGTACCCCACCTACGAGATGGGCGCGCGCCTGGCCGGCCTGCGGGGAGTCCCCGTGCCGGTCGACGCTCAGTTCCGGCTGCGCTTGGACGAGGAGGCCGTGAGCGAGGAGGACGCCTCTCGGGCGCTGGTGCTCTGGGTGAACAGCCCAGGGAACCCGGCTGGGCAGCTGGACGACCTGGCACGGGCGGCGACCTGGGGTTCGGCTCGCGGGGTCCTGGTGGCCAGCGACGAATGTTACGCCGAGCACACCTGGACCGGGCCGCCGCGCAGCATCCTCGGCCACGGAGCAGGCGGCTCAGGACTGGCAGGAGTGCTCGCAGTCCATTCTCTCTCCAAGCGCAGCAGCCTGGCAGGTTTGCGGTTCGGGTGGTACGCGGGTGACCCCGGCCTGGTCGCTTTCCTGAGCGAGGTCCGCCAGCACGCCGGCTTCATGGTCCCGGGGCCTACGCAGCGTGCGGGTGTCGCCGCTCTGGAAGACCAGGGCCACGCCGACGCGCAGCGGGAGCTTTACCGCGAGCGCCTGGTGCGCTTGCGTGCCATCCTGGCTGCTTTCGGTTTGCCCGCGCCCATGCCCGAGGGCGGGATCTACTTATGGCTGCCGGCGCCGCGTGGCGACGCCTGGGGCCTGGCCGAGCAGCTGGCTACGAGGGGTGGGTTGATAGTCTCGCCGGGCGAGTTTTACGGCGCTGCCGGCACGGGGTACGTGCGGGTGGCCGCCGTCGCCCCTATGGACCGCCTCGAGCTCGTGGCGGCCCGCTTGGGCGAGGGCTCAACTGGGCCGGAGTAGGCACGGCCTGCGTGCCGGCTGCTGGGAGGGCACGTGCGCAGTGCCCAGTGAGCGGGCCCCGGGATAAGTGCTAGTAGGTGTGGGAGCTCTAGTAGGTGTGGGAGTACTGGTAATGGTCGGGGTTGGGGTCGCCGTAACCTTGGTAATTGCCGCCGGACTGGGTGAGCTCGGTAACCGTCCCTAGTCTCGACACGGCGGGGGCTTCGTAGGTTTCAGGCGTACTGGCGGTGCCAGTCATTTGCTTCCTCCTCGGATCGGGTTTGAGCTGCGAACAATCATCCCCCACAGAGCCTCGGGCTGGTTGCCTGATGCACCGTATGGAGACAATAGTCACGATTCTGAAGCGTTGCGACCACGGTGAGAGGCCGCCGCGGTACAGGTGGGCCACGGAAGGCCGCGGCGCGGCGTAAAGAGCGAAGGTTCCGGAGGCGGTAGCATCCCGCTCCGGTGGAGCTGCGCGCCGAAATAGATGCGTTGTGGGAGCGGCGCAACGAGCTGGGCCCGGATAGTGCCGACGCGGCGGCAGCAGTCCGGCGGGCCATCGAATTGCTGGACTCGGGCGAGGCGCGGGTCGCCGAGGCATCGGGCTCGGGCGAGGTGGTCGTCCACGAGTGGCTGAAGAAGGCGGTCCTTTTGCTGTTCCGGGTGACGGCCATGGAGGTGTGCGAGCTCGGGCCGTTCGAGTACGCCGACCGGCTCCCGCTGAAGCACGGCTTCGCGGCCGCCGGCGTGCGCGTCGTGCCCGGGGCGTCAGCCCGCTGGGGGAGCTATCTCGGGCGGGGTGTCGTGTTGATGCCGAGTTACGTCAACATCGGAGCCTACGTCGGTCCCGGCACCATGGTCGATACTTGGGCGACCGTTGGCAGCTGTGCCCAGGTCGGGGCGGGAGTGCACCTCGCCGGAGGCGTGGGCATCGGGGGCGTGCTCGAGCCTCCCCAGGCAGCTCCGGTGATGATCGGCGACAACGCAAATATCGGCAGCCGCTGCATGATCACTCAGGGCGCTCGGGTCGGGGACGGAGCTGTTCTGGGTGAGGGCTGTATCCTCAACCCTTCGATCCCCGTGATCGACTCGGCGACGGGGGAGGAGCTCTCGCGTGGCGTGGTGCCGCCATGGTGCGTGGCGGTCGGTGCCACCAGGCCGAGGGTTTTCCCAGGCGGCACCTTTGGCCTGCCGTGCGTGCTCGTCATCGCGCGCTTGGAGGAGGGCGCGCGCCACTCGAAGGCGCAGCTGGAGGACATCCTGCGCGACCACGGGGTGCCGTGACGAGCCCTGCGCCGGCACCCGGCGTGGACCTGCTCACCCGCTGTGCCCGGTTCGTCGGCGTGCCATCTGTCTCTCGTTCTGAAGGGCGCTTGGCCGATCTGATCGAGCTCGAGTTGCGGGCCGCGCCCTGGCTCGAGGTGGACCGGGTGGGCGACAACCTGGTGGCCCGGGCCCGCCCTGGGCCGGGGCCGCGGCTGGTGGTGGCCGGCCACCTCGACACGGTACCCCCGGACTCCAACGCCGAACCGCGCCGCGCCGGTGGGACCCTCTGGGGCCTGGGCGCCGCCGACATGAAAGGTGGCTTAGCGGTCATGGTGGACCTGGCCACCACCATCCCTCGGCCGGCACCAGCGGTGACCTACATCTTCTATGTCGCCGAGGAAATTGACCGCCGCTTTAGCGGGCTGCTCGAGCTCGAGGCGGCCCGCCCGGACTTGCTGGAGGCCGCTGCGGCAATTGTGTGCGAGCCGACCGGCGCCGTTGTCGAGGCCGGCTGCCAAGGTGTCCTCAAGGCAGAGGTGCGCCTGAAGGGCACGAGAGCGCACGTTGCCCGGCCCTGGGCGGGCCGCAACGCCGTCCACCGCCTGGGACCGCTCCTGGCCTGCGTGTCTGGGCTCGCGCCGCGCGAGGCTGAAGTCGACGGCTGCAGGTACACCGAGTCGCTACAGGTGGTGCGGATTTGGGGCGGCGGAGCCTCCAATGTGCTACCTGACGAAGCGGGGGCCGAACTGAACTTCCGCTTCGCGCCCGACCGGACCGTCGCTTCAGCCAGCCAGGTGCTGGCCGATATCCTTGGCCCGTCGTTGTCATCGGGTGACGAGCTCGAAGTGACCGACAGCGCACCGGCCGCCTCGCCGTCGCTCGGCCAGCCGCTGCTGGCAGCCTTGGTCGAAGCGGCCGATGGCGAGGTCAGGGCCAAGCTCGGTTGGACCGACGTCGCCTTTTTTGCTGAGCGGGGGATCCCGGCGGCCAATTTTGGCCCGGGCGACCCAGAGCTCGCGCATACCCGGGACGAACACGTGACGGCCGGCTCACTCGAGCGGGTGCGGGCCGTACTGGGGAGGCTGCTCGGCGAGGAAGGACGCTAGGGTCGCACTGTCGGGCGGGTCGGCACCGGGGCGGGTACAGGTGTAAGCGCTGGCCGCGACGGCGTGGGCGAGGGCCGCGCCGATGTCTGCCGCGTCCATGTTGTCCAGCTGGGGCTCCGACAGGAGCCCGTGGTTGTCCAGGTAGGCCAGCAGGCCCGAACTGAACGAGTCCCCGGCGCCGATGGTGTCGACCACCTTGACCTGGGGCGGTGCGCAGGCGAAGCGGGCGCCGCGGCGGTGTGCGGCGGTGGCTCCGTGCTCGCCGTCAGTGGACAAGACAAGGGTGCAACCGAGCTCCAGCCACCTTTGGATGACGGAGCCGACCGTTTGCCCGGGGTAAACCGTGGCGATGTCGGCTGTGCTCGCCTTAACGATATGGGCGCGCGCAACCAGCTGCTCCATGGCCAGCCGGTAGGCGTCAATGTCGGCCACCAGGCCGGGCCGCACGTTGGGGTCGAACGATATGACTACTTCGCCCTGCTCACGGAGCGCGGCGACCCATCGGGCGATGACGGCCGCTCCGGGTGCCATCGTGGTCGCCAGCGAGCCTGTGTGCACCACGCGGCACTTCGGCCGGGCAGGCAGTTCGGCCGCTGCCCAGTGCCAATCTGCGGTCTCGGGGCCGTAGAACGTGTAGCGCGCCTGTCCCAGCTTGTCCAGCGTGACGACCGCCATCGTCGCGGGCTCGGGCGCATTGACCGAGGGCGACAGGTCCACGCCGTTGGCCTCGAGGTGGGCGCGCAGCCAAGGGCCGAAGCCGGAGCCCGAAAAGCGGCCGGCGAAGGAAGTGGGTACGGCGAGGCGCGCCAAACCGAGGGCGACGTTTGCGGGGCTGCCACCGGGTAACGCGACGAGGTTGAGCTCGTGGGCGACAGGCCCGCTGGCACCGCCTCCTTCGGGCGTTGCCGCTGGTGCCAGGTCAACCAGGCACTCCCCGACGACGAGGGCGCTCACAGACGGCGCAGCACCGTAACGACCTTGCCGTAGATGTGGACGTCCGAGGCCGGGAAGACCATGGGCTCGAGCCGTTGATTGGCTGGCAGCAGCACGACCTCGTTATCGCGCCGGGAGTACGTCTTGACCGTTGCCTCGTCACCAGGGATCCCCGCGGCCACGATGTCGCCGGCCGATGCCTCGGGTTGCTGGCGCACGACCACGTAGTCGCCGTCCAGGATGCCAGCCTCCACCATGGAGTCGCCGCGGACCCGCAGCATGAACAGGTTGCCCTTGCCCGTGAAGTCTTCGGGCACCGGGAGGAGCTCCTCGATGTTCTCGGACGCGATGACGTTGGTACCGGCGGCGATGTCGCCGACCAGGGGGACGAGCCGGGCTCGGCCGCTTTCGATTGCGGCGCCGGAGGTGGCGTCGTAGTGGACCTCGAGCGCCCGGGGCTTGGTCGGGTCGCGGCGTAGGTAGCCCTGCCGCTGGAGGGTGTTGAGGTGAGCCTGCACGGTCGAGGTCGAGGCGAGCCCGACGGCTGCGCCGATCTCGCGGACCGACGGCGGGTAGCCGCGCTCTCTCACTTGGGTGGCGATGAAGTCGATTATCTCCCGGCGTTTGCCGGTCAAAGGAGCTTCGGTCAAGTGTCTCGCCTCCGGTCTCGGACCGACGGGTGCAAGTGGCTGGGTTGCCGCAGCATCGTCTGTCACTAGGTGGATACTACCCAGTTGGGAGACTTCAGTCAAACATATGTTCTAGTTGTCACGCCCCCTCGTTATAGTGTTGGAGGAACACATGTTCGGGGCCACCCTTACGGGCACATTCAGAGGCACATTCACCGGCACAGGGTGCCCGTCGAGGTGAGAGAAGAGCAGTTCCAGGCAGCGGCCGTTAGACAGCAGCGGCCGTTAGACAAAGGAGGTACCCGATGGTGGCGCTCGAGTGGGTGGTGACCCAAGGTAGCCAGGACCGGCACAGGCTCTCGCCGGGGCTGCGTGGGCATCGCCAAGCGGTGTGTTGCGAAGCCGTTCCCGGCCCACGCGTAGCTGGCCGGCCCCCACGCGGCGCAGCCCTGGGCGGCCGACGGTTGGCGACGTCGCGGGCCAACGTCGCGGCTGGGCGGCCGCGGGCCAACGTCGCGGCTGCCCAGTCGCGGGCCGAGGTCGCGGGCCGCACCTTCTTGTGGCGGCGTGTGCTGCTCGCAAGTGCCCTCCTTGCGGCCGCCGCACTGGCCTGGGAGGGTACGAGCCGCCTGCTCCCAGCCGGCGCGCAGCCGGCGCACGCGGCCCCGCTGACCTACGTCGCTCGCCCAGGGGACACGATCTGGGGTATTGCCGAGCGGTACGCCCGGGGCGGCGATCCCTGGCCGCTGGTGGACCGGTTAGAGGATGAGATCGGTGGCGCGACGTTGCAACCGGGACAGGTCTTGACGGTCCCTTGACCTGCGGTATCGTCGGCTTGGTGCGCTGTCCTCGCTGCTCGAGCATGGACGACCGCGTGATCGACTCGCGCGCTGGGGAGGACGGGACCGCTATCAGACGGCGCCGCGAATGCTTGGCCTGCGGGGGGAGGTTCACCACGTACGAGCGGCTCGAGGAGGTGCCGTTCGTCGTATCGAAGCGTTCCGGCCAACGAGAGCCGTTCGAGCGGTCCAAATTGATCTCGGGGATGCAGGCCGCGGCCAAAAACCGGCCCCTGCCGCTCGCCGTGCTCGAGCAGATAGCCGCCGAGATCGAGGAGTCGCTGCGGCTCGAAGGCAGCGAGGTCAGCAGCGAGCAGGTCGGCCTGGCGGCTCTCGACGCCTTGCGCGCCCGCGACCACGTCGCCTACTTGCGCTTCGCTAGTGTTTACAAAGGTTTTACAGAGGCAGGCGATTTCGAGCGCGAAGCTGGTCTTCTGGTGAAGCTGACAACCCCCAAACCCGCCCGCCCCGTCAACCAATAGCCGCCGGGCGCCCATAGCCGTAAGTTGGCCCTTCGGGTGGGACCGGTAGACTCTGGGTGCAATTAGGCAGCGAGCCCCAATTTTCGGCGCGCACACGAGGAGGACCGCGATGACGATCCGCAAAGTGGCAATGCTCACGGCCGGTGGCCTCGCTCCGTGCCTGTCGTCGGCCGTGGGAGCGCTCATCGCGGCGTGGGCCCAGGCCAACGCGTCCGTCGAGCTGATCGCCTACCGCGACGGGTACGCCGGCTTGTTGAAGGGCGACTCGGTGACGATCGGCGAGCCCACCCGGGCCGCGGCTGGCCGCCTGCAAGGCCTGGGAGGCAGCCCGATCGGCAACAGCCGGGTGAAGTTCACCAACGTCGAGGACTGCCGGCGGCGTGGTCTGGTCGGCCCGGAAGAAATACCGCTGGAAGTGGCGGCTCGGCGCCTCGCCGACGACAACGTCGACGTGCTGCACACCATCGGTGGCGACGACACGAGCACTGCCGCGGCCGACCTGGCGTCATATCTCGCGGAGAAGGGTTACCAGCTCACTGTGGTGGGACTGCCCAAGACGATCGACAACGACATCGTGCCCATACGCCAGAGCCTGGGGGCGGCGACCGCGGCCGAGGAGTCGGCCGCCTTTGCCCGCCACATCGTCGCCGAGCATTCGGCCAACCCGCGCATGCTCGTTATCCACGAGGTGATGGGGCGGCACTGCGGTTGGTTGACGGCCATGGCGGCCTCGCGGTACCACGACTGGGCCTCGGCAGAGACCGAGGTCCCCGGTCTCGTCGAGCAGGGGCGGTGGGACGTCCACGGCGTCTACGTGCCGGAGCGGCCATTGGACGTCTCCGGCGAGGTCGAACGCCTCGCGCAAGTCATGGAGCGCCACGGCGGAGTCAACCTGTTCGTCTCCGAAGGCGCGGGTGCCGGCGAGATTGTTGAGGAGATGGAGCGTAGCGGGCAGGCGGTCCCGCGCGACGCATTTGGCCATGTGAAGCTTGACGCCGTCAACCCGGGGCAGTGGTTGGCCAAGCGTTTGGAAAAAGACTTGGGTGCCGAGAAGACGCTGGTCGGCAAGTCCGGTTATTTCGCCCGCTCTGCTCCGGCCAATGAAGAGGACCGCAAGCTGATCGCCTCATGCGTCGAGGCGGCGGTTGCCGCCGCCACCGACGGCATCTCGGGCTTGGTCGGCGAGGACGAGGAGCGCGGCGACCAGCTCCGGGTCATTGAGTTCGCGCGGGTCAAGGGGGGTAAGCCGTTCGACGCCGGCGTGGACTGGTTTGCAGCGCTGCTGGCCGACATCGGCCAGATCTGACTGGGTCAGCGACCCCCTCGCCACTTGGGGCCGAGCGGCCGGGCCCGTGCCCGGTCCGAAGCCGGCGCCCCCCTCTCTAGCCTGTCTGCAGCGCCGTGAGCAGGCCTGCCAACGGCGCGCTCAGTTCTTGCGTGCTGGCAAGCAGGAGCTCGCCCGGCAGCCGTTCCACCACGCCACCTGCCTCCTCGCAGATGACGCGGCCAGCGGCCCAGTCCCACTCGTTCAGGTGCGACTCGTAGTACGCGTCGTAGCGCCCGCATGCCACCCAGCACAGGTCGAGCGCGGCGGACCCAAACCGCCGTATGTCGCGCACGGCCGGTAACAGCCGCGGGAGGAGGGCGGCTTGTTCGGCGCGGCGCTCTACCCGGTACCCGAAGCCGGTAGCCACCAGCGCCGTCGACAGTTGGGAGCGACCGCTCGCGACGTGGCAGGGAGACCCGTTGAGCGTGGTACCGCGGCCACGCGTCGCCGTCCAGGTCTCCTTGCGGCTCGGGTCGACGACGACGCCGACGACCGGCCGCCCGTCCCACAGTGCGGCCAGCGAGACCGCGAAAGCGGGGATGCCGAAGACGAAGTTGGTCGTGCCGTCAAGGGGGTCGGCCACCCATGAGATCCCGCTGGTACCGTCGTGCGCCGCACCTTCCTCGCCGAGGACGGAGTCGTTGGGCCGGGCGCTGCGCAGATCGGCGAAGATGCGCGCCTCGGAGGCCCGGTCGGCTTCGGAGACAAGGTCGGTGGGCGACGACTTGGTGCTGACATCATGGGTGACCGCGTGGGAGTACTCCTCGAGCAGCCGGGCGGCAGCCGAAGCGGTCCGCAGAGCGACGTCGCTCAGCTCGGTTAGCAGGTCCGCGGTCATTTCAGTCTCAGTCGGTGGCATTGGCCCATACTGCCGTGTACCCCGCCGGCCGGTATCGTTTGGGCGTGAACGTGGGCGGCGTAAGCGACGCCGGGGCACCGGAGTGCGTGCTCGCTATTTACGCCCACCCTGACGACCCCGACGTGTCGTGTGGCGGCACGATAGCTAGCTGGTCCGCGGCGGGGAGCGAAGTCCACGTCTGCCTGTGTTGTGAAGGCGACAAAGGCTCGACGGACCCGGCAGTCGAGCCACGCCAGCTCGCGGCGCGCCGCCGTTTGGAGGTCGAGGCGGCCGGGCGGCACCTTGGGGTGAAGGCTCACCACTGGCTCGGCTACCCCGACGGTGAGCTCGAAGACACTGCCGAGCTCAGGGCCCGTCTCGTCGCCCTCGTACGTCAAGTACGTCCCGACGTCGTCTTGGCGCCCGACCCGACGGCGGTGTTCTTCGGGCCGAGTTACATCAACCATCGTGATCACCGGGTGGTCGGCTGGGCGGTCCTCGACGCGGTGGCGCCCGCTGCCGCCAGCCCGCACTATTTCCCCTCCGCCGGCAACGTCTTCCAGGTGCCGGCACTTTACCTCTCGGGCACGCTGGAGCCCGATACGTGGGTGGACATAACCTCTTCTATCGACGCCAAAGCGGCCGCTCTGGCCTGTCATGCCAGCCAGATCGGCGAGGGCGGCGAATGGTTGCGCGATGTCGTGCGCCAACGGGCCGAAGCGGCGGGCCACGCGACCGGTGCGCCTTTGGCCGAGGCCTATCGCCGGGTGGTGCTCAGCTGAACGGGGATGGCGGCGTCGGCCAGGGCGTGGCGCCCCGCCTGAGATGGATCCTCCATGTCGACATGGACGCGTTCTATGCGTCGGTCGAAGCCAAGGAACAGCCTCAGCTGCGTGGCCTGCCCGTCGTCGTCGGCGGCACAGGACGGCGCGGCGTGGTGGCCTCGGCCAGTTATGAAGCGCGCTCGTTCGGGGTGCGGTCGGCGATGCCGACGGCGCAAGCACGCCGGTTGTGCCCGCAGGGGGTGTTCCTATCCCCCCGCTTCAGCGTCTACCACGCCTATAGCGAGCGCCTGCACGACGTCTTGCGCGGCTTTACACCTTTGGTGGAAGGCATCGCCTTGGACGAAGCGTTTTGCGACGTGAGCGGTTGTAGCGGGCTGTTCGGGCCGCCTGAGGCGATCGCGGCTGAACTCCACCGCCGGGTTAATGCAGAGCTGGGGCTGCCCTGTTCGGTCGGCGTCGGGCCCAACAAGCTGGTAGCAAAGCTGGCATCCAAGGCGGCCAAGCCCGGCCCTGGATCGTCACATGCTCGCGACCGTGGGCCGCGGCCGGGGCCGGGGACGGTAGTGGTGCGCGCCGGCGAAGTACTCGGGTTCATCTGGCCGCTGCCCGCCCAAGCGCTTTGGGGTATCGGGCCGGCGAGCGCCGAGCGGCTGCGTAACCTTGGCGTGGCAACGGTCGGGGAGCTGGCGGCTCTGCCAGAAGAGCTGGTCGTCAACGCGCTCGGGCGGGCGGCCGGGCATCTCGTGCACGAACTGGCATGGGGCCGCGACGAGCGCCCAGTTGACCCTGAGCGCGCCGTGAAGTCGATCGGGCACGAAGAGACCTACCCCTACGACATCTTCGATCCCGAGCAACTGCGCCAGAGGCTCGCGGTCATGGCTGGTTCCGTGGCCGCCAGTACCCGCGCTCAAGGCCTGGTAGCGCGCACCGTGACCATGAAACTCCGCTACGGCGACTTCGTCACTATCACGCGGAGCCTGACCTTCGCCCGCCCGCATGCCGATGGGCGCGCACTCGCCGACGCCGCGGCCAAGCTGCTTGCCGACTTGGACCTGAGCAAAGGGGCCCGCTTGTTGGGAGTTAGCGTGTCGGGTTTGCTCGCCGCCAGCGCCCTGCCTGGGGAGCAACTCCAGCTCGACCTTGGTGCGCAGGGTGGCGCGGGCGCTCGGCCAACGGGCGCTGGGTCAACGGGCGCTGGGTCAACGGGCGCCCCGCCGGGGGGTGGCGCGCCCTCGCTGGCTAGCGGCCCGGTGCCACCCGGGCACCGCCCCGCCTGGGAGCAGGCGTACAAGGCGGTCGACGCCGTCCGCGCCCGCTTTGGAGAAGGGGCGGTCGGTCCCGCGACTGGACCGGAGCCACCCCGTTAGGCGCCGCATCGCCGGGGTCTCGGTGGCCGGTACTGCGGCGAGCGCCGCGGTACCACCCCGGAGGCATGCAGCAGCCCCTGTCGTGGCTATAGGTTCCTCGGTGGTGACTAGCCAAGCCCGACGGACGGGTCGCTCGGTGGTTGGGGCGTGCGTGCTAGCGGTGGCTCTCTGGCCGAACGCTCCTGGGAGCGGCGCGGGCCCCGGACCTCAGCGTGACAACACGCTGTACACGACCGGCTCGTCGACGTCGTCGCCGTCCAATTTCAACCCGCTGGACCCTTCCAGCTACACGGGCGCTCAGGGACTGTTGTACGAGCCTCTGTTCCTGTACGACCCGTTGAAGGCCAAGCTGATCCCCTGGCTGGCCACCGCCGGTTCTTGGGTCGCGCCCAACGAGTACCAGGTCGACGTGCGCAGCGGGGTCGATTGGGTGCAGAGCCGGGATGCCAGTGTGCGCGGGACGCTCAGCGCCGCGGATGTCGCCTTCTCGATCAAGCTGGCCGCCGATGACCCTCGTGACCCCTACCACGTGGATGCCGCAGATGTGAAGTCGGTGTCAACCCGGGGCAACACGGTTCGCGTACAGTTCGCCTCGCCCGTGGCCTATGCCCAATGGCAGGAGCTGCTCTGGCACGAGCCCGTCGTGCCGGCCGCAGAGTGGTCCAAGCTACCTCTGGCGAGCCAATTGAACATGCCCAACACGTCGCCCGTCGCGACTGGGCCAATGCTGCTCGGACCGGTGAGCAAGAAGCAGGCTTGTTACCGGGACAACCCGCATTGGTGGGCCACGGCACAGCTCAAATTGTCGTTCAAGTTCGCCTACCTCTGCGACGTCGTCAGCACGTCGAGCGGCACCGCCCTCTCGGAGCTGCTGAACGGCTCAGTCGACTGGAGCAACCAGTTGTTGCGGGGCATCCCGAGCCTTGCGAACGGCTACGGGATCAAGACCTACTATGCGGCGCAGCCCTACATGATCCCGGCCAGCACGGTGTGGCTGCAGATGAACATCCCGAAGGCCCCCATGTCTGATGTGGCTTTCCGTCAGGCCGTGGCGTACGCGCTCGACCCCGCGAAACTGGTTGCCGGCGTCTACTCCGGCACAGTCGAGGCGGCCAACCCAACCGGGCTGCTGCCCGAACTCGCCCCGTTCATTGATCCGGCCACGGTCCATAAGTAC
>DATJST010000317.1:0-2816 GCA_035503975.1 Acidimicrobiales bacterium | reverse complement strand
GCAGGCCCGCGCCGTCGCGCTCCACCACCTCGACTGCCCGTGGCGGCCTGCCGACCTGGCCCAGCGTGAAGGCCGGATCCTGCGACAGGGCAACCAGAACAGCCAGGTCGAGATCCTCCGGTACGTGACGGAGGGCTCTTTTGACACCTACACCTGGCAAACCGTCGAGCGGAAAGCTCGCTTCATCGGCCAGTTGATGCGTGGGCGGCTAGACGTGCGCGAGATCAGTGACATCGGCGACACCGCCTTGTCTTACGCCGAAGTCAAGGCTTTGGCCGCCGGCGACCCCCGCCTCATCGAGCAAGCCGAGGTGTCAAGCGAGCTCGCCCGCTTGGAGCGCCTCGAGCGAGCCTGGCAGCGCGACCGTGAGCGCCTTAGCCGGGAGACGACCCGCCTGGCCGCCAAAGAGGCCTCCCTGCACCGGGAACTAGACCAGGTGGCGGTCGCGCGAGCTGCCCGCGCGGCCCACGACGGGGACCAGCCCCTCCTCACGGTCGACGGAGAGAGCTATGCCCAGCGCGCCGACGCTGGCGCCGCCCTGCTCGGGCAGCTCCGTACCGCGGCGGAACGGCTGCGCCAGGACCGCGAGATGAAACTGGGCGCGGTGGCGACGGTGGACGGTATGACCGTGGAGGCCACCGCTTGGGCCACGTTCAGTAGCCGCGGCGTCGACATGGCCCTCTCCGGTGTCCCCCGCTCCGAGATCCGCTTGGCAGGGCCGGATCTAACGAGCGACCACCCCCATAGCGTCATCGTCGCCATCGAGAACCGGCTGCGCCGCCTAGACCACCTGCCTGAGACCATCCGGGCAGAGCTTGGCGACGTTGCCCGGGAGCAAGCCGCTGTTGCCGCGGCACTGGCTCGGCCCTTCGCCCACCACGGCGCTATCGACCGGCTGCGCGCCCGAGCCGCTCAGCTCCATGAAGAGATCAGCGGCCTGGCCAACAAGCCAGCAGACGAACGAGTGGCCGGCGCCGGGCCCGGTGCTGCCCAAGCCACGGCCAGCGGCAAGGTAGCGCCCAGTGAACCAGCCAGCGGTCCCCCGACTATCGGCGACCTGCTCGACGATAGTTCCCCGGACCTGGGTCCGAGCATTGCCCTCACTCCCCCACCCGCGTACGACGGTATTGCGCTGGTGCAACGCGACGCCGGCTTTGAGCGCTGAGAGTATTCCGCCGGAATACCGCCGAACGAGAAGGCTCCGTGTAGAGCTTTATGGGATAACGGACGTTAGAGCGGCGTCTTGGCTGGGCTCGGTTGTGAGGTCCACGGTGGGCGTTCACCGGCGCCTCGGGGCCCGGCGTCAAGGGCCGCTGTGGGACTCCGCTTTGCTGCGTGTCTCGCTCGGCCTACGGCCGACCCTTGACCCCGGGACGGCGCCGGTGAATGGGGCTCTCAGGACGCTGATGCCCGCAGGCCGCCGCAGGCGACCGGCATCAACGGTCCAGAGAAAACGACCGGGACGTTTGCCCCGAAAGGAGCTCCATCATGACTCTCGCTTTCGTTCAGGTGCCGGACCAGCTCACCGTTGTGCTTCTTGACCCGGGTAGCGGGCGGTTTGGACCCAGCTCGGACTATGTGTTCGACTGCTGGACCCCCATCGTCGGCCCCTCCACCGTGCTGCTCTGGCGGCGGCTGGCGCTGGTGGCTCTGGAGGCTGGTTGCGGGTACGCAGTGGTGGAGACGCCAGATGTGTTCGCGTCGCTTGGCCTGGGGGCCAGCACGGCTAAGAACGCCATCGGCCCGCGGACGATCGCCCGCATGGTGGGCTTCGGACTGGCGCGGTGCCAAGGGAGCCGGCTTCTCGGCGTGCGCGCCGCACTGGACTTCTTGAGCTGCGGTCAGGTGGAGCGGTTGTCGGGAACAGCCCGGCGGGCGCACGAGATCGCTGCCGCGATGGGATAGGGATCGAGGTCTGGTTGGTGTGGGACGCTGGTGTTCGGGTGGGGGGAGGGTGTGAAGTGCGAGGCGCATCGGGGGCTGGAGTTGGTCTGCCGGTTCGTTGCGCCACTCCCCCATCGCGACGGCAGCGTGACGCGGGAGGAGGTTGTTCCAGCCCGTTCACGCGGAGGTAGGTATTTTGATCCCGGCGAGGGTTGGGGAGCCGGCCGTTGGTAGAGCGGAGAGGTGGCTCATAGGCATATGACCACATGGCGAGGTGGCGAGGTGGCGAGGTGGCGAGGTGGGCGTAAAGGAGCGGATTGCCAGTTGTGTCCGGTGCGGCGCTAAGGCTCGGGGAGGCAGGAAGATGCCGCGGTCAGGATATGGGGACGTCGGGAGATGGGAAGATGAGAAGATGAGAAGAAGGACGTGGAAGGCGCGGGCTCCGGAGATGGACTGATAGGGCTTTGTGGTCCGACCCGTGCCCTCGCGAGGTGAGGAGTTGTGGAGGTGGGCATTTGGGCAGGTGGCGAGGTTGGGCAAGCGGTCTCGGGGCGCCAGGTACGTCGAGAGTCGCGCTAGATCCCAGTAAAGCCGCAGCAGGTGCTGTCGCGGATCGGCTGCGATATGCCGATGTCCCGAGGTGAGGAGATGACGAGGTCGGTAGCTTTTTGGGAACAGCGATAATCGCCCCGGGGGCACGCTATCGGATGGGGACGTGGCGAGGTGGACAGGTAGTCAGATCCCCATATCCCGAGATGAGGAGTGGCAAGATGTACCCATGATCGTCTGTTGTGTCGCCTACAAGGGCGGCGTAGGCAAGACGGCGCTGTCCGTCGCCACGAGCACGGTCGCTGCGCGCGAGACGGGCCAGCCAGTGCTGCTGGTGGATGCCGACCCCCAGGGTTCTGCTTTCACATGGAGCGAGCGGGCCG
>DATJST010000316.1:0-5241 GCA_035503975.1 Acidimicrobiales bacterium | reverse complement strand
TCAGCGCCGATGCCTCGCCGAACTGGAAGTACTGGAACGCCAAGGTGTTGTCGTAGGTGGAAGCAAGTTGAGTGGCGTTGACGGGGCCACCTTGGGTCAGCAGTGCCACCGAAGTGTAGGTCTGGGCCTCGGCGAAAATGCGGAACACCGTCACGAACACGAGCATCGCTCGCACGGCCGGGACAACAACGCGGGACCAGTACGACAGCCCACGCGCCCCGTCAACCCGGCCCGCCTCGAAGATATCGGGCGGGCACGAGTTCAACGCGGCAACCAACAGAAGGAAGCACCAGGGTGTGCCTTTCCAGATGCCAGCCCCGACGATGACGGCGAAGGCTAGCTTGGGGTCTTGGAACCACAGCACCGGGCGGTGGGCGCCAAGAAGCTCGGCCCTCAGGTCATCAAGAACGCCTCCGGAGTTGAAAAACCCAAGGAACATGGTTGATGCCGACGTCCACGGGATGGCGAGCGGCAAGGCTAGGAGGGCTAATAGCACCGGGCGTCCTCGTTTTATGCGCGTCACCAGCCAGGCCCCAATCAGGCCCAGACCTACCTCGCAGGGCACGGTGAGGGCTACATAGACGACGGTGTGGACAACGGCCGAACGCGCCACGGAGTCGTCAAATACCAACTTGTACTGGCGCAGGCCGGCCCAGGTGGCCGGCCTCAGGTCGTACCAATCAAAGAAGCTACCGACGCTCTGCTGGACGAGAGGTTCGAGAGCGAACGCGGCCAGGAACAGGAAGGGGGCGGCGGAACTTAAGGTAAAGAGCGTGCTCGAACGCCACGACGACGACCTGGCGCCCGCCCTTGAAAACAGAACTTTGCGGCCCTACCTCGTGAACCTGAGGACGGACCAGCCCGCTTCGACTGGCACGTCCACCTGCAGAGCTCGCCCCTCGCGGTGCTCCACCATCGTGAACGGCACCGGCGCGAAACGGTCTCCGCTCCGGCCGAGGACGGCAGCGGCTGCCTGCCAACTGTCGGGGTGTTCAAGCAGGGCTCGGACGCGTACCGAGCGGCACCTACCCATAGCCGTCGGCTGCGACCAGGAGCCGTCAGCGCTCCCGCTCAGGTCCACGACGCCCACTGCTACGCAACCGTCGGTGCGAACGACGCGTGCGAAGAGCGTGCCTCCGACCGGCTCGGGCCGCACCGGGCCGTCCCATTTGACGGCCACGGCGCCGTTCTCATCGCCGATCTCGTACCAGCTGGTGTCCTCGCCCTCAAGGAAGAGGTCACGGCAGCGCAAGCCGAAGCGGTGCCAAGCGAGGACGGTCGCCGCCTCCGACGCTGAAAGCCGTTCGTGCTTGGGGTAGTAAGGGTCGCAAAGCACGGACGTGACGTCTCCGAAAAGCAGAGCGCTGGCCCCCATGCACGTGGCGATGGCCTCGGTAAGGACCACGGTGCGAAGGGACTCCTCTCTGGGTGCGACCGCTTGGGGGCCGCCTCGCCCGTTCTTTTCCCAGACTGGCGGGTAACAAGCGATGCTGCCCCGGGAAATGGGGCCCCCTGTTGGTGGCTGTGCCAACTGGCCGGCCTTACCTGAGCTACGGTCCATCAGGCCCTCGAGGTGGCGCCATTGGTCGTTCGGTGCCCACACCTCGCAGTAGCGAAACCCGGGGCCAGGGGGCAGTTCGATCGCGGACGGCACACCGTTCACCTGGTTGAAGCTGATCTGGTCCGAAGGCCGTGCACGACGAAAGAAAGCAAGGAAAGATTCGTAGGCCGACCGTATGTCGATGGCCTTGCCGTCCCGGTCGACGGCGGACCGGGGATAGCCATAAGTATCGACGTGGAACCCGTCAAAACCGATACTGTCGGCGGCAGAGCCGTACGTAAAGGCGAAATGGCGTTGCCATTCGACATTCCCAGGGTTGGCTAGCTCGATCATGTCAAAAAAGCGCTGCACCTTGCCGTCGTTACGGTACATGAGCCAGTCGGGGTGGTCAGCGGCAAAAGGAAGGTCCACGGCGTAGACCGGCGCGTATGCGTGGGCTACGGCACCATTGGAACGTATACCCACGGCCAGGGCGCGCAGCGCCTCGTACGAGACCGGCCGACGCGAGGGATCTTCCCAACCCTCAGGCGGCCCCAGGGGAGCCGAGTAACTCGCCATCCAGTCGTAGATCTGCACAACCGTGCAACGCAAGGCCTTTAGCCAAGTGAGGAAGGAGGGGACACTTTGGGGGTCGAAGGAAGTAGCGAAGCCGTGCACCGGTCGCTCGCCGGCGTGGGCAGCCACCGTGGTCAGTTCCTCGGCCAAGACACTCCCGTCCGCCGCAATTGCCTCGACTGAGGTCGTCCCGGTCCGGAGCCTGCCGAAGTGAGCACCAAGGCCAACATCTGCCTCTTGCACCTCGCCGCTCGCGTAGCGGGCGACAACTCGGGCCGTCCCAGCCGGCAACCTCGACAAGGTGATCCCCTCACCTGTCTGGTAAAAGGCCCGCAGTTCCTCCAGCCGTGGCGCCGGCGCGTACGGGCTTGCGGGCACTTGGGACCTCTCATTTGTGAAGCCGGCTCCCTCGCTCAGCGCAGGCCTCCTAGGGACACCCCGCTGCGGAACCAGCGCAACGCCAAAAGGAACACCACGATCGTCGGTACCGTGGCGATAACCGAAGCGGCGAACAGCGGGCCCCACGAGGTCGTGTGGTTGCCGATGAAGTACTCCAAGCCGATGGGCAGCGTAAAGTTCGATGGCGTATTGAGCATGGTGGCGGCAGCCGGGAACTCGTCCCACGCCGCGTTGAACGTGAAAATGGACACCACAGCCAGGGCGGGCAGCGACAGCGGCACGATGAGACGGGTCAGGACCTGCAGCGTGCTGGCGCCGTCTAGGCGGAGCGACTCCTCGTACTCGGGCGGGATGCTCTGGAAAAAGCCCCGCAGGAAAAAAATGGTGAGTGGGAGGTTGCCGCCTACGTAGAGCAGTGTCAGTCCCTCGAGCGAGTCGAGGAGGTGCAGCCTGACTAGGAGAAGGTACTGGGCGATGAGCAGGAGCAGGCCCGGCACAGCCAGGCTGGCCAGGAAGAAGTAGAAGATCGCCTCTCGGAAGCGGAACTTGTAGCGGGCGAAGGCGAACGCCGCCAGCGAGGCCAGCGAGACGGTGATGACCACGGTTGCGATGGACACCGAAACGCTATTGAAGAAGTAATGGCCGAAGCTGTTCTCGCTCCAGGCCTGTTGGTAGTTCGAGACGGTCGGGTGGGTAGGGAGCAACTGGCCCGATCCCAAGATCCCGCCGAGCCCGGCCGGCTGGAACGACAGCGACAGCATGTAAAGCAGCGGCCCCAGGGACACTAAAGACAGGACCACGGCGACCACCAGGCGCGCACGCGTGTACCTGCGGGTGCCGAACAGCCCCGGCGGTGAGCTCGCTGGTTGCCGGTTGGGGACGAGGGTGGCGGGCACGGCCATGATCAGCCTCTTTTCAGATGTCTTGGCGGCGTAGGAAACGGATCTCGGCAAAGCTGAAGCCGAAGAGCACGACCGCCAGCAACGAGGCAAGCGCCGCCGCGTAACCGAAGGCGAAGTAAGTAAACGCCTGCTGGTACATGTAAGACATGAGCACCTGAGTGGAGTTGTAGGGGCCGCCCTGGGTCACCAGGTAGACCTGGGTAAAGACCTGCGCCCCACCGATGACGAGCAGTACGGTGACGAAGGCGACGGCCGGTCGGATGGAAGGCAGCACTACGTAGCGCCACACCCGCCGTTCCGAGGCGCCGTCGATCCGGGCTGATTCCACCTGCGGCCTAGGCACGCCGTCGAGGGCAGCCAGGAAAATGAGGAACGACCAACCGACGCCCTTCCAGATACCGATGATCCAGATGACCATGTTGGCGGGCCAGGTCTCCGCGGTCCAGTCGACGTTTACGGTGTGACCGGCAAAGAAGCCGACGACATCGTTCATGACGCCGCCCTGTGAACTGAAGATGTAGGCGAAAATGTAGCTGACTACCACCCAAGAGGTGACCACGGGGATGTAGATGGCGGCTCGCCACAGCGCCGAGCCGGGCAGGCGGTCGGTCAGGATAGCTGCGGCGAACAGCCCGATCGCCATCTGCACGGGCACGGTAACAACGATGTAGAGGAACGAGTTGAACGCGGCGGTGCGCACGACAGGGTCATGGAAGATCTTGGTGTAGTTGGAGAAGCCGACGTACGGGTTGGAGGCTCCCGGGAATATGTGCCAGTTGAAAAAGCTGATATCGAACTGCCGAAAGATCGGGTACACGATGAACGTGGCGTACATGACGGTAGCGGGGACGAGCAACAGGTAAGGCGTCGCCGCCCGCCCCGCCCGGTAGGAGCGACGGGAGCGACGGGCGGTGAGGCCCCGCGAGGAGGCGCCCGGCGCAAACTGCACCGGGCGCGGCTCGATGGTTTCAGTAGCGATCAACTGTTGGCAGCCAAGGCGGCGTTCGCCTCGGTGGCCGCGGTGTTGAGGGCGTCGGAGAGGTCCAACTTGCCGGACAGCACTTCCTGCATCTCGGCGCTGAAGTCGGCGTCGAGTATGGCATAGCCGGGGGCCACGGGTCGGGCCTCGGCGCTCTTCAGTTGCTGGACGAAGATGTCCAGGTAGGGCTGGGCCTGTATTTCGCCGTGCAGGTCATTCGTGTACGTCGCCAGGTCGCCCTGGTTGGCCATCTGGAGCTGGGCGAAAGGTGCGGTCAGGAACTGCGCCAGCTTGATCACATCGGGCAGGTTCTTGACACCCCTGGCGATGGCGAGGTCCTCGCCGCCTACAACCGAAATGGAACCTGCGGCTCCCTTCGGCATCAGCACCATGCCGTAGCCGCTGAAGTGCTCCTGGCGGTACGTGGGCACCGCCCAAGGGCCGTCGATGTACATGGCGTACTCGCCTTTGGGGAAGCCTGTTTCGCCCGAGACCGACCCCGAGCCTCCGAGGAAGTCCTTACCGATGTCCCCGGCCTTGTAGAGGTTGACAAGTTCCTGCAGGACGCCTTCGGTAGCCGAACCGTTCATGTAGCCGGTCGCGGTGGTGATGGCGGAGTTGGTGAAACCACCGCCGGCACTCCAGACATAGGGCGATACGTTCCAGACGTCGGTGCCGTCGACGCTGAGGCCGATCTGGCCCTTGGCCGGGTTGGTGAGCTTGGCTACGTCGGCCCACATTTGCGTTTGTGTCGTCGGCGGCCCGGACAGGCCAGCCGCGGCGAAGTCAGCCTTGTTCCAGAAAAGCACCTGGGTATTGGTGTCGTCGGGGAGCCCATAGTAACT
>DATJST010000315.1:0-19923 GCA_035503975.1 Acidimicrobiales bacterium | reverse complement strand
GCAACATCTCGGGAGATCCTTATGCAGCCGCCTGGGCTCTCCATTACTCAATGTCGGCCGACCACCGCGAGAGCCCCCAGAACGGCGCGGTCGTCGTTCATGCCCCGACCTTCGGGTTGGTGAGCCCGAAGGGTCGACTTCCTGATCCCCGGTTTCCGCCGTGCCCGCGGTCGGGGTCACATAGTGAGCCCCGTTTCCAGGAGCACGAGCGCGTCGTCGAGCAATGCGAAGAGGTCGCTTCGGGGATGCTCGACCCAGTAGAGCTCGGCGGAGAGCATGACGCCCATGATGGCGCCGGCAAGCGTTGCGACCGCGAAGTCGTCGCTCGGCCGCCCGGCCCGTTCGGCCACGACGCCGGTGAGATCTCGGATGGCCTGGGCCAACTGGTCGAGCATGGCGCCGCGTAAGTCGGGCACCGACACGGCGAGCTCGGCTCGGACCCGGATGTCGGCCAGGGCCTCCTCACTCACGTGCTCGAACACGTCGCGGATGCCCCGACGGATGGCCTCGACCGCTCCCAGCTCGGCAGGCTGGGAGCGGCACGCGTCGATGATGAGCGGGTCGAACTCGTCGGTGAGCACCAAGGCTTCTTTCGATGCGAAGTGCCGGAACAGAGTGCTGGCGGAAACATCCGCTGCCTCGGCGATCTCCTCCATGGTGGTGCGGTCGTAGCCCTTCTCGCCGAACAGTCGCAGGGCCTCGTGCTGGATGGCGGCCCGGGTACGGGCCTTCTTGCGCTCCCGACGCCCGACTGCGGGGCCGTCCTCAGGCTGCGGCGCGCCCACTCGGAGCCTCCTTTCTCTCGGCCGTGCTCGAACGACGTCCCATAGGCAGGAAGACGAGGGCGAGCACGCAGCCCGCTACGGCGAAGGCGACCGAGACGAGCAGCGCAGCGTCCATGCCGTGCACGAAGGCACCTTGGACCTGGGCCAGCAACGCCGGAGAATTGAGAAGGTGAGCAACAGCGGCCCCCTGGAACACGCCTTGGCGGACGGTGGCAGAGGCGGTCGATGGCAGTCCGCCGAGGTGGAGGTGGGCCACGTAGACGGCAAGCAGAGTGCTACCGAGCACGGCGCTGCCGAGCGGCGCGCCGGTGTTCTTGAGCGCCTGGAGCACGGCCGAGCCCACCCCGGCCCGCTCCTCGTCCAACTCGGCGACAGCCGCGGATGCCGCGGTAGCCATGGTGAGGCCGGTGCCCGCTCCGGCGATGGACAGCCACAGCGCTGAGAACGCCCCACCGGAGGTGACGGTAGTGGTCGCCCCGAGGGCGAGGCCCGCGGCCAGCACGGCAAAGCCCGCGGCGACGGTGAGCTTGGCGCCGATGCGCTTGGCCAGCAGCGCGGCGGGGGCGAGGCCGACGAGCAGGCCTCCGACGGTAGGCAGGAGGCGGATGCCCGAGCCTTCGGCATTGGTGCCCATCACGCCCTGGAAGTACTGGGGCAGGGTGAAGAGCAACCCGACGAGGGCCAAGGTCAACACGGTGAAGAGCAGGACTCCCCAGGTGAACGATCGAGATCGGAACAACGAGAGGTCGACAAGCGGCTGGCCACCGAGCCGGGACATAACTCTCCGCTCCCAAGCGAAGAACTCGACGAGAACACCGGCGCCGGCGGCCATGGCCACCAATGCGGTCGCAGACCCCCACCCATACTCGCCCGCCGCGATGAACCCGTAGGTGAGCACCACGAGACCCCCGCTGGACAGCGCGCTTCCCACGAGGTCGAACCCGGGACGCTCTGCAGCCCTTGACTCAGGGACGAGAGCCGCGACCGCGGCCAGGCCGATGAGGGCGACCGGCACGTTCATCAAGAACACCCACCCCCACCAGTAATGGGAGAGCAGCCAGCCGCCGAGGATCGGCCCGATAGGAAAGGCCACCATGTTCGCGGCCGCCCACACCCCGACTGCCTTGGGTCGCTCATCCTCGCTGAACAGCACCGCCAGTGCCGAGACGGCCATCACTACCACCCCGGCACCGCCGAAACCGAGCAGGGCCCGAGCGGCGAGGAACTCGGCTGCGGTGCGCGACTCGGCACACGCCAGCGAGCCCAAGGCGAATATCCCGAGTGACCAAAGCATCACCTTCTTGCGCCCGAACCGGTCGCCGAGCAGCCCGGCCGGCAACATGGAGGCCGCGATCACCAAGGCGTAGCCGGAGGAGAACCACTGGAGGTCCGTTTCGGACGCTTTGAGCGCCCCGGACAGGGTCGGCAGGGCGACGCTCAGCACGGTCAGGTCCATGCCGACGGCGAGCACTGCCAGCACCACGGCTCCGAGCGCCCACCATCTGCGGCTTCCAGACCGGGGGATCTCGCTCATCCCGAGCATGCTAATGACAGTTACTCCCAGACGGGAGGGACTTTCGTCACTTTGTGGCTGTACCTCGCCCGACCCCGGTGGTCAGATCTTCGTCGGGCTTGACGAGGTCAGCGCTCTTGCCGCAAGAGGACCTCAAGTCCGTCGAGGATTCGCTCCAGGCCGAAGCAGAACTCGCCTTCGACGCCGGCGGCGTCGTCGAAGGCCCCAGTGACGGCGAGAGCCGCTGCCCAGCCTCGTCGTCCAACGCAGTCAGTTGTTGTCCTACCGCGACGGCGTCGTCGCCGGAGCCGACGAGGACGAACTCGTAACCACCCCAACGGGCCGCGACCGCTTGGGGCAAGGACCGCTCGAGACGGTGTGGGCATGCCTTCGGGCACCTAGCCCCATGGGCGGTTCGCTGGGATGGTCGCGAAACTCCAGTGCTCGACCTCCTACTGCGGGTAAGGATGTTCAGCATGTCCGGGACCGATCGATCGCTGCTGACGTCACGGCTGCGCCTGGTCCCGATCGGGCCGAGCAACGCCGCCGATTTCTGGCTCGTGCACAACGACGAGTCGGTGGCCCCCTGGTACGGCGGCTGGCGGCCGTCCCGTCAAGAGGCAGACGACCAGGCCCGGCGGGTCGCCGAGTCTTGGCGGCTCCACGGCGTGCACAAGTGGATGGCATATGACCGTGAGAGTGGTGAGGTCGTGGGCCGCGGCGGCCTGTCGCGGGCTCCCGTCGACGACGACTGGGGCCAGATCTACGCCTTCTTGCCTGATGAGCCTTGGGTGCGCGAGCCGTACGAGAGTGAGCACCCTCTCAGGGTGCACGCGCACTGGCTGGAGATCGGGTGGGCGCTGCGCCGGGAGCGCTGGGGCCAAGGCTACGCGTCGGAGATCGGCGCGGCTGGCCTTGCCTACGCGTTCGGTGTGCTCGGGGTGCGTGCCGTGGTGTCGTGCACGGCGCGCCACAACCTGCGGTCGCGAGCGGTGATGGAGCGCATCGGCATGCACTACGTCGGCGAGATCCGCAGCCGCGGCACAATTGAGGGCGAAGACAACGAGCGGGACGACGCACCCTTCGCGGTCTGCGTGATCCTCGGGACAGAGCGCCACCCGGTGACCTCGAGGTAGCCCCGCCGCCGCCTCGCGGACTGCCAGCGCGAGAGCATATTGCCGGCCGGGATGGCGCGTACATATGACCGTTGTTGCCTGGTTGTTTTGGGTCCTCAGGCAACCTGGCGAGCGCCGCGGAACGATGGATTTGGCTTTGAAAAGCTAGAAAATTCTGGTGCGAGCGGTGTTCCACAAGAAGCGCTCACATTATCGAGCTGCAGTCTGACAATCGGTGTCGAAGCCCAAACGCTGTCAGCCCTTGAGCCCGGCGTCAAGGATCGCGAGCCCGGCGCCTGGCCGTCACCCTCCCGGTCAGGTTACGATCGCGCAGACGGTGATGCGTCCATGCCCCGAGCTGGTTCTCAACGCCAGAAAGTGCACCCAGAACCATCGACAGCGTGCGTACTCTACGGCTGGCACAACGAGCCCAGCGTGAGCAAGGGGAACCATGACCACACTCCAGAACCGGCCAAGCACCGCTCTCCTCGTCATCGACGTGCAGAGCGGCGTCGTCAAGGGGGCACACGAGCGCGACGCGGTCGTCACCAACATCGCCAGCCTTGTCGACAAGGCGCGGCGCGAACAGGTCCCCGTCGTGTGGGTCCAGCACTCCGACGAGCAGCTTGCGAGGGGAAGCGACGACTGGCGGATCGTCCCCGAGCTGGCTCCGGGCGACGTCGAGCCGCTCGTCGAGAAGAGCTATGGCGACGCCTTCGAGGCCACGACCCTCGAGACTGTGCTGTCTGGGCTCGGAGTCGGGCGCCTCATCGTCGCCGGCGCACAGACGGACGCGTGCGTCCGCTCGACTCTGCACGGTGCGTTCGCCAGGGGGTACGACGCGGTCCTTGTCAGCGACGCCCACACGACCGAAGACCACACGGAATACGGCGCGCCGCCGCCGAGCCAGGTCATCGCCCACACGAACCTGTACTGGACCTACCAGACGGCTCCAGGGCGGACGGCCGGGACGGTGGCGACCAAGGACGTCGATTTCGGCAGCATGTCCTCGGGCTGAACGAACAGGGAGCTGCCCGTCTGGGACCGGCCTGGCCGCGTACTGGGCGGAGGCGCTTTGGGGCCGCCGACGTCCTCGGCCGCCCATGCCGAGGAGGCCGCGATGGTACGGGTGCACAGCGGCAACGGCCCTCGGACGAGATGGACCGCTGAGCGATCGCCTGTTCCGATCAGCGCTAACTGACCTCGGCCTTGTCCGCCCAGTGCGCCAAGTGCTGGCCGACTACTTCATATGGGCTCATATTCGATCGCAGTCGTAAGCTTGAGATGCCACTGATTTGTGTGATCTGCGCGTTATGTGTATGATGAGCGGGATGCCGAGCGACGCTGAGCTGACGTTCGCCGACCACGCCGGGCGCTACTATGCCCGGCGGTTCGGGATGGCCCCGATGGTGGGCCGGCTGGTCGGCTACCTGACGGTGTGCGACCCCCGCGAGCAGAGCATCAGCGAGCTGGCCGAGGCGCTGCTGGCGAGCCGCAGCGCGATCTCCAACGCGGTGAACACGTTGGAGACCCTCAGGCTCGTCCAGCGCTCCCGGGCTGCGGGCGAGCGGATGGACCGGGTGCGCCTCGACATGTCGGGGCCCAATGCGATGGGCTTCGACGTCTCCGAGTACCGGGAGATGGCCGATCTCGCCCGAGAGGGCCTGCGCCTGCTCGCCGATCAGCCACCCGAGCGGAAAGCGCTGCTGTTGGAGGGGGTCGCGTTCGCCGATTTCCTGGTGGAGCGGATGCCGGTCTGGGAACAGGAGTGGAAAGCACACCGCGAAGCGCTACGTGCCGCGGGCGAGCTCCCCGACGAACCGTCCACACGGCGATGAGAGAGACGGCCATGACAGGTATGTCCGCTGCGACCGGGATCGTGGCCCGGGACGTGTGCAAGTCGTTCGGCGACCATCTGGTGCTCGACGAGGTGAGCCTGGCCGTGGAGGAGGGCACGGTCCTGGCGCTCCTCGGCCCCAACGGGGCCGGCAAGACCACGATGGTCCGGATCCTGTCCACTCTGATCGCGCCCGATTCCGGGTCCATGCGCATCGCCGGTCACGACGTGGTCACCGACCCTGACGGAGTGCGGGCCGTCATCGGGGTGACCGGTCAGTTCTCGGCCGTGGACAACTTGCTCACCGGCGCCGAGAACCTGCAGCTGATGGCCGACCTTCGCCACCTCGACCGCCAGGCTGGGCGGCGGCGGGTGTCAGAGCTGTTGGAGCAGTTCGACCTCGCCGACGCCGCCCACAAGCTGCTTTCCACCTACTCAGGCGGGATGCGACGACGCCTCGACCTGGCGATGACCCTCGTGGACCAGCCGCGGGTGATCTTCCTCGACGAGCCCACCACCGGCTTGGACCCCCGCAGCCGTCGGACCATGTGGCAGGTCATCCGTGAGCTCGCTGGCGCCGGGGCCACCATCTTGCTCACCACCCAGAACCTTGACGAAGCCGACAAGCTGGCCGAGCGGGTCGCGGTGCTCGACCAGGGCCGGGTCGTCGCTGAAGGCACTCCGACCGAGCTGAAGGGCCGCATCCCCGGCGGCCACGTCCGGCTCCACTTCGCCGACCCGCGCCAGCTCCGCTCGGCCGTAGAGCTGCTCCCGGCGGCCTGTCCCGACCAAGACCAGCTCGTCCTCCAGGTCCCGGCCGACGGCACCGTGGAGTCCCTTCGCGAGCTGCTCGACGAGCTGCACCGCAACGGGGTCAAAGTTGCGCGGCTGTCGGTCCACACTCCCGACCTCGACGACGTGTTCTTCGCCGTTACCGGTAGCCACGTCGGCGCCCTGAGCGACCAGGTCCCAACACCACAAGGAGCGGGGCGATGACCACGCTCGCCTACGCGCTCAGCGACTCACGGGTGATGCTGCGCCGCAACCTCAAGCACCAGCTCCGCTACCCGTCCCTGACCGTAATGCTCATCGGCCTGCCCATCGTGCTCCTGCTGCTGTTCGTCTATGTCTTCGGTGGCCAGCTCGGTGCTGGGCTCGGCGCCCACCTGGGACGCCACGAGTACCTCGACTACGTGGTGCCGGGGGTGTTGCTCATCACCGTGGCCTCAGTCGTCCAGGGCACCTCGATCATGGTCGCCATGGACATGACCGGGGGCATCATCGACCGGTTCCGCACCATGGCCATCGCCCGCGCCTCGGTCCTCATCGGCCACGTCCTCGGGAGCCTGGTCCAGACCCTCGCTGCCATGGCAATCCTCACCGGGGTCGCCTTCGGTCTCGGGTTCCGCTCCAGCGCCGGGATACTCGAGTGGCTCGCCGCGATCGGGACCCTCGCCCTGTTCGGCTTCGCGCTCATCTGGCTGGCGGTCGCGCTCGGGCTGGCCGCCAAGAGCGTCGAGACCGCCAGCAACACCCCCATGGTCCTTTTGTTGCTGCTGTTCCTCAGCAGCGGCTTCGTGTCCACCGCCACCATGCCGACGGGCTTGCGCCAGTTCGCCGAGTACCAACCGTTCAGTCCCGTCGCCGACACCGTGCGCGGGCTCCTCAGCGGCGCGGCCATCGGCGACCACGCCGTCGCCGCCATCGCCTGGAGCATCGGCATCGGCGTCATGTCCTACCTCTGGGCCATCCGCCTTTACAACCGGCGCCGAGCGGCCGAGCAAAGGTGAGCGGGGACGGCTCCGGAGAGCTGCCCGCCAACAGTTTTGTGAGCGGAGCGTTGATTGATAGCTACCGAATATCGCGAGGACTGACTTTCAAACGAAGTGGCTAGATGACCGTTTCATCCGTCGCTCCACAAGGCATTGACACCTGATCGGCAATCGCCTGCTGTTCGGACAAAGCATCTAGAGGGTGACCTCGCGTGCCTCTAGGGAGTGGCCGGTGGTGCGTCCCAGAACGGCCCGGCACCGGCGACCGCCCTAAGAGACATGGGCAACGGGAAGCGTAGGGGGTGCGAGCCGCCAGCGGCGGCTGGCTCACATGCACCGTCGCCAGGCCGCTGAGAAATCGTCACCATGTGACTTGAAAACCTACAACAGTAAGTGAGATACTATGAAAGCGTCGCCCCGCGCCCCTCCGCTTTGAAGAGGGTCGGCGACCCTCGCTGGCCCCGGCCACCTGATCTCGGGGCATTGCGCCTCCATGGCGCCCTGCTCAGTGGCATTGGCAAAGGAGCTCGACATGCACCCGTTACCCACCAAACTGTACGTGGCCGCTTCCACCGGCATCACCCTCGACCCCAGCTCGGGCAGCAACCTCCCGGGCGAACAGGTCCTCACCAACCTGGCCAGCGGAGTAGGCCACTGGGCGCTCATGGCGTCGATCGTGGGGGTGATAGTCGGCGGGGTTATGTGGGCCTTCGGACATTTTTCGCATAACTACCAGCAGTCGTATAACGGCCGCAAAGGTGTACTGGTTTCAGGTGTCGCTGCTCTCCTCGTTGGAGGCTCCCAGGAGATAATCAACTTCTTTTTCTCCCAAGGCCTCAACGTCCACTGATGTCTTTGCTGCCCATTATCCCGCTGCCGATCGGAACTAATATCACGCAGCTGCTGGTCAAGTTGGCCGAGCTTGTGGTCACCGATCTATGTAAAGCCGCGCTCAGCTACCTGGCGGAGGCGGTTGCTGCCGTAACCCGCGACGCGATGCAGGCCGCGCTCGCGACGACATCCATCAGCGCGGCCGAGGGCAACGGCTGGTTTTCCTCAGTGGAAGAAGCCCTTTTTCCCGTGGAGCTCCTAGTTGTTGGTCCGCTAATTTTTGCGGCCACCATAGGCTGCATTTTCCGCCAAGACTCGCGCCGTTTGGCGCGCGTCTGGGGCGCAGGCGTCCCACTTTCGCTCACCGGTGGCTTCCTGGCTGTCAAATTGACAGGCAAGGCTATCGGCGTCACGGACGCCTTGTCGAGCGCTATAGAGCACGCTGTCGACCCCAACCTGGGCAACGATTTCATCGGCGCCATTACCTTCGGCATAACGCATCCGTCCCCTGGGGTAACGCCGATAGTCAGCCTGGTGGCGCTGTGCGGCGGTTTGGCATTATGGCTCGAGCTCGTGCTGCGTGCCGCCGCCGTCGAGCTGGCCATATTCTTTATGCCGCTCGCCTTCGCCGGCCTGGTCTGGCCGGCCACGGCGCACTGGGCGAAGCGCCTGCTCGAAGTCCTTGCCGCGCTGTTGCTGTCCAAACCCGTAATCGTTGGCGCCCTGTGCCTCGGGGCCAATGCTCTCACCAGCCAAGCCGCCGGGCCGAGCTCGCTGGTCACGGGCACCGCCATCCTGCTCATGGCCGCCTTCGCTCCCTTCGCGCTGCTCAAGTTGGTGCCCATGGTCGAGATGGCGGGGATCGCGCACCTCCAGGGCATGTCCCGCCAGCCGGTGCACGCTGCCGAGCGCTCGGTGCAACGTCTGGTGGCCGCCGTGTCGGCAGCGGCCACCACCGGCGCCAACCTCGCAGCCAGCGGCGCCGGGGCCGGCGCAGGTACGGCTGAGGCCGAGAGCGCCCGGCAGCTGCTCGGCTTGGTCGACCGGGATCCCCCCTCCGATGGTCACGGCCTTGGCCCGGCCGGGCCACCGCCCAACGCGGCGGCCGCGGGGGTGCCGCCGCGTGGCGCAGGTGCCGTCCCGGTACCGGACGCGCCAGCCGGGCCGGCAGGGCCGCTAGTGCCGGGCGCGCCAGCCGAGCCGGCCGGGCCACTAGCGTCGGTAGGGCCGTAAGCGCCATGGCCGACGGAACCGGCTACCGCTTCGAGCCTCTCAACCGCCGAGGTGTGGTCCTTGGGCTCAGCCTCGGGCAGCTGTCACTGCTGGTCGTGGCCATCCTGGTCGCCGCGGCCATCTTGAAGCGCTCGCCCGGGTTGGCAGGCTTTGGCGGTGCCACCGGCGTTGTCATGGGCGCAGCCTTGGCGTGCCGTCCGGTGGCTGGCCGGACACCCTTGTACTGGTTCGGCTGCGCGGTGGCGTTTGCCGTCCGTGGCCGCCGGGAGGTGCAGCGGCCGCCGGTGACCACCGTGAGCGCCGCCAGCACGTTGCCGAGCGTACCGCCCAGCGCGTTGCCGTGCGACCCGGTGAAGCCGCGGCTGCCGTCCAAAACCTTCGTCCCCGGGGTCTTTCTCGATGAGCTGCCGGCAACCGGCGGTCAGGGCGCCGTGGGTGTGGTCGTGGACGCCCGGGAGGGCACCGCGGCCGCCCTGCTGAGGGCGCGCGGGTCCGCATTTTGCCTCTTGGACGGCCCGGACAAGGAGCGGCGGCTCACGGCTTGGGCCGGAGTGCTCGAATCGATCAGTAGCCACCGCGGCTCGCTGGCCCGCCTGCAGTGGTGCCAGCGAGCGCGGCCGACCGCGACCGGAGCACTGGTCGACCACTTGGACGAGACCGGCGACAGAGCGAGCCCGGGCTACCCGGGCCACCGCGCCCAGCTGGAGGCTGCGGGCCAAAAGGCGTGGCGGCATGAGACGTTCTTGGTAGTCACTGTCCGCTGCCCGGCCCATCGGCGCCGCTTGGACGACCACGCCGCGGGCGTGCTGCGCGAGGAGGTGCGTGCGCTGCGAACCTTGCTGCGAGGCGCTGGCATCGCCTGCGACGGAGTGCTTGACGCCGCCGCCTTGGTGGGAGCCGTCGGCAGCTTCCTGCTCCCGGACCTCGATGCCAGTCCAACCGCGCACCCCTGGCCGCTCGCCTCCGAGGAACGCTGGGCGGCCGTTCGGCTCGAGGGCGCGTGGTACCGCACATATTGGGTGGCCGAGTGGCCCCGCAGCCACGTTGGACCGGACTTCCTCAGTTCGCTGCTCATCGGGCGGGGGCGGAGGTCGTTCTCGGTTGCTATGGCCCCGGTCCCGCCCGAGCTGGCGGCTCGCGATGCCGAGTCCTCGCGGACCGCCCAGATGGCCGATGCGCACCTGCGCGCCCAAGGAGGTTTTCTGGAGACGGCCCGGCAGCGACGCCAGGTCGAGGCCGTCGAGGTCCGCGAAGAGCAGCTGGCGGCGGGCCGCGGCGCGTTCCAGTTCTCGGGCTTCGTGACGGTGGCGGGCTCGGACCGGGAGAGCCTGCAACAGGGCTGTTCCGACCTCGAACGAGCGGCCGGAGCCGCCCGGCTTTGCCTGCGCCCCCTCTTCGGCCAGCAACGAGAGGCCCTGAGCTGGGCGCTGCCCCTCGGGCGCGGCATTTGAGCTCACCAGCCGCACAATTGCGGCCCCCATGTTGCGCCGGGCCCTGGCCGCGGCACGTCAGCTGGTAAGAAGGCTGAGTGGCCAGCTCAGGCGTCCGCCGTGTCATCCTGCTCACTCTCGGCTGGGCCGATCTGCCGATAACCGTTTCGATCCATGGTGACACTTCGGGTGAGCGGCTGCGCGAGCCGGTGCCGGGTGTCCTCCTGCAATGCGATGGCGGCTAGGTGCTGATCGACACCGGCTTCAACCCCGCCCTGTTGCGCGACGGACCGTTGAGGCGGCGGTTCCACAGCGACGGGACCGAGGCCATACTGCCGGAAGGCCCGGGAGACCCCTTGGAGAGCGCGCTCGAGGCCGCCGGGCTTGCCTTGGCGGACGTCAAGGTCGTGGCTCTCTCCCACCTGCATTACGACCACGCCGGCGGGGTGCGCCATTTCACCGGTTTCGGCGTGCCTGTCCACCTCCAGCGCGCCGAGTACTCCTACGCGATGTCGGCTCACCCCGAGCCCGAGCGCCACGGGATGTTCCGCATCGACTATGACGACCCCGAGATCAACTGGCGCCTGGCCGACGGCGACGCCGAGATCGCCCCCGGCGTGCACGCGGTGGCATCTCCCGGGCACACACCCGGGCACCAGAGCTTCGTCGTGGATCTCGACCCGTCCGTGGGGGGAGGGGGCTTTGTGTTCGCCTTTGACGCCGCCGACCTGGTGGCCAATATCGAGCACGAGCTGAGCGTCGGCTCGTTCATCAACTGCCGTCCCGAGGATACGGTCGCCTCGATCCGGCGGCTGAAGGCTCTCGCGGCCGAGCGAGGCTACCCCATTGTTCCTGGGCATGACCCGGTGGCGTGGCCGGCGTTGAGCAGCCAGCTCGCTTCGCGCTGGCCGGCCGCCGGCCGGTACGCGCCCTAAGCCGAGCCTCGGGGCCAGGGCGGGCATTGCGCAGGTCCGCCGCGGCGCTTTGTCGATGTGGGCGTGGCGTGGGCGGGGCGGGGCGGGGCGTGGCGGGGCGTGTGTGGGCCGGCCTGTTTCTGGTCGCGTCCGGAGGATGCGGTTGCGATCTCGTACAGAAAACTGGCCGAAATGACGCCCAGTTCCCGGCGTGCACCCAGAACCGCGGCGATACGGTGTTGAGCCGGGGGCGTCGCGGGAACTGCGCGAGCCGCCGCCATCCCAGGAAAAAAATGCGCTGGCTCTTGAAATGTGCCGCTGCCGCGGGCCGGTAGGAAGTGATGAGGCAAGCACAGTGAGGCAAGCACAGTGAGGCACGGCCGCGGCCTCCCGCCCCCGCACCGGGGCACAACCCTCGAGCTGCGGGCCCTTTACCCCTTCGTGGTGCCGGACGACCTCGGTGTCGACGGCTGCTACATCGGCCGCGAGGCCTCGGGCACTGTCTTTTGTTATGACCCCTGGGAGTGCTACGCGCGGGGCAAGCTGACCAGCCCGAACATGGTCGTCTTCGGCCAGATCGGGCGGGGCAAGTCCGCGTTTGTGAAGAGCTTCTTGTGGCGCCAGGCCGCCTTCGGGCGCAAGTGCTGGGTCCTTGACCCCAAGGGCGAGTACAGCGGCCTGGCGACGGCGGCCGGGCATGAGCCGCTGCGGATCGGGCCCGGGCTCGGCCTGAGGCTCAATCCTCTCGATGTCGGGAACGACGAACAAGTACCCGCCCACCAGCGCCGCGCCGAGCTGCTCGGCGCCCTGCTGTCCAGTTCGCTCGGCCGGTCGCTGCTCCCGCCCGAGCGCGCCGCCGCCGATGTCGCCTTATCCTCGCTCGAGGATCGCGACCGGGTGCCCACGCTGGGCGAGGTTTGCGAGGCGCTGCTCGACCCCCGGCCTCACGACGCCCAGCTCCTCGGGACCGACGCCGAGGGCCTGCGCCAGGACGGGCGCCAGGTGGCGCTCGAACTGCGCCGGCTGGTGCACGGGGACTTGGCCGGTATGTTCGACGGCGAGACGTCCCCTGGCGTACGGGCGGGGGCCGGCATGGTGGTGCTCGACCTTTCGCGCCTGTACTCGTCACCCGCGCTGGGCCTGCTGATGGTGTGCGCGCTGTCATGGTTCCAGAGCGCGCTCACGGTGAGCGGCCGGCCTGCCAAACGGCTGGTAATCCTCGACGAAGCGTGGGCTGTGCTGTCCCATCTGGCCACTGCTCGCTGGCTCCAGGCCGCCTTCAAGTTGTCGCGTGCCTACGGTGTGGCGAACATCGCCGTGCTCCACCGCTTTTCGGACCTGAAGGCGGCAGGGGCGGAGGGTTCGGAGCAACAGAAGTTGGCCGAGGGTTTGCTAGCGGACGCCGAAACCCGGGTGTTGTTCGGCCAGGCGCCCGGGGAGGCCGAAAAAGCGGGTGAGTTCCTTGGCTTGTCGCGCACCGAGCAGTCATTGCTCTGCCAGCTCCCAAGAGGGGTCGCCCTCTGGCACGTGGGGTCGGAGGCTTACCTAGTAGAGCACGAGCTTTCGCCCGAGGAAACGGCGCTGGCCGATACCGACAGTGCCATGCGGGCGAGCAGCTGAGCTTCCCCCAGCGCGCGCTCTGGGCAAGCCGCGTCGGCGATGGGCAAGCCGCGTAGGCGATGCCTGGTCCGACGAGGGTGGGGCTCTGGCGCCGGTCGCTTTGTTGGGCTTGTGCCGGGTCGACTAGCAGCGACGGCGCGCGGTTAGCGTCGGTCGTGGGAGGCTGAACGTCTCAATGGGTGCTCGTTCGTTTGTTGTCGTCGGGGGCGGTATCGTCGGGCTCGCGCTCGCCCGCCAGCTCCTCGAGGCGTACCCGGGCTCGGTGACGACGGTCGTCGAGAAGGAGGACCGTGTCGCGGCCCACCAGAGCGGGCACAACAGCGGTGTTGTCCACGCCGGCGTCTACTACGGCCCGGGGTCGCTGAAGGCCCGCCTGTGCAGCCGGGGGCGGGCGCAATTGCGCGAAGCGTGCCAGGAGTGGGGCGTGGCTTACGAGGAGGCCGGGAAGCTGATCGTGGCTCGGGACGACGCTGAACTGGCCGCGTTGCACAACCTCCACGACCGGGCGACGGCCAATGGTGTGCCCGGCTTGCGCCGCCTGGGGCCCGATGGCATCAGGGAGATCGAGCCCAACGTCAAGGGTGTCGCCGCCCTTCACTCGCCCCAGACGGCAATTGTCGACTTCGCGCGGGTGGCCGAGGCGATCGCCGACGACGTGCGCCGGCGCGGCGGCCAAGTCCTGCTCGGGGCCGAGGTCACGGCGTTCCGTAGGACGAACAATTCCGTTGACGTGGTGACGACCAAGGACGTGCTGCGCGCGGGCCAGGTCGTCATCTGCGCCGGGCTGCAAGGAGACAGGGTCGCACGCCTGGCCGGCGACACGGCCGACCCCGCCATCGTGCCATTCCGCGGCGAGTACTACCGGCTCGCCCCTCATTGCCGCCAGGCCGTCAAGGGCTTGGTCTACCCCGTCCCCGATCCCCGGTACCCATTCCTCGGGGTGCACTTCACGCGTCGCATCGACGGGAACGTCGATATAGGGCCCAACGCGGTGCTGGCTTTGGCGCGTGAGGGCTACCGGCGCTCACAGGTAGAACCGAGTGACCTGTGGGCGACCCTGTCGTGGCCGGGCACGCGCCGCATGGCGCGCCGGCACTGGCGAGCCGGCGCGAGGGAGATGCGCACGTCTCTGTTCAAGTCCGCTTTCTTGGCTGCTGCCCGCGCTTACGTGCCCGACCTGTCCTCGCAGGACCTACTTCCCGCGCCGGCTGGGGTGCGCGCCCAGGCGGTGGCAGCCGACGGTTCCCTGGTGGACGACTTTCAAGTCCACAACCTCGGGCGCCTGATCGCCGTGCGCAACGCCCCCTCGCCTGCCGCTACGTCCTCCCTGGCGATAGCCGAGCACCTGGTGCAGATGATGGACGGCGCCCTTTCCTAGCGGTTCACGACACGACACACAGGAAAAAGAACGGGGCACTTGGCGTGCCGGATGCCTGTGACCCTCCGGCGTGCCGCCCGCGCGCGGCCCGTCCGGTGTGCCGCCAGCGCGCCGCCCATCCGGCCTGCGGAGCGCCGCCGGATAGCGTGGCAGCCGGACCGGCACTGCCCGGTCCGGTCCGCCCTGGGAGGACAAGGCTGCCCCAATCCGAGACGACCCTGCCGGCAAGCCCGAGACCGCGGGCCAAACTGGCGGCCGCTGCAGGTGCCGTGCTGGGCCGCCTCTCGCGCGCCGCCGGCCGTGGTGCAGGCTCGGTGGTGGGGGGCCACGCCATCTTGGCGATCGAGCCGCGGGCGCTGGAGCATTTTGCCGCAGGCCGGCGGGTGGCGCTGGTCTCGGGTACCAACGGCAAGACGACCACCACCAAGATGCTGTCCACGGCGCTGGCAGCCGTGACCGGCGAGGCGGTGGTGACCAACCTGACGGGGGCCAACCTGCCGACCGGGATCGCCACCGCCTTGAGCCAGGGATGCCCCGGCGCTCCGGCGGTGCTCGAAGTCGACGAGGCCTGGCTCGGCAAGGTCTCAGCCGATGTGCGCCCGGCCGTGCTGGTACTGCTGAACTTGAGCCGCGACCAGCTCGACCGCAATAACGAGGTGCGCCACGTAGCCCAGCGCTGGCGCCAGGCGTGTGGCGCGCTCCCGGCCTGCGCCCGTGTGGTGGCGAATGCCGACGACCCCTTGGTGGCCTGGGCGGCGAGCGCCGCTCCCGCTGCCACCTGGGTCGGTGCCGGCTTGCGCTGGACCGCTGACTCGACGGGCTGCCCGGCGTGCGCGGGGGCCATCGACTTCGTTGCTGGCGACTTCGTTGCCGGGGGGGAGGGCTGGGCCTGCCGGGCCTGCGACCTGAGCCGGCCAGCGCCCCACCTGTGGCTGGGCAGCGGGCCCGATGGTGCCGAGATCCGTTCCGGACCGGGCCAATGCCTCCCGCTGCACCTCCGCCTGCCCGGCCGCTGCAACCAGGCCAATGCGCTGGCCGCCGTGGCCGCCAGCGTCGCTCTCGGGTACGCGCCCGAGGAGGCCCTCGCCGCCATCAGCGCCATCGGCGAAGTCGGCGGCCGTTACGCAGCCCTCGAAGTGGGCAACGCCACCGCCCGGATGCTGTTGGCCAAGAACCCGGCCGGATGGGCCGAAGTGTTCGACATGCTGTCACCGCCGCCGGGACCGGTAGTGGTGGCGATAAACGCGCGTACCGCCGATGGCCACGACCCGTCGTGGCTGTGGGACGTCCCCTTCGAACGGCTCGCCGGGCGGCCGGTCGTGGCCACCGGCGAGCGGTACCTCGACCTGGCTGTCCGGTTGGGCTATGCCGGCGTGGAGCACACGAGCGAGCCCGACCCGCTCGCCGCCCTCGCCCGTGCGGCCGCCGCCGCCCGTGCCGCGGCGGCCCCTACCGCCCGTGCCGCGGAGGCCGCCGCCGGCAACGGTGCGGTCCGGCCCGGCGGGCTCGTCGACGTGGTCGCCAACTACACGGCCTTCCACCAGCTCCTGGCCCGCGTGCGCGGCCAATGAGCGCGTGTCGAGGACTGGATGGCGGTTTTCTGGTCGCGGTGCGAGGTTCTGGGTGTCGCAGCGGTACGAGGACTAACGCCGGCGCGACCAGTTCCCCCAGTGCACCCAGAACGTGCCCGCCCAGCGTCGTGCGGGCCGCCCCACGCCCGCCCAGCGTCGTGCGGGCCGGCCCACGCCCGCCCAGCGTGGTGCCGCTCGGCCCACGCCCGCCCAGCGCCGTGGACGCTGGCGGCGAGCGAGGTCGCTGACGTGAGCGCAGTTTCGATCGCCCTCGTCTACCCCGACCTGCTGGGCACGTACGGCGACGGAGGCAACGCCGTGGTCCTGGCCGAGCGCCTCCGGCGCCGGGGCCATGAGGCCGACGTGGTGACGGTCGCTTCCGGCCAACCTGTACCCGACAGTTGTGACATCTACGTGATCGGCGGGGGAGAGGACCTGCCCCAAGCGCTGGCCGCGGCCCGCTTGGCCAGCGAGCGTCCCCTGCACCGGGCGGTCGAGTCGGGGGCGGTCGTGCTTGCCATCTGCGCCGGGCTGCAGATCCTGGGCGAGAGCTTTGTCGCCCCCGACGGCGAGGACCGCCCCGGCCTCGGCCTCCTCGGCTGCGTCACCAGGGCTGGTACGCGGCCGCGGGCGATCGGGGAGGTCCTGGTCCAGCCTTCGGCGGAATGGGTTGGAGAAGGCCTGGCCGGCCCGCTCACCGGGTTCGAGAACCACGGGGCGGTCACCGAGCTCAAAGCTGGTACCGGTACCCATCCCGTGGGCACCGTGGTCGCCGGCGTCGGTAACCACGACGGCAGTGTGGAAGGGGCGGTGAAGGGTCGGGTGTGGGGCACCTACCTGCACGGGCCGGTGCTTGCCCGCAACCCCCGGCTCGCCGACCTGCTCCTGCGCTGGGTCGTCGGCGACCTGGCCCCCTTCGACGACACCGAGGCCGAGGCATTGCACGCCGAACGTACCCGCAACGGGCCCCGCGAGCGCCGCATCGGAGGAGTACCTGCCGAGCAGCGCCGCATCCTGCCCGGCCTGCGCTTGCGCCCCGGCGCTCGCCGGGGTGACGGCCGGTGGCCGCGCGCCTCCGGCCCGCCATGAGCTCTACCGCCCTGCTCACCGACCGTTACGAGCTCAGCATGCTCGAGGCCGCCCTGCGTAGCGGCCGGGCCGACAGCCGGGCAGTGTTCGAGGTATTCACCCGCCGGCTGGCTGACCGCCGCCCCTGGGGCGTCTTCGCCGGGCTCGGTCGCCTGCTCGACGCCTTGGCCGAGTTCCGCTTCGGCCCGGAGGAGCTGCGCTGGCTGGACGAGGCGGCATTGGTCGGCCCGGCCACCCGGGACTGGTTGGCGGGCTACCGGTTCTCGGGCGATATCCACGCCTACCGCGAGGGTGAGCTGTACACGGCCGGGTCTCCGGTCCTCACCGTCGAGGGGACCTTCGGCGAGGCCGTGCTGCTGGAGACGCTGGTGCTGAGCATCTTGAACTTCGACTCGGCCGTGGCGAGCGCCGCCGCCCTCATTGCCCTGGCCGCCCAGGACCGGCCGCTCATCGAAATGGGCAGCCGCCGCATCGACCCCGACGCCGCCGTGGCCGCCGCCCGCGCCGCCTACCTGGCCGGTTTCTCCAGTACATCCAACCTGGAAGCGGGCCGGCGCTACGGCTTGCCCACGGCCGGCACGGCTTCGCATGCGTTCGTGCTGGCCTTCGGTCCGGGAGAGGAAGGAGAAAGGGAGGCCTTCGCGGCGCAGGTCGCCGCGCTCGGCACCGGCACGACGTTGCTGGTCGATACCTATGACATCGCCCACGGCATCCGCCTGGCGGCCGAAGTGGCGGGCCCGGCGCTGGCGGCGGTGCGCATCGATTCCGGTGACGTGGGAGCCGAGGCGGTCCGGGCCCGCGCCCTGCTCGATCGCCTCGGCGCCACCGGCACCAAGCTCATCGTCACCGGCGACCTCGATGCCCACACCATCGCCGCTCTCGGGGCGGCACCGATCGACGGCTACGGGGTGGGTACCAGCGTGGTCACCGGGATGGGGGTCCCGAGCGCCGGGTTCGTTTACAAATTGGTCGCGGTCACCGCGGGCGGTGCGGCCGCCGGACAGCCGATGGTGCCGGTCGCCAAGCGTTCGCTGGGCAAGGCTTCGGTCGGCGGTCGCAAGTGGGCGTGGCGGGCACACCTCGAAGGAGATCCCTGCCGTTACGAGGCTGGGGCCGAGGTCATTGGCGAAGCTTGCTGGGCCGATATCGTGACGGTGCGACCGCAAGGCCCTCCCGAGCCAGGCGCCCGGCCCCTGCAGGTGCAGGTGATGGCAGCGGGCCGGCCCGCCGCACAGCCGTCGTTGGCGCAGAGCCGTGCCTTCCACGCCCTGGTGCGCAACGAAGTCGCCGAGGGCCCACTCGTGCTCGAGCGCCGGCCGGGCTGAGCCGACTGCCCGAGCTGGGCCGGAGCCGGGGCCGGGCCAAAGCAGGGACGTTCAGCAGGTTCTTCGCTTTCCCGGTCACCCGGGCGGCGGCCACCCGGTGGCGCGGGAGTACCCTGGGACCATGAGGTACCTGCGCTGGAGGCGGGCGCGGCTTTTGGTGCCTGTGGCCGTGTCGGGGGCCATTGGCGTAGCTGCGCTCACGCCCACACTGAGCGGAGCGGCGGCCCCGCCAACCCTGCCCTCGATCACCCCCGACGAGCTCTTGGCTTCGGTGCTGCAAGCCAAGACCCCGGCCATGTCCGGCACGCTCACTTGGACCGCCAACCTCGGCTTGTCCGACATCTCCACCTTGGAGAACGAGCTGGGCGGGAACGGCAACGGCGGCGGTGCCGGCAGCGGTTTCGACCCCATCAGTCTGCTGACCGGGTCCTACCAGATCCAGGCCTGGCTGGCGCCCGACGCGGAGCACTTGTCGCTGGCCGAGACCTCGGACCAGGAGCTGGACGTCATCCGCAACGCCAACCAGCTATGGATCTGGGACAGTTCCTCCGACAGCGTCACTCACCTGGTCGCTCCCGCCAAGACCTCCGGGGCGACGGCGCCCTCGGCAGCGAGCACCAGCACTTCGCTGCCCCTTACCCCCGGCCAGGTGGCCGACCGCATCCTTAGCCACGTGAGCCGCTTCGCCGCGGTGACGACCGGCTCCTCGTTGTACGTCGCCGGTGTCCCCGCCTACCAGCTGCTGGTGGCGCCGCTCAACGCGCCCGGGAGCACGGTGAACCACCTCGAGATCGACGTCGCGGCGAGCGGGGCGCTCCAAGGGACCGTGCTGCAGGTGGCCGTGTACGCCAACGGCACGGCGGCTGCGGCGCTCCAGCTTGGGTTCACCGGCCAGATCAATGTGGGTGAACCGCCGGCCAGCGAGCTGACCTTCACGCCTCCCCCGGGTGCCGAGGTGACGACGCACGTACTCTCCGGCAGTGGCCTGCAGCGTTTGGCGCACCGGGCTCACCCAGGTGCGGCGGGCAGTCCCCAGATGAGCGTCCTGGGCCAGGGCTGGACAGCCGTGGTGAGCGGGACGGCACAGTCGCTGAGCACCAACCCCGAGTTGCAGGGGCTCACCAGCGTCGTGCCCGTGGGCGGCCAGTCGGCCCGGCTGTTCAGCACGGACCTGCTCAACGTCCTGATCATGCCGGACGGCACCTTCTATGCCGGCTTCGTGTCGCCGGAGGTACTGGAGGCCGACGCCTCGAGCGCCGTTGCCCAGGGCTGAGCCCATAGGTGAGCGCCGGCGCCAGTCTCCATGACCCCGCGTCCGGCGGTCTCGCCATCGAGAGCCACGGTCTGGTCAAGGCCTACGGCGGGGTGCGCGCGGTGGACCGCGTGGACCTGGCGGTGCCCGTTGGCAGCACGTACGGTTTCCTCGGGCCGAACGGTTCGGGCAAAACCACAACCATCCGCATCCTGCTCGGCCTGATCAACCCCAACGCCGGCAGTTGGCGCCTGCTCG
>DATJST010000314.1:0-3817 GCA_035503975.1 Acidimicrobiales bacterium | reverse complement strand
ACGGCGGCAAGGCGCGACGCGCGTCATGATGCCGGGTCGCCTCCGAGTGCCAAGAAAAAGTTATCGCATCATTCGCCGAGCCGGGATCTCTAGCTATTCGAGCGGCTATCTGGAAAGGGTGTACAAGCCGCTGCCGCACCGAGTAATTCGGGGTGCCTTGTCCTGTGGCGGGCGCGCGCCGCTCGGGCCCAGGCTCGTTTGTCGCCCGGACGCTCGCATAGACGACACCTTGGGGCACAGCCCCGCGAAATTCGACCGCACTATCGAGGAGGAAAAATATTATGAAGCACCTCACGACGGGAGGGCGGAAGTCTGGCTGGCGGAACCTTACCCGCTTGACAACCCTTTTCTGCTTGACAGCGCTTTTCGCACCCCTGTCTCCAGCCTTGCCCGTCACGGCCCAGGTGATCGCCGCCACCAAACAATACGAGCCCGCCTCCGTAGCGGCCATGCCAGGATTGCAATGCGAGCTGCACCCGCCGGGGACGCCCGCCGCACAAGGGATCCCGGTCGCTACCAACAGCGACGGATATGCCCGCTTTTACGCAGTCAAGGTCGGCAACGGAGGGGCTGGGCAGTGGCTCACGCTCAGTTGCACCAACTCCGCCGGAAAGGCCTTCTCGTACCCAGTCAACCTGGCCTCGGCAGCCACCTTCGCTCCCCGGCCGCTCGCTCTCGCCGCCCAACCCGGCAAGAACCGCCCGCCGCTCACCGGTGACCCGATGCGGTTCACCCAGGCGCAACTGGTCCAACTCGGTTATGGGTTGCGTCCCGACGCCAGGACCGCGCCCGCCGCTTTTGAGCGATGGCTCGCCGCGGCCAGGGTGGACGGGCGCATGCTTACGGCAAAGGAGCCCGATCTCCATTCGCACACGGCAACGTCGCAAAGTGGCGGGCCCTGGGCTGGTACCGCGATCACGGGTGCGCCCACCTACGCGGCCGTCGAAGGGACGTTCAATGTGCCCACCGCGATCCCCGGCGGGGACCAGACCAGCACTACGGAGGTCGCCATTTGGGACGGCCTGGGCGGCTTCGGGACCGGCTCGGGGCTGATACAGAGCGGGGCCAGTCTGTACACGACCTCGAACGCAGCCGAGTACGGTACCTGGCGCGAGTACTGCTGCGGCGACCCTCACAGCAACGGCTACGGCGGCAACTTTAGCCCCAACCCGGGCGACGAGATATATGCCGAGAACTGGTACTGCGACGCACAGGGCAACGTCGACGTCAGCGGTGGCTACGGCTGCTCCTTCCTAGAGGACCTCCGGTCCGGCGCGATCTTGAACTGTACGGCGGCCAATGGGTCCCCGTGCTGGTCGGTCCCGGCTATCGCGGGCATGACGTTCGGGCCGGCAGCCGAGTTCGTCATCGAGGACCAGAGCCCCCAGGTCTCCAGCACGTCGACCGCTTTCACCGATTTCTCTCCGGCGGTGACGATGGCGGGCTCGGCCTATTCCACCCGGACCAACAGCTTTTCTCAGAGCATCGGCAACGACCCCAGCCTCCACGTCCTCACCGACTTCACCAATACGACGTCGCATATCGTCGTGAGCACAACTGCCGCCCCAGCGAGCGTCTTTACGATGGAGGCAACCCAGCCCTCCTACCCGCTCTATTGCCAGGGCCCGCTCAGTACCTCAACCGCCCAAGTGCCCACGCCAACAACGGTCTTCAACTGGGCCAGCACGGGCGCCGGTGCGGCGCCTCCGGGCCCGGGCCAGTGCGCGTGGGCAGACAGGCCGCCACGAGGCGTCGAAGAACACTCGGGTGGCACCGGCATCATCTTCGGCTACCTGAACCAGGTGGCCAATCTGCCCACCGGACAGTACTCGGAGATCGGCGTCTACCGCGATCCCGGCTTCGGCAACGATCTGTCAGTCACGCAGATCGTCGGGCTCGTTTCGCCGCCGTTCTCGCCGCGGCCAGTCCTTCCGTAATTGAGCAAAGTGGCCCGACCCAACCCGCGCTCCTGTGCACAACAGGAGCGCGTGCCCGGGTGCTCGCTAGCGACGGCTGTCTATGCGGTCCTCCGTGCTGAGCGTCGCAACCCAGTGCCCGACTCCGGCACACATGTGGCGCGAAATAACGCCAGCATCGAATCTTGCGGTCCAATTCCACACACTTTTTGAGGCTGTACGCGGAATATTCCGTGATTTCTGGCAGATCCATAAAACGACGGTTCGTCCCCCGGGTTCGGTCCCCCTTTCGACACTTATCCCGGTGGGCCCGAGCACAGCTAGAGCGAGGACAGTTTGGCAGCGGTAGCCCGGTTGCGTGCTCCCAGAGCGCCGCCACTGGGGCGGCATTTCCGAAGGGAGCAGGCCATGTCGACCACCATTCAAGCCAACGTCCTTGTTGTCACCGACCCTGGAGCCCAGGAGGAACGTATGGCGGGGCCCGGGTTCTTGGCCGGTTACTGGGGCTGTACCCGGGCCAGTTACGCCACCGACCTGAGGCTGTTCGCCACCTGGTGCCACGAAGGGCACCTGACCCTGTTCAGCGTCAAGAGGGCGCATATCGAGCTGTTCGGGCACTGGATGGAAGACAGCGGGCGGATGCGCTCGACCGTAGCCCGGCGGCTGTCCACCCTGGCCAGCTTCTACCGATTTTGGGCGCAAGCACAGCTTGTGGAGCGCATCCCGGCCCTCCACTTGCGGAGGCCCAGGGTGGACTACGAGCCGCGCACTTTAGGCCTCGACCGCAACGAGCTCGGGGCGTTCTTGGTTCAAGCCGGCCTCGGTTCGACCGCGACCACGCCCTGGCGTCGCTGCTGGCGCTGAACGGCTCGCTCATCCCGGAGGCGCTGGGGACCAACACGAGGACTTGGGCTACCAGTGGGGCAACCGGGTGCCGAAGGTCCTGCACGAGGGAGGCAAGCAGCCGAGTATGGCAGCAACCTAGTTCGACTTCGAGGATGCTTTTTACTGTTCGGAACCTCTGCTGCCCTCGGCCGGGCCGCAGCAGCGTCTGTAGATCATCGAAGAGGGCCAACGGGCGGGGACGTCGCTCGGGCGTGGGTTGCCACAGGGTCCCCAGTGGCGTGGACCCTGTGAGACAGCTACGGGTAACCATGAACGCCCTCGGTTTCGCCTTAACCCTCCATGGCGATCTCGACGAGACTCGCCAGGTCCACGAGCAGGTGCTGGCGAGCGGTCAGCGGGAGGGCAGCAAAGGAGTGCAGGGGGGTCGCGCTCGTCGGCTTGGCGATCACGGCGCTGCGAGGGGGTGACGTCGAGGTCGTGCGGGGGGCTCGCGGCGAAGGCTTGACCCAGTTGGGCGCCGGGATTCTCACGTGGTTTCTTGGCCACTGCGGTCGCGCTGCAGGCTTGGGTCGCCTGGCGCGACCAGCGACTGGAGCAGGCGCACGTCCTGGCCATCGAGGCGCTCGAGCTCCTGGGGGGCAAACCCCTGTCCCTGGCCCCATCAGTGGCTTGCTCTCTGACCGCTCGCCGGCGCGCACCTGGATGACGGCCACACCGCCGAAGCCGTCGGCGCGGCTCGGCGGTTGCTCGAGCCGTCACTGGCCCCGCTGCCCGACGAATTAGAAGCGGCCTTGCAGGCGGCCTGGGACCGTGCCGACCCTGCGCTCGCAGGCCGGCTGCTAGCGGACGCTGTCTGGCTCGCCCGCGCGCCGTCGGCTACGCCTGAGCAACTAGCGAGCGCCAGACCGGCTATCGCTGCTTTAACCGAGTTGCCTGGCCGTGACGAGCCACTGAGCGGCGCGGCCCTGGCGACACAATGCTTCAGGCCGAAACAGCCAAATACGCGTAACAAATGAAGGCAAGGGGGGATGATTGGGCCAACCCCGGTAACTCCA
>DATJST010000313.1:0-7041 GCA_035503975.1 Acidimicrobiales bacterium | reverse complement strand
CGCCAACATCAACACGACCACTAACCTTCAGGCCGTAGAACACCTGGACCAGTGGATCAAGGACGGGTACTTCAACAGCGATGCCAATGCCGTCGCGTACGCGACGATGATGAGCCGGTTCGAGCACGGCCAGGGCGTTTTCATCTTCGACGGTGACTGGGAATCTGGCAACTTCGACAGCAACTTCCCGGGGAAGTACGGTTTCTTCCTCTTCCCGCCCATAACAGCGGGGGGCAAGGAGGGTGCCATGTCCGCCCCTCTGACCTATGGTATTTCGGCTGGCGCGAAGCACGCCAGCTGCGCAGCCTACTTCCTCAATTGGGTGGCCACTAACCCAGCGGCAAGGAGCCTCAATGTGAAGGAGGGCGGGTCCAACCCGGGTGGGCCGTCCAACATGGCCATCCCGGCCGTAAAGCCCGGTACCGTGACGGCGCAGACACTGGCCGCCGGCCACGTAATCGCCCAGGACAACGGGGCCATGGGATTTATCGCCAACGCCACCGGCTCGATAGATGCCGAAGGGTGGACTCCCGCCGTCGAAGACCTGTTCGCGGGCCACGAGACGCCGGTGCAGGTGCTGAAGAACGTTCAATCGGACTACCTGCAAGAGCTCAACGCCCCCTAAGCTCGGTGGAGCAATGCTCAGGTCGGCCCCGGCCACGGTACCCCGAGTAGTAACCACTCCGCGGGCCCTCGCCAAAATGAGGGCTCGCGGTGTTTATTTTCACGGATGGCTTTACGTGCTCCCAGCGTTGGCGGCGTATGCCGCCTTCGTGCTGTGGCCGATAATCCAGGTCATCCGGTACTCGTTCTACAACTGGGACGGCGTCGCTACGGCACAGTGGGCGGGCCTCGGCAACTTCAGGACCGTCTTTGACAACAGCCAGCTCTTGAGCGTCATCGGCCATGCTTTCGAGCTCATACTTTTCTTCAGCGGCATCCCACTCGCTCTCGGGCTGGCGACTGCCACGGTGCTGCGCCGTTTTGTAACCGGACGTTTCGGCTCCGTGGCGAGAACCGTCCTTTTCCTTCCTCAGGTGATCCCGCTCGTCGCGGCCGGGATCGCCTGGAGCTGGATGCTCTCCACGACTGGCGCAGTCGATGAGGTGCTCAATGACATTGGGCTCGGGAGCCTCGCTCGGTCATGGCTCGGCGATTTCAGTACAGCATTGCCTTCGGTGGGGGTCATCGGTGCTTGGGTGCTCCTGGGCCTGTGCACCGTCCTACTGCTGGCCGGCATGAGCAAGATCGACCTGACGCTTTACGAGGCCGCCCAGCTTGATGGGGCAGGGGCGTTGCGCGAGTTCATCTCTATCACGCTGCCAGCCCTTCGCCAGGAAATATGTGTCTGCGTAACCGTGACCGTCATCGCCGCTCTCTCCGCCTTCGACATCGTCTACATATCGACCCAGGGCGGCCCCGGCTTGGCGACGATGGTGCCCGGGCTCATGGTCTACCAGTTGGCGTTCTACAACCGTCAGGTCGGCCTGGCCTCCGCACTTGCTGTGGTGCTCATGGCCCTCGTTCTCATCTGCATCCTGCCGGTCCAATGGTTTGGTCGAAAGGCCGATAGGTAATGATCGTTGCCCGGCGCAACACGGTGATGGGGACTTGTCTGCTCCTGGCGCTCATGGTGGTGACACTACTGCCACTGGCAAGCATGTTCACGAGCGCCCTTTTCCCGTCCGGGACGTACCCGCTCGGCATCTCCTGGCCCGCGCACCCACAGTGGGACAACTTTGTCCAGGCGTTCCAGACGGCTCAAATGGGGACCATGTTCCAGTCGAGTGTCGCCATCGTGATCGGCGTTGTACCAGTCTCAGTCCTGATCTCAACTTTGGCCGGGTTCGCGCTGGGCCACCTCCGCGTCAAGGGGGGCCAAGTTGCGTTCGTTCTATTTGTGCTCGGGCTCACACTTCCTTACGAAGGAGTTATCGTGCCGCTCTATTACGAGGTGCGGCACATGGGTCTTTTGGGTAGCCGATGGGCGATCATCCTGCCGCTGATCGGACTTTTCATGCCGTTCGGCGTCTACTGGATGAGAGCGCACTTCATCAATGCACCTTATGAACTTTCGGAGGCGGCGCGGGTCGACGGAGCAACAACGTGGCAGCTGTTTTGGCGGGTGCACGTACCGTTGGCACGACCCGCGGTCACCTCCTTGGGCATCCTCCTGTCGGTTTGGACATGGAACCAGTTCCTGTTGTCGCTCGTCCTGGTGGAAAACCCCACCAACGGTACGATGGCAGGGTCCCTCGGAGCTTTCCAGGGCCAGTACGGTACCAACATCCCCCTCCTTTCGGCGGGTTCGCTGCTCATACTCGCGCCGGTCATCTTGCTGTTCGTCGCGTTCCAACGCCATTTTGTGACTGCCCTGGTGCAGGGGTCCCTGAAGGGCTGAGCGTGCGACAAGTGACCCCCTCCTGACGGGCGCCAGATGTCATTTCGATTGGCGGACAAGTGGGTTTGGGATTTTTGGTTCATCCAGGACCGTGGCGAGCGCCATATGTTTTACTTGCAGGCGCCTCGCTCGCTGGGCGACCCTTCGCTGCGGCACCACCACGCCACCATCGGCCACGCCGTCTCGGACGACTACCGCAATTGGACCGTTCTCGCCGACGCCGTTCATCCTGGCCCTGCCGGCACGTGGGATGACCTCGCTACCTGGACCGGCAGCGGGATCGGCCATGAGGGGCAGTGGTACATGCTTTACACCGGTGTCGGCCGGGCAGACCAGGGCCTGGTGCAAAGGATAGGGCTCGCCTTTTCTGACGACCTTGTAAATTGGCACAAGTACCGGGGCAACCCCGTGATCGAAGCGGACCCGCGGTGGTACGAGGTCCTTGGGCAGGGTCGCTGGCGAGACCAGTCGTGGCGGGATCCGTGGCTGTTCTTCTGCGCGGAGGACGGGCGGTTCCACGTCCTGCTGACAGCGCGCTCGCCCTCCGCTGCGCCGGACGCGTCAGGTGTCGTAGGCCACGCCCGTTCTCGCGACCTCCTCGAGTGGGAAGTCCTCCCCCCTGTAACCGAGCCCGGGGAGTTCGCCCAGGTGGAGGTGCCTCAGCTCGTGCAGGCTGAAAACGACTACCTGATCCTGTTTTCGTGCCATTCCGAAGACCACTCGCGAACGAGGGTCGAGAGGCTCGGTCCTCCGGCTCGTGGAGGGACTTTCGCGATGCGGGCCGAGAGCCTCAAAGGCCCATGGGTGCCGAGCGGTTCGCCTATAGCGACCTCCGCCGACGGCAAGCCTGGCAACCCCTACGCCGGGAAGATGGTCAAAGACAATGGCGGCAACTGGCTGTTCATTGCCTTCCACGGGGACGACGACCAGAGCTTCTCGGGCGAGCTCGTCGGCCCCTACCCGGTCGAATGGGCCCCTGACGGCACCTTCGTCGTGGAGGTCAGTCGCGGTGGCGGGGACGCAAGCATAACCTCGCAGTGATCGAACCAGCCGATCTTCGACCTGGCCAACCTGGCGATGACCGGAGTGGAGGTCCTCACCACTGTCCAAGCCCAACCGTGCTGAGGCCCGAGACGCGGCCTCAGGCGCCGACAGGAGTGCCGGGCACGAGCCTTCCAGCGCGCCGCAAGTGGCGGAGAGTAGCGAGGTAGGAGCCGGCCAGGCTGGACTCGCAGTAGTCAATGCCGTGCGCCGAACAGTAAGCACGCACGATCGGCTGGCACCGGCGGAGGTTGGCCATTGGCATGCTCGGGAAGAGGTGGTGCTCTATCTGGTAATTGAGCCCGCCCATCGCGACGTCCAGGGCCCGGCCTCCTTTGACGTTGCGAGACGTGGTCACCTGTCGGTGCAGGAAGTCCAACTTCTGGCCGGGTGCTGGCATCGTCATCCCCTTGTGGTTGGGGGCGAAGGCGCATCCCAGGTAGAAGCCGAAGACCCCCTGCTGAACGGCGAGGAACGCCACGGCCCGCAGCGGTGACAAGACGATGAAAACCGCCCCCACGCAGAACGTGGCATGAGCCACAAGCAGGGCTATCTCGATCGGCTTGCGCTTTACCATGCTCTTGCGTAGGGAGCGCGCGCTCGAAATGTGCAGGTTGAGCGCTTCGAGGCACACGAGTGGGAGGAACAGCCCCGCTTGGTGCTTGGCTATAGCGCGGCCCAACCCGGTCTTGACAGCGGCCTGCTCCGTGGTCCACGAGATCACTCCAGGGCCCACGTCGGGGTCGGATCCGACCTGGTTGGGGTGGCTGTGGTGGCGGTTGTGCTTGTCGACCCAGTAGCCGTAGCTGATCCCGGTCCCCAAGTTGGCGCACGCCAGGCCGACGAGGTCGTTGAGCCGGCGCGACCAGAAGATCTGGCGGTGGCCGGCGCTGTGGCCGAGGAAACCGACCTGCCCGAACGCCACCCCAAGGTAGGCCGCGACCGGCAACTGGTACCAAGAGTCCCCTAACAGGAACAACCCTGCCCAGCCAGCCGCGAAGACAAAGCCGACCAGGACCGCCTTCGCCACTGAGCGTGGCGGCGAGTGATGGAACAGGCCGGCGTCGCGGACCTGTCGGACGAGCTCCGGATAGTCGTCCCTGCCCTTGCCTTGCACCCTGGGGACCGTCGTGACCTGGCCCCCTTCGGCGAGGGCCGTGCCCGGCATGGAGTGTTCCATCACCCGTCTTCCTCGCGGTCCGCGCGGTATTCAACCGGGTGGTTGCGGCCCAGCTCGGCGAACCGTTCGTTGAGGGCGTGCGCGATGACATCGTGGTCATGCGCGCTCGGCCGGAGAGCCCCGCAGCAGAAGGCTTCGAGCTCCAAGGGGCTGCTCATCCCCCCGAGCTCGAAATAGCGTAAGAAGAGGTCGCCTCGAGTGAGCCCAGCGTCCCTGCGTGCCACGTCGAGCGCGTCGCTTGCCGGCCTAGCCACTGCGTCCGCCCGCGGGCCAAACACCTAGCCCGGTCGTCACCTGGACCGACCGCCTCCGGCCGCCAACAGGGGATCCAGCTGCCAAGTGCCACCTCCGAACGTGTGACCGGGACCAGCAGTTACTGGCCATCCCGGAGCCCTCACTGTCGAAGGTGACAAGAGGCTACACCTCCAGGTGGCCGAAGGGGCGGTGGCCCTCGAGTAGTGCCCTTGAGTGACCCCCTTGTGGACAGCCGCCGCAACCCCTATAGATCTGGTTGTTATGAGCAGCAGCGATGATCTCCCCGCCACCGGGGCGGGCCCGACCGCAGAGCTCATGGCCAACTTCGCCCGCACAGCCCGCTCCTTGTTCCTGGCGGGCGGGGTCGAAGCCACTCTCCGAGCGGTCTTGAACCTGGCTGTGGCAACGATCGAAGGCTGTGACTTCGCCAGCGTTTTCGTTCTCCAGGAGGGCCGGGTCACCACCCCGGTGGGCACAGGCCCAGTTGTCGCCGCTGTCGACGATCTTCAGCTTCGGGAGCAGGAGGGACCTTGCCTGGACGCCATCGCCCGGGAGCCCGCCTCGTACGCCGAGGACCTGGCTCAGGACCCGCGCTGGCCCAACTTCGGCCCAGAGGCGGCCGCGGCCGGGGCGCGCAGCCTGCTGGCCTTGCGCCTCTCGGCCGACGGCACGCTCGGTGCCCTCAACCTCTACGGTTCGTACCCCGCGGCGTTCGGGCCCGTCGACCAGGCGAAGGGCTTGATCCTTGCCGGGCTCGGCGGGGTCGCCCTCTCCCTGGCGAAGGCCCACGAAGAAGAAACGCGTCTCGCCGAGAACCTCCACCAAGCCCTGACCACGCGAGAACTGGTCGGCCAGGCGCAGGGCATCCTCATGGAACGCGAGCGCATTACCGCAGCGCAGGCCTTCGACATCCTCCGTCGGGCCTCTCAGCACCTCAACATCAAGCTTCGGGAAGTGGCCCAGGAGCTGATCGACACAGGCGAGAGCCCAGAGACCGGTGCCGAGCTGTGACACCATCGCTGGCCTCGCGGCGTCGGCGTCCGGGCCGGGTGAGGATCGTTCATGTGATCGAAACAGTCTGGCAACCATCGGGACACGCTTGTCCTTTATCATCGAAGTCAATTCCCAAACCAGCGCAAGCCTAGGAGGTTGCCAAAGCCCCATTGAGGCTAGCGGACTAAGCGTCCAGTCCAAAAAACAAAAACAGAGCACCTAGGGTTCCGTGCCGGAGTTGCAATAACTCGGCGGCTGGTCCAAGAGGTGCGCTCAGGGTGTCGGTGGCACTCTGTGACACGGAGGGAAAAAAGCCCGGGAGGCCCAAAGGGGTTCCCGGGCTTTTTGTTTTACCTTTCTTGTTCCCCCGGCTAATGCTAGCCCCACTTGCGCCCAAGACGATCAGGTGCGTTACAAGAAGTGACACAAGCTCCTATACGATGGAAAGGTAAAAATGAGCCACGTCCACGGCCGTAGCGGCCCCGAAGCCCGCCAAGCCCTCGAGCGCGAGGCCCTCTTGCCTACGGCAGGCCTCGAGCGCGAACAGCAGCGCGGCCTAGCTATGGGCCTCCAAGGCGCCGGCTCTATCGTGGACCGGACCATACCTACTTTCAGCCGCGGGGAGCTTCCTCATTTTGCCGGCATAAATACCTTCCTGAAGGCGCCGTTCCTCGAAGACGTCAACCGTTGCGGTGATTATGACGTCGTCGTGTTAGGGGCACCCCACGACTCCGGTACTACCTACCGGCCCGGGGCCCGCTTCGGGCCTCAGGGTATGAGGCGGATCTCGGCCCTGTACGGCACTTATTCGTTCGAGCTCGGCGTTGACCTAAGGGAATCGGTGACCCTCGCCGACGTAGGGGACGTGTTCACCATCCCGGGCAACATCGAGAAATCCTTTGACCAGATCAGCAAGGGCGTCTCACACGTTTTCGCATCTGGCGCCTTGCCGGTCGTGCTCGGGGGCGACCACTCCATCGGCTACCCGACGGTGCGCGGTGTGGCGGAACATTTGCCAGGTAACCTCGGGATAATCCACTTCGACCGTCATGTCGACACACAAGAGACCGACCTCGACGAGAGGATGCATACGACCCCCTGGTTCCACGCCACTGACCTGCCCAACGTCCCCGCCCGCAACCTCGTCCAGCTCGGGATCGGCGGCTGGCAG
>DATJST010000312.1:0-53356 GCA_035503975.1 Acidimicrobiales bacterium | reverse complement strand
TTACAGGGACATCCAGCATTTCTCGGGGATCCTGTTCTTCATCTGGATGTTCCTCACCCCCGTGGCCTACCCTTACTACATCGTGGGCGGCGGCCTCAACGGTTCTACAGGCACTTTCAGCCCGGCCAAGTACGTCCACCTCCTCGGCCACACGATCTCCCTCGGCGGTATTTTCAAGGCCAACCCGATGACCGACGCGGTGCTGGCCTTCCAGCAGTTCATGTACAACGGCAGCTTGCCCTCGTCGACCCACATGCAAGAGTTCAGCCTGCCACCCCAACTGGTCCCGGCCGAACGGGTCAAGATAGGCTCACATTTCCAGACAATTCCGGCCCACACCGTCGTCCAGCACGTGTTCGCCGTCATACACGCCAATGTCTCCTGGTACGACTGCCTGTACCTGGTCGCGTGGGCGGTGGCCACATTTATCATCGGGCTGGCAGTCTTCCGCAAGTACGAGAGCCGCCTGCCGGAGGAGCTGTAGAAGCTTGGGAGCCCCAGTTGTGGTCGTGGACCACGTATCCAAGAAGTACCGGCTTTACCGCGAGCGTAACGCCACCCTGAAAGGCGCGGTCATGCGCCGCCGCCGGGCCCGGGTGGACATTTTCTGGGCTCTCGACGACATAAGTTTCGAGGTTTACCAGGGTTCGACTACCGGCCTGATCGGAGAGAACGGCTCGGGCAAGTCAACCATGCTCAAGTGCCTGGCGAAGATCCTCAAGCCGGACGGCGGCTCGGTCACTACTACGGGCAAACTGTCAGCCCTCTTGGAGCTCGGTGCCGGCTTCCACCCCGAGCTCACCGGCCGTGAGAACGTCTTCTTGAACGGCGCCATCCTGGGCCTGAAGACCAAGGAGCTCCAAGCGCGTTTCGATAGCATCGTCGATTTCGCAGGGATCGGCCGGTTCATCGACGAGCCAGTGAAGAACTATTCGTCTGGCATGTACGTGCGCCTGGGGTTCTCGGTAGCCATCAACGTCGAGCCTGACGTGCTGCTCGTTGACGAAGTCCTGGCGGTCGGTGACGAGGCTTTCCAGCGCAAGTGCCTGGAACGCTTCGCCGAGCTCAAAGCCAACGGTAAGACCGTTATCATCGTGTCGCATTCGATGCAGTCCGTCGTCACTATGTGCGACCACGCCATCTGGTTCAAAAAGGGCAAGAAGATGGCCGACGGCAACCCCCGCGATGTGGTCGAGGCCTACACGGGCTCGATAGTCCTCGCCGAGCACCGGCCGACCGAGCGCGGCGACCGGTGGGGCTCGGGTGAAGCCCGTATCGAACGGGTGGAAATGCTTGACCGCGATGGCCGCCAAGTGACCCGTATCGGCAGCGGCGAGCCCATGACGGTACGGCTCTGGTACAACACCACCGAACCCGTGCCGCGACCGGTCTTCTCGGTCAGCTTCCTCACCCTGCAAGGTGTCGTGATAAGCGAGCCCTCGACGCGCGAGGGCGAAGACGTGCCCGAAAAGCTCGACGGCAGCGGCTGGGTCGACCTGCGCATCCCCCACCTGCCGCTCCTGCCGAACACTTATGACATAACCGCGTCGGTCACCGACTACATGATGGCGCACCCCTATGACGTGCGCCGCAACATATTGCGCATCGACGTGGACCGCAAGGGCCCAACCGAGCAGGCGGGCATCGTCTCGTTCGGAGGGGCGTGGTCCTACGGTCCTTAGGCCGACCATGATGAAAAGAGCCGCGGCCGCCGGGAGCCTGGCCCTACTGGCGGTCCTCTGCGTGTCGTGCTCTTCGGGGCCGTCCACGTTCATAAAGTTGTCGGCCCGATCGGGGGAGCCTGGCACCTTGCTGCGAGCCACGGGCGATGCCGGCCAGGGCTGCTCGCCGACGGCGGGTTTGGACATCAGGTTCGAGGCCGCCGCTGGCGCTGCCAGTGGCGCTGACGGGCCGGCGAGCGTGATGGATGTCCCGCTCACCGCCAAGGGCACTTGGTCGGCCACTTTGCTCGTCCCTTCCTATTTGGGCTACACCGGGACGCAGGGCAGAGGCGCACCGGTAGTGCCTGGGCGCTACGAGCTTGTGGCCCCGGACTGCAATGGCCATGCTGCGCTGAGCGCTGCCTTCGACGTGACCGCGCCAGCCCCCGCAGGCGGGGAGAGCCGTCGGGATAACAGCAAGAAGTATGTGGATATCGTCCCCACTTTGGACGGCGGTGGTTACTGGCTGCTGCAGGCAGACGGGGCCGTCACCCGCTTCGGCGACGCGGGCTGGTTCGGTTCGGTAACGAGCGGCGACCACTTGTCCTCGCCTGTCGTAGGTATGGCGCACACCCATGACGCGCAGGGTTACTGGTTGGTGACGGCAACCGGTCACGTGTACGCCTTTGGTGATGCTCGCGACTACGGCTCGCTCCGGTCGGCGCCGCTGGCGCCCGTCACCGGCATAGCCACGACTCCCACCGGCAACGGGTACCTGCTCCTCAGCAGCGATGGGCGTGTTTTCGGCTTCGGCTCCGCCAAGGTCTACGGCATGCCGGGGCCGCAGTTCGCACCCTTCGACGCCATCGCTACCCGCCCCGCGGGCGGCTACGTCGTCACCTCTTCGTTCGATGCCGCGGTCTACGACTACCCCGGTGGCTTCCTCGCGGCTGCGGGGCCCGGCTACCAGATGTCGGGCCCAACGGTCGGCACCGCAGTCACGCCAAGCGGCAACGGGACTTGGCAGGTTGAGCCGGACGGCAGCGTCATAACGACGGGGGACGCGGTCTACTACGGTGGCGTGCCCGCCAACCAGCAGGTCGTCTCAGCCCCCGTGACGAGCATGGCGGCGACGCCCTCGGGTCAGGGCTATTGGCTGCTCGGGGCGGACGGCAACGTGTACAACTTCGGCGCTGCGGCCTTTTGGGGCTCAGGCTTGCGCTGAGCCGCGCACTGCAGCGCGAGCCGGCAACCCCGGTTCGTGGTTGGCACGCCTAGCCTGAGCCGCGCGCAATAACGCGAGCCGGCAACGCCGGCTCGTGGTTGGCACGTCTAAGCAAGGCGCTCGATCAGGGTGGCGTTCGCCATCCCGCCGCCTTCGCACATGAGCTGCACCCCGTAGCGCCCGTCCCGCTCTTCCAAGGTGGCGACGAGCGAGCCGAGCAGGCGGGTGCCCGAAGCACCGAGCGGGTGCCCGATGGCAATTGCGCCGCCCCGGGTGTTGACGCGATCGAGGTCGGCACCCACATCGGCCGCCCAGGCCAGTACCACTGATGCAAAGGCCTCGTTGACTTCGAAGTAGTCCACGTCTTGTAGGCGCAAGCCGGCGCGGTCGAGGAGCTTGCGGGTGGCTGGGATCACGGCGGTGAGCATGTAGAGCGGGTCATCGCCTTCCACGACCATGTGGGCGACCCGCGCTCGCGGCCGCAGCCCAAGGCTGGCGGCGGTAGCCGTGCTGGCGAGCAGCACCGCGCTGGCCCCGTCGGTGATCTGCGAACTGTTGCCCGCCGTGACCGACCATGTCACCTGGGGGAACCTCCGGGCGAGGTCGTCGGTGTAAAACGCCGGCCGCAACCCGGCCAGCGCGTCCAACGAGCTGGTGTCGCGGATGCCTTCGTCGGCCGTCACCTCGACGATCGTGCCGTCAAGTTGTGCCGCCTTGACGGGGGCGATCTCGGCCGCCAAGCGGCCGTCGTCGCGGGCCGCGGCGGCGAGCTGGTGCGAACGCAGGGCGTATTCGTCCAAGTCCCGGCGCGAAAGGCCCCAGCGAGCAGTGATCAGCTCGGCAGAGATCCCCTGGGGCACGAGACCATCTGGGTAGCGGGAGGTGATGCCAGCACCAAAGTCGCTCGCGCCCTGGACCGAAGAACCCATCGGGACACGGCTCATCGACTCGACGCCCCCGGCGATGACCAAGTCATAGCAGCCGGCGAGGACGCCTTGGGCGGCGAAATGCAGGGCCTGCTGGGAGGAGCCGCACTGGCGGTCGATGGTCGTGCCTGGCACGCGCTCGGGGAACCCTGCGGCTAGCACCGCGTTGCGGGCGACGTTCAGCGACTGCTCCGAGTTCTGGCCGAGGCAACCAATGATCACGTCGTCGATGCGGGAGGGTTCGACACCGGCCCGCTCGACCAAAGCCTTGAGCGTATGGGCGAGCAGGTCTACGGGGTGCACCCCAGCCAGGGCCCCGCTCGCTCTTCCCTTGCCGAGCGGCGTGCGTAGCGCGCCAACGATTAGTGCCTCAGTCATAGTTGTCCCGCCACGCTACCAGCTCAGCACTTTTCGCAGCTCAGCACTTCTCGCAGCCCAGCGCCTTTGCAGCTCAGCACTTTTTGGTCGGCGGCGGCGGCGCTCCGCTGCGAGCCGCCGTAACCACGACGGTCGCGTACTGCAGCGTGAAGCTGCCTCCGGCGTCGTCGATGACAGAGCCCATCCCGGCAAGCAGCGCCTCCAGCTGCGCAGGCGGGATCCGGTTGTGGCCGCCGAAGGTCGGTACCTGGTCCAGGAACTCGTCGCGCGTACAGGGCCGTTCCCATTCGAAACGCCAATGTTCAGGTTCAGCGAAGCTGGCGCTGGCGCGCAACCCATCAGCCGCCTTCGCCATGATCTCGGAGTACGCGTCAAGGCTCGGGCGCCCCCACGGGTTGAACGGCAGGTCGGGCTTCACCTGGCGGTAGACATCGCTGAAGGCGCCGGCGATCTCGGCTGGCGCCTGGAAAGCGTTCCAGCAGGCTGCCCAGCGGCCGCCGGGCCGCAGGGCTTCCGCCGCCCTGGCAGCGCCGCGGGTGGGTTCAACCCAGTGCCACGCTTGGGCGGCAACCACCGCGTCAAAGGTCCGGCCGCGCGGTTCCCACTCCTCGAACCTGGCCACTTCGACCTCGAACCCACTTCGGCGGGCCAGCTCGGCCATCCGGGGATCGGCGTCGACCCCCAGCACGCGGCAGCCCGCGGCCCGGAACTGGCGGGCGGCGATCCCAGTGCCAATGCCCACATCCAGCAGATCAGGGCCGAAGCTGGCCTCGACGATGCGCTCGACCATGGCCTCGGGATAGGCAGGACGGGCGCGGTCGTAGCGCTCGGCGTCTGTGCCGAACGACTCCGCCACACTTCGCGCCTGGTGAGGTTGGACGTCCAGAGAGCTCGCTGCTCTCGGCGGTATAGTGGGCATATGCCCACTATAAATGGGCGATTGCCCACTAGTCAAGCGGACAGATAGCAATGCCCACCGGTATCGCGCTCCACGACGCGCGCGAGCAGCTGTTCCAGGCGGCCGAGCGGGCGCTGCTGCGGGGTGGGCCGAGCGCCCTGACGAGCCGCGCGGTCACGGCGGAGGCAGGTTGCGCCAAAGGGGTGCTGCACCGGCACTTCGATGACTTCGACGAGTTCCTGGCCGAACTCGTCACCAACCGGGTAGTCCGGCTCCGGGCGCAGGCCGGGCAGCTGCTCGCGGCGGCGGGGACAGGCACCGTCACCGAGAACCTGGCCGTCGCCCTTACCGAGTTGTTCGAGCCCGTCGCGGTCGCAATCGTCGCGCTCGTCATCTCTCGCGACGGGCTGAGGGCCAGGCTGCGCCGGTCCGGGCTGGGTGGCGTACCTCTGCTCAGCGGTGCAGTGAACATGATCGCCTCTTACCTGCGCGCCGAGCAGGAGCTGGGCCGGGTCGATAAAGGCGCAGATGTAGCCACTCTGGCTCCCACGATGGTCGGGGCCACGCACTTGCTTTTCGCCAACCGTGAAGCCGCGCACCCCGAGCCTGACGACGTCCGCAGGGTCGTGGCCGCCGTTGTCGCCCAGGCCCTACCGGCCCCGGCGCAGTGACCCGGCCGCAACGGCTCAGGCGCCAAAAGGCTTCAGCCCGCTGCGTATTTTTCCGTGACGCGCAACGGCTTACGGCCGGAGCCGCCGCCGAGGCGGCGCATTTCGTCGACCGCCGACGCTTGCAGGATCTCGATCACCGCGCGGACGGGCTTACCCGGCCCACAAAGGCGAGCCAGTGCTGCACCGGGCGGCGATCCCGGCGCCGGTAGCCCTGTGGCCAAAAGCACCAGCGGGGCCTTGCTAACTTCATGCAGGAAAGCCGCCTTGCCGAGTGCCTTCCAAAGGACTTCGGCCCGTTTCAGCCCCGGCCGGTAGGTGCTGTAGCCGCCCGCCAGGTCGAACAGCCAGAGGCGGCCGTTGTTGTCGCGCGCCGAAAAACTCACGTCTATCCCACCGTTTTGGCGCTCGTCCTCGCGCACGCCCGTAAAACCCCCAGCCTCGATAAGCGCGCGGGCGATCTCTTTTGCGGCGTGCCCCTCAGCGATGGCCACTGCCCGGTGGTCGTTCCCATCGCCGGCCCGCGCCGGGACCGCGGGGAGCCGCACCGGCGGTACCAGGGGGCGAGCACCCTCTAGCCCTCGTGCCAAACGCTGGCGCTCCTCCTCGACCCTGGTTTCGGCCCGGCGGATGTAACGCTCCTCGAGGTCGTAACAGGCGAAGTGACGCCCCGTGCGCACGGCGGCCACCGCGGTCGTGCCCGACCCGGCGAACGGGTCCAGCACGAGGTCGTCCCGGTACGTGTACAACTCGATCAGGCGGGCCGGCAGTTCCACCGGGAACGGCGCCGGGTGGCCGACCCGGGTGGCGCTCTCGGCGGGGATTTCCCAGACGTCGAGCGTATTTTCCATGAAGTCCTCGCGGGTCATGGATGACTCCGAAGGCAAGCCCCGCCGCGCTCGCGCGGGGGCGGGGACGGCCCGGTCGAAACGGCCCTTGCTGGCCACGACGACCCGCTCCGTGAGGTCTCGCAGCACGGGGTTGCCGGGGCGCTGGAAGCTGCCCCAGGCGCACGAACCCGACGAACCCCTGTGCTTCACCCAGACGAGCTCGCCTCTGAGCAGCAGCCGGAGGTCGTCTTGGAGGATACCGATGACGTCGGCTGACAGCGAACGGTACGGGCGGCGGCCGAGATTGGCGATGTTGACGGCGATCCTGCCGCCGGGCTCGAGCTTTTGCACGCATTGCGCGAACACGTCGCGGAGGAGCCGAAGGTACTCCAGGTAGGTGGCGGGGGCCCCGCCTTCGCCGAGGGCCGCCTCGTACTCCTTGCCCGCGAAGTAGGGCGGAGATGTGACCACCAAGGCCACCGACGCGTCCGGGACCTCGTCCATGCGCCGGGCGTCCCCGACGATGCACTTGTCGAGCGCGCGATAGGGCGCCACCTCGGAACCGGGATCAAGAGCCGGAGACGTAAAACGCTTATAGAAAGCGCTGGCATCGTGGCTCTCACGCTTGGAAACGCCAAAGGCCGAAGTAGACGTCGACCTCCTCACCATTGCCGCGCCATCCTAGGCCGCCGGCATCGGCGGCTGGGAGGATGGCGCGGTCACGACAACGGCCAACCTCCCGGGAGAACACCGAGCTCACGTAGAGCCGCCCTCGCCTCTTCGGTGCCCTGGACTTGCCGGGCCGCAAACCCGATCGCCTGCGCCGCCCTTACATTGCCGAGGTTGTCGTCTACGAAGGCAACGCGGCGGGCCGGCACGCCGAGCGCCCGGGCCACGTGCTCGAACAGCTCTGCGTCCGGCTTCACGTAGCCGATCTCGTGCGAGAGGAACGTCACGTCGAAGATCCCGTCGAAGCCGTACTCGGCCCTCATGAACTGCCAGTGTGGTGCGTTGGAGTTGCTCAGGCAACCGACCCGGGCGTGGCGCCGGGCCGCGCTCACCAGCTCGAGCGCACCGTCGTAGAGGCCCTCGGGAAATGTCAGGAAACCGTCTAGGAACTGTGCCGGTGTCACCGGCAGGCGCCAATCAGCAACCAGCCCGGTGGCGAACTCCTCCGGTGTGCAGCGGCCGCGCTCGAAAGTGCGCACCCACCGGCACGTCATCCACTTGTCCCACACCTCGCTGTCGGTGCCGATGCCGGACAGCTCGCGCAAGACCTGGGCTCCTCTCAGGCGGACCAGCACGCCGCCCAGGTCGAACAAGACGAAGTCGTAACCGCCCATGCCCACACCCCGGTTTTACCAGGCTGCGACGCCTGAGCGTCAAGCCTTCTTCGCCTCCTGGTCCCTGGCCCAGCGGCGCAGGTGCTCGTGCATGACCGGCATTGGCAGTGAGCCGTGGTCGAGCAGTGCAGCATGGAAGTCCCGGGGACTGAACGACGCCCCGAGGGTGCGGCGAACTTCCTCACGGGCGTGCAGGATCTCGGCCTTGCCCGTCAGGTAAGCAAGCGCCTGGCCCGGCCAGGAGATGTAACGGTCGACCTCGGAGGCCAGGAACTCGGCGGGCATGGGCACGTGTTCCTCGAAGAAGCGAACGGCCTCGTCCCGGCCCCAGCCAAAAGCGTGCAGGCCGGTGTCCAACACCAACCGGGCCGCCCGCATGAGGGCGGTTGCGACGGCGCCGAGCAGGCTCTCGGTATTGGAGTACATCCCATGTTCCTCGGCCAGTTGCTCGGCGAACAGCCCCCAACCCTCGGAGAACACGGTGACGTAACGCTGGCGTTGCATGGCCGGCAGTTCGGTCAGCAGTTGGAGGCGCGAGAATTGCACGTGGTGGCCGGGGAGCGCTTCGTGGTAGGCGACCGCCTCGAGGTCCCATCCCGTGCCTGCCGTCGGCACCTGGGTGTTGAACCAGTAGGTGCCGGGGCGGCTGCCGTCCAACCGGGGCGGGGTGTAGTGAGGGGCGACGCCGCTCGAGGCCACCACCGGAGGCATCGCCTCCACAGCGCAAGGCGGCGGCAAGGGAGCCGTGAACAGTTGGGGCACGTGCGCCTCCCCGCGCGACACCGCCCGCCTGGCTCTTGCCATCGCCTCGTCGGGCGGCATCTTGCCGGCCGAGTTTCCCAGCGCCTGCCGTACCGCCGCCAGGTCGGTCAAGCCGATCTTTGCACCTAGCTCGACCGCCCGCTCTTCCAAGCGTTCCAGTTCCTCGCGGCCGCGCTGGTGCAGCTGCTCAGCAGTGACATCCAGGGTTGTGTGAGCCTTGATGGCGGAGCGATAGTCGGCTTCGCCGCCCGGGAGGTGCACCAGGCCAGCCTGCTCTCCCGGTCGCGACTCTGGCAGTAGGGCGTTCAGCTCGTCGAACCAGCGCACCAGCGCAGGGCGCACCACGTCGCGGGCAACCCGGTCGCGCTCGCGCCCCCATGCCTCCGCCCCGTCCCACCCGCTTGGTGGCGCCGCCGCCACGAGGGCGTCCGGCACAGGAGGCGCCAACACCTCGCCTGCCCAAGCGATGGTCTTTTCGACCAAGGGGGCCACGGGCAGGCGCCCTTTGGCTCTCCCCTGGCGCAGGCGTTCGGTCACCTGGTCGAGCCAGATGGCACTGCGGCGGAGCCGCTCTAGGTAAGAGCCGGCGGCCTCGGGGCCGGTCACGATGGTCCGCGCCGCGACCGCCATGAGCTGCGCCGGGCCGTGGAACGTCGAGGGCGTGACGAGGTGCTCTGTGGCTTGGGCGGCGAGTTCGGCCGACTCCGATGCGGCCAGCGCGTCCAGGCATTGGAGCGTGAGCCGGTCGTCGTCGCCGGGGTCGCGCGACAACAGGCCCCGTGCTTGCACCCCCAAGTCGGCAAGCCGGCCGCGGCGCGTCTCCTCGCCTTCCTCGCTGGCATCCGGGACACGGTCATCCCAGCCAAGGACTCCCATGTAGCTGGCTTCAAACGGGTTGGCGGCCAGCCACTCTTCGTGGAACCGGTCCGCCAGCTCACGCGCCGGGGTGTAGGTCACGTCATGGCAGTCTGCCCGCCCGGCCCGACCAGTGGCAATGTTCAGAGGCGGTCCCCGGTACCGGTGGCGCTCGGCCCGCCCTTCGGCCCGAGCGGGCCGGGGCTATCAATTGGTGGCTGCGGGCAGCCGCGACGGTGAGGTGAAGAGCAGGCGGGCCAGAGGTGCGGGCAGCCACCAGTTCCACCGGCCGAGCAGGCTGATGTACGCGGGCACCAAGACCGAACGCACGAGGACGGCATCGAGCAGGATGCCCGCCCCAAGCCCCGTGGCCAACACCTTGACGTCAGTATCTGGCGCGCTCGACATCGACAGGAAGCTGAGGAACAAGATTGCCGCCGCGCTCGTCACCAACCTCCCCGTGCGGGCCAGCCCGGTAACCACCGCCTCAGTCGTGGAACCGTCCCTGGACGTGTCGTAAGCCTCCCTTGTCCGGGAAAGGATGAACACCTCGTAGTCCATGGACAGGCCGAACAGGAAGGCAAATACCATGATCGGCACCCAGACGGTGATCGACCCGGTAGCAGGTATGCCCCAAATCAACCGGCTGCCGTAACCCGACTGCCAGATGAGGACCATGGTGCCATAAGCCGCCGACACCGACAGCAAGTTGAACACGACTGCCTTGGTGGCAAGCACTACGCTCCGGAACGCACGGGCGAGCAACAAGAACGTGGCAATCGCGATCAGCGCCAACATGAGAGGGAAGTTCCCATAGATCGAGCTGGAGAAGTCCTGCTGCGACGGACCGATCCCGCCTACTCCCGTTACGGCCCGCAACTGACGGGCGGCTTCGCGCACCGCGGTCACGGCAGCCGAACCGGCCGAAGAACTTGGCTCGTTCACGGGCAGCACTTCGACCAGTGCCGTGGCACCGCGGTGCCAGCCAGGCCCGCTCGGGGCGAAAGCCCCGTAGATGCCGGGCAGCACCGACAGGGCACGAGCCGCTGTCGGGGCGGCCTTGGCTGTCGTCAGGATCTCGATAGGAGCGACGATCCCAGTGGGAACGCCGGCCTCGGAGAGCTCGACGAGCGCCGCGTGCGCGGGACCACTCGTCGCCAGGGCCGAGGTTTGCGGTTCCCCGATGTTGATGTTGGTCAAAGGAAAAACCAGCGCCAGCGCCGCCCCGGTCCCGAGCAGCGCCACCAGGCCTTTGTGGTTCACGACCAGCCTGGCCCACGAGCTCCACACGCGGCTCGGGCGTGCTTCTTTGCGGATCCGGGGCCAGTCGAGGCGCGGCCCGACGGTAGCCAATAAAACCGGGAGCAGCGTGGTGGCCACGCCGACGGAGACGAGGGGGATCAAAAAGCCGGCGCTGCCGATATTGCGGAGGAAATTGACGGGCAGCACCACGAGGGCGAGCAGGCTTATCGCAACGGTCAGCCCAGAAAAGACGACGGCCCGGCCGGCCGAGGCCATGGCCGTTTTGACTGCTGTCTCATTGTCGTCCCCCTTGGCTCGTTGTTCTCGCCAGCGTGTCACGACCAAAAGGCTGTAGTCGATCGAAACCCCTAGGCCGATCAGAGCGACCAAAAACTCGACGATGAAATTTACCGGGGTCAGGTACGTGAGCCCATCGATCAAGAGGAACGTGGCCGGGATGGCAATGACAGCCATTATGAGGGGCATGAGGGCGAGCAGGGAGGCAAAAACAAAGGCCAGTACGGCGAGCGCTCCGAGCCCCCCGATCATGGTCTCGGCCAGTACGCTCGGCCCTTTTTGCTGGGCCCCCGACTCGAGCTGGGCAAGGCCGGTGGCGGCGACCTGCCAGCCCTTGGGTAGCGCGCGGGTTACGGCACTTTCGAGCTGCGCTGTAGGCACGTTGCCGCCGAACTGGCCCGCCCCGGGCGGAGTGAAGACAACGGCGAACGAATAGCGCCCGGCGTAAAAGCGCTCGTCGCCGGTCGTGGCTGCATCCAGCACCCTCGACCCGGGCACGGCGTGCCCGGCGGCGCCAAAGGCACGGCCCACAGCGTCCTCGGCCAAGGGGCTGGCCCAGGATGTACCCGGCGGCACCTCGATGCTGAGGACCGTAGGTGCGACATCGCCGCCGCTGTGGAAGAGGGCCTGGACACGGGCGTCGGCCTTGAACGCGGGCTCATTGGGGACGCTGAAGTTGGTCGAGAGGCGTGAAGTCGCCGTTCCCAGGCTGGCAAATCCGGCAACAGCGAGCACGAACCAGAAGATGGCCACGAACAACTTGTGCCGCAATACCCAATCGCTCAATTTGCGCATGACTGCTCCGTTCGGCGTCCGTGGCGGCCCGCCACGCTTGGGCCCTTTCACTTATGGTGACGTGAACATGCGTCCGCAGTCATCGTCCGGGCGCGGGAGTTGTGGCTACTCCGGCAGCAGTACGCGCCGCGGTGCGAAGGCCTCCACCGGTATGACGAGCCTTCTGCTGGCCCGGCGTAGCGTTGTAGCCATGGTGACGAACCGCTCCGCTCCAACGCAGCACTCGTGGGGCAACTGGGGTACGGACGCTGCCATCGCCTTGGTCACTGCCGCGATCGACTATTACGGCGCCTACGACGAGGCCCACAACCCGGTCCAGGGCGACCCGTCGCTGAAGCTGCCCACGGTGCCACCCTGGGCGTACGTGCTGGTGGTAGCCGCCGGCCTGGTGCTGGTAGGCCGGCGCCGCTGGCCGGTGGCCACATATGTGGCCGTGCTGGCGCTGACCCTGGCCTACACGGTGCTCGGCTACGACGACGGGGCGCCGTTGCTCGCTGTGGCCGTCGGGCTCTACGCCTTGGCCACCGCTACCAACGCGCGCACGACCTGGACGTGCCTTGCCGCCAGCGTTGTCCTGTTGGGAGTGGCCTTCGCCGCCTTCGAGCCGTTCGGGGTAACCCAGGGGCCTCTCACCGTTGTGCCCTTCGAGGCCTTGGCTGGGGCCGGGGCCGGCTTCGCGGTCGCCAACCGGCGCACGACGCTGGCCCAAGCCCGCGACCGGGTGGAGCAGGCCGAGCGCTCTCGCGAAGAGGTGGCCCGGCGCCGGGTCGAAGCCGAGCGCCTACGCATCGCCCGGGAGCTGCACGACGTGGTGGCCCACACCATGGCTACGATCAACGTTCAAGCGGGCGCGGCCTCCCACCTGCTGCGGGAGCGGCCCGAGGAAGTGGCCAAGGCGCTCGAGGCAATGGAACAGGTCCGCACCACGAGCAAGGAGGCGCTCCGCGAATTGCGGGGCATCTTGGACCTGCTGCGCTTTCCCGAAGACAAAGACTCGGTGGCGCCAGTCGCAGGCCTCGCCCAACTGGACGACCTAGTGGTTGTCACCACCAAGGCCGGGCTGCCGATCACGGTCGAGCGTCACGGTACGCCACGCCCGCTCGCCGCGGCCGCCGACCTGGCCAGCTACCGAGTGGTGCAAGAGGCCCTCACCAACACGCTGCGACATGCGGGCCCGGCGCGGGCGTTGGTGAAGCTGGTTTACGCCGTCGATGGGCTGACGATCGAAGTAACCGATGATGGCCGCGGCCCGGTTAGCAACGAGGCAGGTGGCCGGGAAGAGGGTGCTCGGGGTGGCCGGGAAGAGCGTGCCAGCGAAGAGGGTGCCAGCGAAGAGGGTGGCCGGCAAGAGGGTGGCAGCGGGCTGCGGGGCATGCGCGAAAGGGTGGAGGCGGCCGGTGGCCGGGTTGCCGCCGCCCCCGGCCCGCGGGGCGGTTTTGTAGTCAAGGCCACCCTCCCTTACGCCCCGGTGGCACTCCCAGGCAAAGTCCCCAGCGAGGCGACGAGCGCTCGGTGATCAGGGTAGTGGTCGCCGACGACCAGGCACTGCTACGCGGCGGGTTCAAGCTGCTCCTAGGCTCGGCCCCCGACATCGAGGTCGTGGGCGAGGCCAGTGACGGGGATGAGGCGGTCGCGGCGGCTCGCCAGCACGGGGCGGACGTGGTCCTGATGGACATCCGCATGCCTCACGCGGACGGGCTGGAGGCAACGCGCCGCATTTCTGCGGACCCTGCCCTAGCCGCGGTGCGAGTGCTGATAGTGACAACTTACGAAACGGACGAGTACGTGTACGAGGCGCTGCGGGCCGGAGCAAGCGGCTTTTTGTTGAAAGACACCGAGCCCGCCGACCTCATCCAGGCTGTGCGGGTTGTGGCCCGCGGTGATGCCCTGCTGTCGCCATCGGTCACCCGCCGGCTGATCGAAGACATTGCGGCGCGGCCCGACGGGCACAACCGCGCACGGCCAGCAGCCGAAGCGCTGGCTGCGCTTACCGAGCGCGAGCGTGAAGTGCTCGTGCTCGTAGCCCAGGGCCTGTCCAACGACGAGATTGCGGGAAGGCTCTACATGAGCCCGCTCACGGCCAAGACCCACGTCAGCCGGGCCATGACAAAGCTCGGCGCGCACGACCGCGCCCAACTGGTCGTGACTGCGTACGAGACCGGCCTCGTCGTACCGGGGACCGCTTAGGCCTACTACGCCGCTTAGACTTGCCGCCGCCCCCCCGGCGACGGCGCCGGCGGCGGCCAGTGGATGGAGGGCAGCGACCGGGAAATGTGGACCGACCGTAAGTGCCGAAGGCCGCATTTCGCGGGCTGGGGGCTGCACTGCGCAGGCCAGTACAGCGCATCGCGGCCGGCGCGGTCGTGGCAGGCGGTGGCCGCGGCCGCCACATCGGTGCTGGCTGCCTCCGGGGTACTGGCCGCCTGCGGGTCCTCGCCCAAGGGTACGTCCGCACCTACAACGCCGTCTTATGCGGCAGGGACGATCAAGGTCTCACCCGCCGCTGGAGGACCGGGCACTGTGGTCACGCTCGTGGGCGGGGCGGGGCACGGTTGCAACTTGGACCACAACTGGTTCGGCTTCAGCTTCGTGAAGGCGGACGAGGCCTCGGGCGGGCCTGCTGTGCAAATGGCGGCACCGCTCTACGGCAACGGCACCTGGTCGGCGTCGTTCCTCGTCCCGGCCTATCTCGGGAGCGACCACGCGGGCAGGCCGGGCCTACCGGCGGAGCCCGGTCGCTACGAGTTCAAGGCACCCGACTGCACCGGTGGCAAGGTTGGCGTCGTGCCGTTCCGCGTCACCGCCGCGGCGCCGGAGGTGGCGAGCGCCTATGTGGCCATCGCGACGACCACCGATGGCGGCGGTTACTGGCTCGCCCAAGCAGACGGCGTAGTGACGGCTTATGGCGACGCTCGTTCCTACGGCTCGCGGGCGCCGGGCGCCTCGGCACGGTCGGCGATCGTGGGCATGGCCCGAGTTTCCGACGGGCACGGTTATTGGTTGTTGAGCCGCAACGGGCACGTGTACCACTTCGGGGACGCTGTCGGGTACGGGTCGCTCTCCCCCGCAGTCGCATCCCAAGCACCGGCAGTGGGCATCGCTGAGTCCCCTGACGGCAAGGGCTATTGGATCCTGACAGCGGACGGCCACGTCTACCATTTCGGGGACGCCCAGGCCCTGGGCCAGCCAGGCCCCTCGATGGCGCCTTACGCTGCCATAATGACCCGGAACGGTGGGGGTTACATTGTGACCGCGTCCAGTAATGCGGCCACCTATCTGTACCCGGGGGGATCTATCGCCGGAGGCGGTGCGGGCACGGCGCTTTCGGCCAGCCTGGTAGGCGGGGCAGCTTCGCCGAGCGGCAACGGGGCTTGGGAAGCGGGCATAGACGGCGGCGTGATCACCATCGGCGACACCATTAATTCGTTTTATGGTGCCGTGACGGCGACCATCGACGCCTCCACAGACCCTGTCGTCGCCATTTCGGCGCGGCCAGACGGCAAGGGGTACTGGCTACTCGACCGCAGCGGCCATGTCTATGCCTTGGGCAGCGCCCAGATTTACAGCAAGGCGTGAACCCGTCGCCGTCCTCGGCGACCACCTGACCGCCACCGGCGTGGGCGGTGGCCGCCGCGCATCTCGGCGGCAGCGCGGGAGCGAGGTCGCGGCGCTGGCAGTATGCACTCTGCTGGCGACGTGGCTGGTATTGCACGACCTCGGGGCGCGGAGCCTATGGCTGGACGAGGCGTTCACCTTTGGAGCGGCTAGCCAGCACGGTGGCCGCCTTCTCCCGGCGGTTTTAGAAGACGCCGGGAACGCTGTCGCCTATTACCTCGGCATGCACTTTTGGACCGGGGTGTTCGGCGACACCGAAACAGCTCTGCGGGCTCCCAGTGCGCTTGCGGCGATCGGCATGGTGCCCGTGTGCTACTACCTGGTCCGGCGCCTGTTCGGTGCCTGGGCGGCGGTACTGTCAGCCGCCTGCGTCGCGGTAAGCCTACCGATGGTGTGGTGGGGACAAGATGCCCGAGCCTACGTACCGGCAGTATTCCTGACCTGCTGTTCGACTTTGGCGTTTGTGGTGGCGGTGCAGGCGCGTCACCGATGGGCCTGGGCCGTTTATTTCGCACTGAGCGTGCTAGCAGCGTACACGCTCCTCCTGAGCGTCCTGGTTGTGCTCGCCCAAGCGATATCCCTCTTGGGCCGGCGCCGGGGTGACATCCAGTGGAGGGCTCTCGTCCTGCCCGCTACGTTGTCAGCGACGGCGCTTGTGCCTCTCGCCTGGGTCGGCTTGGACCACGGCACGCGCCCTATCCAATGGATCCCGCCACCGGGACCGCTCCTCAGCCGGAACAACCTTTATTTCGTGGATTTCCTGGCCTCGTCCAAGAACGTGAACGTACCTTTCCACCATTGGCAGGTCGACTCCCTAACCTGCGCTGTTTTGCTGTGCTGGACGGCTGCGCTCGCGTTGGCGGTGCGGAGCACCAGGCAGCATCCGCGCGGCCCGGAAGCATGGGGCTACCTGTTGCTGCTGTCGTGGCTGCTCCTGCCGCCGGTCGTGACATGGGTCTTCTCCAAGGAAGTGCAGCCGGTCTTCTCCGACCGCTACATCCTTTTTTCTGTTGTCGGGGGTTCAATGCTGACCGGGGTCGCTTTGTCCCGGGTGCCCTGGCGGACGCTAGGCGCCGCAGCCGCGATTACCATCCTCGCCTTACGAGCGGCCGTGATCCTGCCCAGTTATGGTGTGCCGCTCGAAAACTGGAGGATTGGTGTGACCAACTTGGTGGCACATTCAAAACCCGGTGACTGTATTGCCTTTTTCGTTGCAGACGCCTACATGCCTTTCGATTATTATGTCGTGAACCTACATTTGCGCGGCGTCGTCCCTCAGCTTGTGCTCCCGCGTACGACATGGGGGGCGCGGTCGGCGTACGCCGAACAACCCCAGTCGTTCACGCCGGCACAGTTCGAGGCAGTCACACGTTCGTGCGCTCGGCTATGGCTCGTCACCTCGCACGCCGGCAGCGAGGCGCCCGGGCCTGGTGTGCTGGCGTACCGCGCCCTCGTGTACCGGACAGAGCACTACCTGGTCTCCGAGATCACGTCGGCTTACAACAAGGTGTCGGCACTCGATTTCCTTGGTGCCAAGGTCGCTTTGTACATGAGGAACGTGAGCCGGGTCCCGAGTTCGGGCTTCCCGGCAGAGACCAGGGGCGGCGCCTAGTGCTGCACTAGCACCCGGGCCCGCGTCTTGGTGCCTACCGCACTGGGCGTGACCCGCCTGGCTGGCTGTGCTTGGCCGGGACTGTGGTGCCAGAAGTCGTCCTCGTGGTCAGCGGTACGGACGTGGTCGTCACCGAACCGGGACGCGGCGCCGTGGTCGCAGTCGGAACGGGCCGCGCGTGGGCACCGTGCCCGAGCATGGGCACGACGCTGCGGGCCAGGCCCGGGGCCTGCGCCGCATTCGGGACGGCGCACGCCACCAATGCGGCGGCAGCCGCGCACGACGCCCGCGCCAGGGAACGAAAACCGAGGACGCACCGGGTGCGCCCAATCTGCCGCGAGGGCTTCTCGCCCTCTCGACGGGTGTTCGTCCGCAAACTGCTTCTCCTTGCCGGGGGCCGGGAAAGGGCCCAGGCCCGCGTCCCAGGGTAAATCCCCTTGCGGGCGCCGGCCGCCGGTTTCGACATTTTCGCACGCTGTCGTACCTACGACGAACGGGTCACTACCTCGCCGAGGGTCGAAAGGGGCCCGGCAACCCTGTCAGGGTCTCCGACGACGACCGAAACCATCTGGCTCGGCGCGAGGAACCTGCGTGCCGCGTCATCCACCTGCGCCTTGGTGGCCGCGATCAAGCCCTTTGGGTAACTCTCCAGGTAGCCCAGGCCAACACCGCTGACGGCCAGACCAGCCAACGTTGAGGTGTAAGAGGCGAGCGACGAGGTTTCATAGCCAAAGCGGCCGACGAGGTAGCTGCGGGCTTGTTCGAGCTCATTGTCACTGACTCCGGTGACCGCCATCCTGCCCAGCTCGTAATTGGTCTCGACCAGGGCGGCGCCGGTGGCCTCAGTGGCGACGTCGGCCGCGACGACGAGGTATGAACCGGCCCGCCGATGGCGCACGTAACTACCCGGCGAGTAGCTGTAGCCGTTGCGCTCGCGGAGGTTGGCAGTCAGCCTCGAACTGAACATGCCGGCGAAGATGCTCTCCGCCAGGTCGGCCGCGGGCCACGCGGCATCGCTCAACGAAGGGGCCGCGCCGCCCAGGCGGAGGTTGCTTTGCACGCCCCCAGGGCGGGCTACGAGCTCGATCGGCCCCGCGACGGGCGGGCTCACCGGGGGCGGCTGGGGCCGGGCCCCCTCGGTGCTCGCCGCCCACGACGCCGCCATCTCCTCGCACAAGGCGAGGGCACGAGCGGGCTGAAGGTCACCGGCGATCGCCAGGTGGGCCTGCGCAGGGTCAAGCACGGCGCGGTGCAGGGACCGTAGGGCGTCGCCGTGGACGCGCCGCAGCGTGGCTGGGGATGGCAGCGGGGTGGCGTAGGGGTGCGAACCGAACAGCCGCCTGCGCAAGGCCTGGCCGGCGATGACTCCTGGCTGGCTGAGGGCGATGACTGTCTCGTCGGCCAACCGGTCGCGGTCTGCTTTGACTTCGTGCTCCTCGTAGGTGGCGCCGCTCAACACCTCGCCGAGCAGGCCAACGAAGGCACCGAGCTTGCCCGCCAGGACGGCGCCGCTTATTACGAGGCGGTCATCGTGCAGGTCCGCGCCCAAGCTGGCGCCCAGACCCTCGATTTCCTCGGCCAGGCTGATCCGGTCATGCCTGTCCGTGCCGGCCAGCAGAGCGCGAGAGAGCACGGATACGGGTGCAGGCCGGACAATGTCCACCGACGCGAGCGGGACCACCAGGCGCAGCTCGACGATCGGGAGGGCCGGCCGCCTCGCGAACAGCCCATGGACGCCCCCGGGAAGCTCCGCCTCCAAGATCTTGGGGAAACGCGGCGCCCGCAGCGGGCCCGCCGAAGGTATCGCCAGGGTCGCCGCCATCATGCCGCTCCCGCAGGAACGAGCTCCACAATGGCCCGGTGTTGGCGTGCGAGGTCCGCGGCCGCCTCGGCTACCTGGCCGCGCCGGACCGATGCGAGGAGGCTGGGCAGCTCGGTCACCAGTTCGGCCCGCCCGTGGATGGTCTCCACCGAGGCCACTATGTGCGCCCGCGCCAAGATGGAGCCGAGCCCCCTCCACATCTCGGCGGCCGACCCGGCGACCGCCCTCGCCTGCTCCGCAGAGGATGGGCCGTCTGACGCCAACTGGGCAAGCTCGTCGTCGATGCCCTCGAGCAGGGCGTCTGTAGTGGCCGTACCCGGATGGTAGACAAGCACTTGGAACAAGCAAGGGTCGCGGATAAAGAACGACTCCATCCCAAGCACTCCGAGAGTGCAATCGACATGGGTGGCGTGGTGGTCACGGTGGACCAGCCGCGCCCACAACCTGCTCGAGTCACCAGCGGCAAGGATCTTGGCGAGCAGGTAGTAGGCCAGGAAATTGTCGAGGTCGGCCACCGGGTCGGGCAGGCGTAGACCGACCGCAAACGCCGGCTGGGGCACGAGGTTGCTTGCTTGCACTTCGCGCCTGTCGGCCTCCAAAGGCGGCTCGGACCACGGGCCTGCTTTGGGACGGCGCCGTCGCCGGATCCGCCCGAAGTACTGGTCGGCCAGAGAAAAGACCTCGCTCGCGCTGCACGCCCCCACGACCGCGAGCACCGCGTTACTGGGGGTGTAATAGGTAGCAAAGAAGTCGGCCGTGTCTTGCACGGTGGCGCGCTCCAGGTCTGCAAAGTCGCCATAGCCGTTGTGCGCGTTGGGAAAGCGGCGGTATGCCAAGGCGGGTAGAGGGATCCAGGGAAAGCCACCATAGGGCTGGTTCAAGACGTTGACCTTGATCTCTTCCTTGACGACGTCCACCTGATTGGCCAGGTTCTGCTCGGAGATCGCGAGCGAAGCCATGCGGTCGGCTTCCAAGAAAAGGGCCACTTCGAGGGCGCCCGCGGGCACAGCCTCGTAATACGCAGTCACGTCGGGCAGGGTGTGCCCGTTGACCACGCCGCCAGCAGCTTCAACCACTCGCATGTGCTCCGCCTTGGACACGTGCGCCGAGCCCTGGAACATCATGTGCTCGAACAGGTGAGCAAAACCCGTACGCCCCTCGGGCTCGCTGCGGAAACCTACGTTGTAGGCGACAGCTACACCGGCGAAGGCCACCGAGGGGTCCGGTGCGACCACCACCCGCAGCCCGTTGCCGAGAACTGTCCGGGCGACCCCAGAGTTATTGCGGCGCGGCATGCCATGGAGGCTAGCCCGGCACCGGGTATGGTGCTGGCCGCCGGAGACCAGGCGCCCTGGGGGGAGGCTTGCCCGGTCCCGGCGGCTCAGTGAGCTAGTGGACTGCGCCGGCGCTAGCGCCGGCCGCCCGGGCGAGCGCTGCAGCCCAGTCGATGGCGACCGCTTCCTTGACCCCGTTCGGGTCGAAGCGGGCTGGGACCTTCGACCCGGGGTAGAGCAGTGGCAAGGCTTCAGGCGGCACGGGGTTGCCCACCTGGATCTGATATGGGGCCGCTCCTTCAGGCATGACCGTGAGGAGGAATGCATAAAGGTCCACGTTGTTTTGGTTCTTCATGCCGAGCGTTTCGAACTGGATGATCACCGCTTCGCAAGGAGTGCCGCTGGCCAGGAGCGCGGCAGCCGAGCCCTGGGCGGTCCCAGCCGCGATCCTCACCTCGGGAGGCTGCGAGTTGAGGTCGATGCCGACGTGGGCGTGGTTGACCGGGTCGACCCGCACGGCGACGACGGTCTGCCCGGGACGAAACTCGCCGATGGCATAAACGGGGACCCGTTTGCGAGCTTGCGCGGCAAACGGCGGCGTGTCGTCGAGGTAAACAGTCAGGTCGAACTCGCATACCTGCTCGGGGACACCGCCACCCATCTGGACCGAGGTGCCCGTGATGCGGACCCGGTCCACGACTGCTCGGCCAAGCTGACCGCGCGTCATCAGGTCGGGGTCGTCGCCCCCAAAAGAGGTCTTCAATTTGCTGAACAGGCCCATATGTGCCTCCTAGGCTTTCGGGACGGGCGGAGCCGGGCAAGAATTCGTGACTGCAGAAAACGGTAAGACAGTTACGGCTCGCGGCCAATAACTGGAAACTGGAAACTTTGGCCCGCTCCGCCGGGTGCCCCCGCTGCCGGGCGCGGGCCACCCGGCGCGGGACGCCACCGGGTCCGGGCCTTCCCGGGCTGGCCAGTGCCGGGCTGGCCAGTGCCGGGCTGCTGCCACCGGACTAGGGGCCGCCGCACCCAGAGCCAGCTCAAGGTTGGCTGCGGCCGGTCGAAAATGCTGGGGACCAACCCGGGAGGTTTGGGCGATATGGGCTCCACCTTGAACGGGAACGTCCTCGCTGCGAGTGCCACTCCCCACAAGCTCTCGCTGCCCAGGGCCACCGTCGCCGAGGCGCCTGCTGCTGCCGACGCGGAAGTGCGCAAAGCACGTAAAAGACGCCAACTACGCATTGCCATCAAACGCCCCACGACCCGGGGAGGAGTTGCCCTCACCTTGGGCGCGGCGGTCATGGCCATGGGCTTCGTCGGCATCGCGCTCGTCGCGGCCGCGAGCGGGGGCGGCTCGGCGACCAGTTTCCTGTACAGCTTGCCCAAGGGGCCCAACGTGGCCCTCCCCGCGGCGCAGCGCAAAGCGACCTGGGCCTTCGAATCGCATGTAGTGACAGGTGTCCGCGAGGGTACGATCGCGCCGGTTGCGGGCCGCGAACTCCTGGGCGGCCTGTTGCCTTTGTTCGAGCCACCCCGCGGTGAGACCCAAGCGCAACGCGTGGCCCATTTCGACACCCTGGCGGGCGTGTACTACCGGGTCGCCTCCAACCACCAAGTTAAAGCACCGGCCACCTTGAGCCTCTTGCGGAGTGACCTGCGCAGCTTGGCCGCTTCGCTCAGTACGGCGTTGCCTCCTCCGCCCAAGGCGTCGACGCCGTCGGCGCACGAGGCCACCACCACTACACCGACCACGTCGCGCCCGACGACGACAACCAGGTCGCGCCGCTCGGCGCACCGGCCCAAGCCCGTCTCGGCAGGCCACCAGGGTGGCGCGGGCACGGCCCGAGGGCACCTGGCCCGCTCACCCTCGCTGCCGTCGACGACCGAGCATGTGCCCCGTCACGCGGGCCCGCCCTCGGGGGCTGCTGACCGCGCCGGCTCGCCCGGCGGCCGTGCTGCGGGTGGGGCGACAGGGAGCCAGGCTGCCGGCGGTAACGGCACGCGGTCGAGCGGCCAGAGCGCCGGCCCCAGTGATAGCAAGTCCGGCGGTGGCAGCAACAAGCCTGGCGGTGGTAGCAACAAGGTCGGCGGTGGTAGCAACAAGCCTGGCGGTGGTAGCAACAAGGTCGGCGGGGGCAGCAACAAGGTGGGCGGTGGCAGCAACAAGGTGGGCGGTGGCAGCAACAAGGGCCGCGCGGGAAGCACAGTTGCCGGTGCGGGAGGCAAGAAGGTCGGCCTAGGCGTGCCCGGGCGCGGGCGCGTCCATGCGCCCGGAGCCGGGAACGGTACCGGCAGCACGCACCGTCGCCACGAGGGCGGTGGCAGGAATGGCACGGGCAGCTTGGGCAGCCGCCGCGGGGCCGGCGATCGCGGCCATGGCAGTGGGGTGTCAGGGCATCAGCACCACTCCGGGACAAAGGCGGCGCGCCCCGCCCACGTGGTGCGCAATCCCAAAGCGGCCAGGCCGACTACGACGACCACCTCGGCAGTGCGCCGACAGACGCCAGCTCCGCCACGCCACAAGGCCCACGCCAAGGACAGCGTGGGCGCGCACAAGAACCGATCGGCTGCGGCACCACCACGTACGACGACCACTCACCCGCTCGTAGCTACGCCGCCCACCACGGCGCACCGCAGTAAGGGCAAGCCCCGGCGCCACAAGGCCGCCCCCCACCCGGCGCCCGTACCTACAACCGCCACCAGGCCCTCTCCAAGTAGCGCGCGAACGACCACGACGGCGACCCGTTCGCCGACCGCCACCACGACCGCCGCAACGAGCACGACCAGCGCAACCACCGCAGTCACTACGACGGTTGCGACCTCGACCACGACGGCGACCACACCCGTGGTACAAGGCCCGCCCCCCCCGCCGCCAACATATGCCACGACTACCGCGCCGGCGCCCACCACGACGGGGGGGACCACCACCACGGTCGAGGGGACGACCACGACGGTTGGGGCCACGACCACGACGAGCAAAGCCACCACGACGACGACCAAGGCCACGACCACTACGACCAAGGCGACGACCACGACCACAGCGCCCACTACTACGACGAGCCACGCCACGACCACGACAACGGCGGCCGCCACCACGACTACTCACGCCGGGCCCACCACCACCACCACACGGGCCTCGACGAGCACCACCGCAGCGACCACGACGACGGCCGGGACGACCACGACGCAAGGGACCACCACGACGGCCGGCACGACGACAACCGCAACTGTGACGACTACTACCGCGGCGGACTAGCACAAGCGCGAGACCGTGGGGAACGGGTGCGGGGACTGGCCTCGCAGGGCGAGGCCACGGCGGAGGTCCTCGGTCCTGTAGCTCGCCCAACGGCAGGCTTTGGGCCCGCCCACCGGCACCATGTGAGCTAGTGCCACTACTCAGAGCGTTCGCGGTGCCCCGACCCAACGCTTTTTGGTCGCGCTTGGAGGTTTTGGGCATGCCAGCGTTGCCAGGACTAACGCCAGCGCGACGAGTTCCCCTCCTGCACCCAAATCTTCCGCGGACTTGTACATTGACAGATACTTATGTAACATAAAACTACATGAAAGCGTCAATGGTGCGTGAGGTCGCCCGGCGCTTCCGCGACCAGTACGGCGTGACCAGCCGCTCCCAGTTGCGCGCGATCGGGGTGACCAGGCACCAGGTGCGCCTGCGGGTCGCATGCGGCGAATGGGAGGAAGTCGGCAGCACGGTGGTGCGCTTGGGCGGCTCGGCGCTCACCCCCGAGCAGGCGTTGATGGTGCTGTGCCTGGGAGCGGGACCTGAGGCGCTGGCGTCACACCTGTCCGCCGCGTGGCTCTGGCGGTTGGCCGAGCCACCGGAGCGACATGCGGTCATCGTTGCCCGGGGCCGCTCGGCGCGCACGAACCGGGGGGACGTACACCGGCCACGGGACTACCCGGCCCCGGTTGCCATCCGCAGCCGCATCCCGTGCACCAACCCGCTGCGGACGATCCTCGACGTGGCCGGGGTGGTCACGCCTGAAGAGCTCGACCAGGTACTCGACCGAGCGTTGGCAAGCAAGTTGGTAACCGTCGCCGGGCTTAGTGCTGAACTCGAAAGGCTCGCTCGTCAGGGGCGTCCCGGCTGCGGACCGCTACGCCGGGCGCTCGGGTGGCGGGGCCACTGCACCAAAGGGGACCTGAGCGTACTAGAGCGCATGGCCCTGCAGTTGCTCGACCGGGGCGGCATCAAGCCGCTCGCCATCGAACAGGAGACCGGCGGCGAGCTGAACTACCGCTTGGACATTGTCCTCGCGCCCGGACTGGCCATGGAGGTCGACGGGTACGCCTACCACCAGGGCGCCGAGCAGATGGTCGAGGACTCCCGCCGGCGCAACCGAGTGGCCTTAGCCGGTACCAAGGTCCTCGTCTATACCTGGCGTGACATCGCCCATGACGGACGCCGCGTCCTTAGCGAGCTCAGAGCAGCCCTTAGCCAGCTCGCGCGCTGAGCCGCGGCGCCCCCCCGCCTGGCCGTCCCCTGGATGGGTCTCACAGCGGGTCGAAGCGGCCCAAGCCCCGCCCGGCAACCGATCTCGTGGCGGCCGCCTGCGAGCCTCGAGAAAGCCGCCTGCGAGCCTCGAGAAAGCCGCCCGCGTGCCTCGAGAAAACAGCCTCTTGCGCAGGCCCGGAGCCGGGAGTGCACTGCTGCCATAAGAGGTGTGCGCGATGCTACGGAGTGGGATGTTCGAACGCTTTACCGACGCGGCCCGCCGGGTACTGGTCCTCGCCCAGGAAGAAGCCCGCCTGCTCAACCATAACTTCATCGGTACCGAGCACGTCCTTCTCGGCATGCTGCGTGAGGGCGAAGGCGTCGCCGCCCAGGCGCTGACTGCGCTCGACATATCCCTCTCCGACGCCCGGGCGAAAGTCGAGGCGGCGATCGGCTCGGCGACCACCTCCGTGGGATCGCCTCCCTTCACCCCTCGGGTGAAGAAGGTCCTCGAACTGTCCCTGCGCGAAGCACTCCAGCTGGGCCACACCTATATAGGCACCGAGCACATCCTGCTCGGGATCGCACGCGAGGGTGAGGGGCTCGCGGCCCAGATCCTGGTCGCCTCAGGTGCCGACCTGGCGCGCGTGCGCCAGGAGGTCATACGGCTGCTCCCAGGACCAGGAGGGACGAGCCGTGGCGCGCAACCCGAGGCGAGCGCCGCAACGCCACTCAACTCGGGGCCACGCTGCAACTGGTGCCGCGCGGAACTGTCGGAGTCCGCGCGCTACAGGATCATTGCCGTACCACCGGACGAGCTGGAGAGTGAAGAGGGTGCCGTGCGGGCGACCGTGCTGTACTGCTCGCGCTGCGGCACGCTCCTGTCGCCTGCGGCGGGGACGCACACCAGAACCGAGGCCGGCCCCGAGGCGAGCGCGGAGGTCCGCCCGAAGACGAGCACCAGAACCGAGGCCGGTCCCGATGCAAGCACGGAGGTCCGCCCGAAGGCGAGCACCGAGACGAGCGACGAGGCCGGCACCGAGGGGGAGCCGACCGAGCCCAGGCCGGGGCCATGATGCCAGCCATGCAGGGGGCGGCGTCCCAGCGAGCTCGGCGCGAGGTTCGCCTACTCTGAGTGACGTGACGCTGCTGACCAACTGTCCGCACGAGGGCTCGGGCGAGCCGTGAGCGAGGCTGGTACGCGAGCTGGTGAGGACCACAGTGACGGCGCCGCCTTGCTCGACCTCGACCTCGACCTGTCACACCACCTTGACCAGCTCGTGCTGGATGAGACCGAGGACGAGGACGAGCCGGTGCTGCGATGGCGCGACGGCCGCCTCGTGGACACATGGCGCGAGGGTTACCCCTACGACGAGCGCCTGCCCCGGCCCGGGTACGAGGCCGAAAAACGCCTCCTCCAGATCGAGCTGCTCAAGCTGCAGAACTGGGTCAAGAACGAGGGCCGCAGGCTGATGATCATGTTCGAAGGCCGGGACGCGGCGGGCAAGGGAGGCACCATCAAACGCTTCACCGAGCACCTCAACCCTCGTGGTGCAAGCGTTGTCGCCCTCGAAAAGCCGAACGAGCGCGAGCAGGGAGAATGGTATTTCCAGCGCTACATCGCGCACCTCCCCTCAAATGGGGAGATCGTCCTTTTCGATCGGTCCTGGTACAACCGGGCAGGCGTCGAAAGGGTGATGGGCTTTTGCAGTGAAGAGGAGTACCAGGTGTTCATGCGCCAGGCGCCTGAACTCGAACGGCTGCTGGTCGAGGACGGCACCTACCTGGTGAAGTTGTGGTTCTCGGTGTCGCGCTCCGAACAGCGCACCCGGTTCCTCATCCGCAGCATCGACCCCGTGCGCCAGTGGAAGCTCTCGCCTACCGACCTCGCCTCGCTCAACCGCTGGGATGCGTACACCGTCGCCAAGGAAGCCATGTTCGTCAAGACCGACACGCCCTGGGCGCCGTGGACGGTGGTGAAGAGCAACGACAAAAAGCGCGCTCGTATCGGCGCGATGCGCTATGTCCTGGGATTGTTCGACTATCCCGACAAGGACCCCGAAGTGGTCGGCACGCCGGACCCGTTGATCGTCGGTCCTGCCTCCGAGGTGTACGAGCATGGTGAGACACCGGGAGGGCCGGGAGCAACGCTGGTAACGGCACGCTGAGGGAGCGGCGCCCGCGCTGAGGCGCCCGCACTGAGGCGCCCGCACTGAGGCGCCCGCACTGAGGACCGCCGCCCTGAATAGCCGCCGCCCTGAATAGCCGCCGCCCCGAAGACCGCCGCCCTGAAGAGCCGCCGCTAGGAAGCTTTGCGCGGCCGCGCCCGCACACCGGTGAAAGGTTGCCCAGGGACGAGGCGAGCCTCCTCGACGACGTCATAACCAGCGGCGACAAGGTCCCCAGCCAGCTCGCCCGGCCGGGGTAGGGAGGCGTCCCCCGCCTGGCACCGGAGCATGAAGTTGAGGTGGGCGGCGGCCACCGAACCAGGTGCGTCCATGCTCACCGCTACCAGTTCGCCACCCGGCGCGATCACGTCCCGGACCAGGCCATAAAGCGCCGGACGATCGGGACGGGCAAAGTAGTACACGTTGTTGAGCAGCATGACCAGCTGGTATCGCCTACCGTCACGTGCGGCCCCGGCCAACCACTGGCGCGCCTCGCCGACCTCGAGGTGGGCACGCGAGGCCAAGCCGGCACGAGAGAGCCGGCCCTGCGCCCGGCGCACCACCTCGTCCGACATGTCGAGCCCGTCCAATTGGACGGTGGGCGAACTGCGCAGGACGGCTTCGGAGTACGCTCCGCTCCCACAACCGATGTCCAGGGCGCGGTCGGGCGCGACGCGGCGCACGCTACACGCCACCAGAGCGGCCACGAACGGCTCCGCTGCCAGGGAGACCTCGGCGATGTCGCCCGCGTAGCGGCTCAGGTCGTCGCGGCCGGTCCCTGGTTGTTCGCTCAGCAACGCGAGCAGCTCGCTATAGGGCCCTACCTGGTACTCCAGCATGGAGCGGTAGTGGGCTTCGAGCAGCCTGTCGCCGCCCGCCAAGGCGCGGGCGCGGCGCCCTTTCAAGCGGAAACGCTCGTCCCGCCCAGCACGCGCGCGTACCGAGCCCAGCTCACCCACCTCGGCCCCGACTTCCAGCCACGCAAGGAGGCGCTCAGGCCGGCTGAACCCGCACCGCTCGGCGAGCTCGGCCGCCGTCGGCCGCACGCGCAAGTGCTCGAGCAGGCCCGAGCCGACGGCCGAAGCGAGGAACAGGGAGCGCACGAGCGCCCGGCTGTCCGAGATGGCGAGGGCGCGGGCAGCCGTGCGGCCCTGCCTGAGGGTTTCCCACATCCCGCGCCCGGCCAGCTCCCAGTCGTACGCCACCCACCGACCCGGACCGCCTAAGCGCATGTGCCGGCCGCAGACCTCGGGGCTGGGCGGAGACCAAAGACCCGCTGGGTGGCCCATTGCACGGAGCGCACAAATGGGCTGGCCGGTCCCAGAGCCGGGAAGGCAGCTCTGTCGAGGGCGGGGACGAAGACGGCCCCTCGCTGACTGAGATAGGTGTACACCGGGTCGGACAAGAGCCCGATCGCCCGCCACCAGGGCGACGCGTGCGCACCTCGAAGCTCCGCGTGCAGGTCGGCTCGCTTGCCTTCCACCTCAACCGGGCCGGGGTCGATCCCGAACCAGTGGTAGGCCCGGCGCAGCACCGGCGCCCGCCTCGGATCGCGCACACCCAGGTCGGCCAGCACAACCTCGTCCACGGCGAGAGCATCGGCTCCGGCGTACAGGTGCCGTACGTGTGCGGGACGGTGGCAGCCCATCACCCCAAACGGCCCGTCCGCCACCGGGTCCCATCCGTCGACGAGAGAGAAGTCGGGGGGAGCGACGTCGAGCAGCATCATGGTGGCCGAGCGGTAGTCGAGCTGCCGGCCGGCGTAGACGGTCTCGTCGATGCGTCCCGTACTGCCTTCGAGCGTGCACAGGCTGAGATGGGCGAAATCGGTCGGTGCGGTACGCAGCTTGGGTACGACCACGCGCAGGTCGGCCGCCAACCACGTGGAACTGATGGCGTGCTCGACGAACCCGCGCTCGAAGGTAAAGGGCTCGAGGTCCTCGCTGATGTCCACCACCCGGTACATGTCCGAAGAGAAACCGAAGTAGGCGGCGACTTCGGCAACCGACCGGTGGGCGTAGCTGTTGCCGTAAACGGTGGGTGCCTCGAGCACGGCCACATCCCCGACGCCGTGGCGGCGCAGGTACGACGCCAGCATTTCGACCAGCTCCGGGCTGGTCACGTTGGAAGTGTCCCGCCGGTCATAGCCAAGCATGAAGGCCACCCGAACGGCCGCGGTGGCCGCGCCGGCCGCCATTTCCCCGAGACCGGCGCCGTCCAGGCACTCTTCGAGGAGCCTCCGCTTGCTCGCCACGGGCGCTCCCGGGGCTCCGTGGCGGGCGACCACGCGCCGGCGCGAGCCGAAGGTCCGCCGCCTGCCTGCCCCGTTGGCCGGCGGCCCTTCCCCTAACGGCAGCGCAGCTCGCAGGTCGGCCGGGATGAACCAAGGGCTGATGGCAGCCAGGCGTTCAGCGAGCCGGGCACCGCCGTCGGGGCGCGCCAGCCGGTCGTCTTCGGTCAGCTCGTCCACCAGCACGTTGAACGCCTCGGTGTGGCGTGCCTCGTCGAGCCGGATGGCCTCGAAGGCGGCTCGTTCGGCCGGGTCGTCGCAGAGCTCGACCACCCGGCGGTAGGCACGTTCCGCGCTGGCCTCGAGGGCGACGTTGAGCCGGCAGTAGTGACGGAAGGTCTGGAAGTGGAGCTCGCGTTGCAGCACGGCCGGCACCTGGCCGCTGACCCGCCCGAGCACGACGAGAGCGCCGGCCGCACCGGCCCGGAACGGGGCCGTCCTCGGGTCGCGGTGATTTGAGGTGGCCGATGTCCAACCCGACAGCGCGCCTTGAAGCTGACGGCCGTAAACGATGACCTTGGCCGCAGCCCCCTTGGCCCGCAGCAGTGCCCCCCGGATGTACTCGGCGTGGAGCTGCTCGTCCTTCCAGATCCACACCAGGGCCTGGCGGACCAAGTCCTTGGCATCCTTGTCGATGTCCAGTCCGGCGACCCGGCCGGCCACCGCTTCCTCCCGGTAGGCGACCGCGACGATCTGCTCCCGCTCGAGCGAAAGCAGTACAAGGCGGCGCAGCTCGGCCGCGGGGCGCCCGGCGTAACGCACCCGCCAGCGCTCCAGCAGCTGGTCCACGTCATCGAGGAGCGCGGGTTCCAGGTCGTCGGGCGTCCGCCCATGATACGCGCCTGGTGCGGGGCCTCAGCCCCCGGCGCCGGCCAGGCCGCAGAGCAACAAAGGTGTCCCGATGTCCCAGATGAGCACGACTTCGGCACGGTTGTCGTCGTCGCTCAGGTACCCGGTGCCGTTGTTCGGCACGACCAGCTGCACGGGCGCGTGCGCCGCCGGGCCGGAGTAAGGCACAAGCAGCGCCCCGACATAGTTGGTCAGGCCGGGCGACGCTGGGGCGGCGCTCAGCTCGACCGATGCCGAGCTCGGGCCGGGGGCCATGCGCAGCCAGACCTGCATGGCAGGGCTGAGGGTCTCGGGTGCCACCGATACGCAGCCGGGCCCCTGCCGGGCGACGATGCCGTCAATCGTGTTCACAACCCGGAAGCGCCCGCGGAACAGGGGGTGGTCGAGCAGGGCGGTACGCCGGCCGTTCCAGGTCCCCAGCGCGAGCAGGGCCCGGCTGTTGGCAAGGTCAACCGGGCTAACCGCCAGCCGCGGCAGTACGCCTGAGCGGTACAGGCGCGCGACCGTGGCTGCTGACAGCGACGGGTAGAGGCCCACGGGGGGCGCGTCCGGGCCGGACACGTCGGGCACGCCCTGGGCGAGCAGGCGCGCCGCCCCGGCCAGCGCCACTTTGAGGGTGGTCTCCTGGGCGACGCTAGCGGTCGCGGCGGTCTGGGCCTGGCCGATGTTGCCGAGCACGGTCCCGAGCAGGACGGTGACGACGGTGAGCCGCGCCGCGGGATGGGCGGAGGCTGAACTGAGCAGCTTGGCGATGACCGGCAGCAAGACAGCGGTCCCGACGAAGACGTACCGCGAGATGACGGCGGTGGACGCCCCCGCTGTTGTGTCCCGGCCGAGGCCGGCGAGTGCCCAGAAGCAGACCGATGCTGCGCACAGGCCGAGAGCCGACGGGGCTTCCTGCCACAGGGCGCGCATGTGCCATATCACCCAGGCGGCGAGGCCGACGAGGATGGCCGCGCCGGCATCGACGTAATTGAAGGTGGTGCCAAGGCCCGTCGAGAGCCCGAACCAGATGTACCCGGGCAACGTACTGAGCGTGGAGAAGGTGAAATGGTCGGTCGGGGCGCTCACCGAAGGGCGCCCGAGGAAGGCGAACCAGATGGCGTAGCTGGCGACCGGCAGCGCCAGGACGACCGCCGCCCTGCGCGCCGGTCGCCGCGCAAAGAGCAGGACGGCTGTCCCGGCCACCATCGCGTCCCCGACGGTCGAGCACATCAAGCTGGCAAGGAGCGCGAGCGAAGCCGCCACGTCCCGGCGCTGGTCCACCCGCTCGATGAGGTCGATGGCGATGAGGCCGAACATGACCGAGCCGACGAAGGTGACCTGGAAGGCGGAGAGGAAGTCCGATGCCCCGGCCCCCATGAGCCCGACGAGTGCTGCGGCCGCGAACGCCACCCAGGGGTCGCAGCCTGCTCTCCGGCACCAGCGCCAGATCAGGTGCATCACCGCCAGCTGCACCAGGAGCAAGCACACGAGGTACGGCCAGTAGGTGCCGAGCGCGAACACGCTGTACAAAGCGCGCCAGAGCAGGATAGGCAGGGTGGACCAGTGCTCGTTGTGAGCGAACCACAGACTGCGTTGGTTGCCGGGTGCGTAACCAAGGCCGCGGCGCTCCAGGAAGTCCCAGTCGTCCTGGAAGAACCACAGCCCGCGCCCGAGCGACAGCCAGAACGCGAACGCCGCCAGCAACGAGGCGGCGTGGGCCATGCCAGCCCACCACGCCTGGGGGAGCGGGCGCCCGCGCGGGCCAGCAGGGGTGGTCGCCGCCAGCTCTGCGTCGCCGGCGGGTGCCCCGGTCGTCGCGGCCGGCATGGCAGCTCTCGAGTACCGCCCGGCCACGGGAAGGGCGGAGCTACCAGGGTCGTGCGCCATCCCCGGCAGAGCCTAAAGCGCGGGCGTCGAGCTTAGGAAGCCGGACCGCCAGCTTGCGAGGGTGGTCCGGAGGCTGGCCGAGGTGCCGGCCCGTAGCCCCCGCCCCCAGGTGTCAGGACGGCGACCACTTGGCCGGCCTGGAGCTCGGCGCTGAACTTAGGCGCCACGAGCAGCCCATCGACCAGGTTCTCGCCGCAGGCCCCGTCTCCCCCGCCGTGCTTGCCGGCGGGCCGGTGGCGGCGCCGGTCGGCGATGATCGAGACGCTCGCCGGCTCGAGGACGCGCAGGCGTCGTTCGGTCCCGTCTCCCCCCCGGTACCGGCCCAGACCGCCGGTGCCGTAGCGCAACTGGTAGCTCTCCACCCGCACGGGGAACTCGAGCTCCAGCGCCTCGACCGGTGTGTTGAGGGTATTGGTCATGCCGACGTGCACCCCGGAAGCGCCGTCGCCGCCCGAGTGGGCCCCTTGGCCGCCACCGATGGTCTCGTAGTAGCTCCAGGTCGGGCCGCCGATGATGAGGTTGTTCATCGTGCCCTGCCCGGCCGCCGGCAGCTCCACAACTTGCCCGAGGGCGGCGAGCACGACGTCGGCCACCCGCTGGCTGGTCTCGACATTGCCGGCCACCACCGCCACCGGGGCGCGGGCATCGAGCAGGCAGGCGGGCGGCAGCAATATCTCTAGCGCCGCGGCCACCCCCGCGTTCACCGGTATGTCCTCTGGGAGGGCGCACCGCAGGGCGAACAGGCAGGCGGAAAGGGTAACCGAGCGGGGGCAATTGACGTTGCCCGCGACGGCGCCTGAGGTGCCGGCGAAGTCGACCGTGACGGTGCCCCGGTACACGCTGACAGCCACCTCAACCGGTATGTCCCCGGGCTCCACCCCGTCGCCTTCCAGCTCCCCGCTCGCCTTGTAGGTGCCTTCGGGGAGGGCCAGCAGCGCTTGGCGGGTGCGCCGTTCGGCATAAGCGATCACCTCCTTGCATGCCCGCTCGACGAAGTCCCAGCCATAACGGGCCACGAGGGCACGCATGCGCTCCGCCCCAACAGCGTTGGCCGCCACCTGCGCGAGCAGGTCCACACGGCGCACGGCGGGTGTGCGCACGTTCGCGAGCACAAGGTCGAGCACGTCGCCGCAGAGCTCACCCGCCTTTACCAATCGCACGGGCGGGACAACGAGGCCTTCTTGGTAGATCGAGCGGGAACTGCTGGGCATCGAGCCCGGGGCCATTCCTCCGACATCTGAGTGGTGCGCTCGGTTGACCGCATAACCGATCACCTCCCCCTCGTAGTCGACCGGGCTGACCATGGTGATGTCCGGGAGGTGCGTGCCCCCTGCATAGGGGTCGTTGAGGACGAACACGTCGCCCGGACCGGCCGCACGCTCGCGCACAACCCGCACTGACTCCTGCATGGCGCCCAGGTGCACCGGTATGTGCTCAGCCTGGGCGACCAGGCAGCCGTCGGCGTCGTAAAGAGCGCACGAGCAGTCACGGCGCTCTTTTATGTTGGAGGAGTAACTGCTCCGCACGAGGACCGCACCCATTTCTTCGGCTATCGCCGCCAGAGCGCTCACCAGCACGGAAAGGCTCACCGGGTCGAGGCGGCCGGCCGCGGCACCGGTCGTGGCGTTCACGACATCTCCATTACGAGCGCCCCCGCCTCGTCACTGGCCACCCTCCACCCGGGCTGGACGACGCAGGTGGCGCCGGGCAGCTCGACGAGAACCGGGCCGCGGCTGGCCGGTCCGAGCGCCTGCCCGGCCTCCAGGGAGAACACCGGCACCTCGGCCCAGGAGCCGTCGAAGAAAGCGGTACGACGAGTTACCGGCTCGGCCCGCATGCGACGGGGCCCGGCGAGCGCAGGCTTGGGCACCCGCACCGTGGCCGTCACCCTGATGGCCACGACCTCGACCACCTCGCCCGGCAAGTCAAAGCCGTAGCGGCGCCGATGGGCAGCCGCGAAGTTGTCGCCCAAACGCCCCGGGTCACCCGCCGGCACTGTGAGCTCGAACGACTGGCCCGTGTAACGCAGGTCGGCGGCCCGCCGCAGTTCTGGCCGCCCGAGCTCGGCGCAGGCCCGGTGCTCGAGGGCCTCGAAGGCGGCGCCCATGGCGCCCACGTCGAGCTCGGGCAAGGAGGACAGGAACGCCACCGCTAAGTCACGGCGCACGTCCGACACTGCTAGCCCGAGCGCGCTGAGGGCGCCGGCGGCAGCCGGCACCAAAACGGTGCCAACACCGAGCTCCTCGGCCAGATGGCAAGCGTGCATGGCCCCGGCCCCCCCGAAGGCCACCAGGGCGAAACGGCGCGGGTCGGCACCCCGCCCGGTGCTCACCACGCGCAACGCACGGGCCATCTCAGCCTCGGCCACCCGCAACGCACCCAGCGCGGCCTCCAGGGGGGAGAGCCCCACCGTCGCGCCCGCAGACTGGAGAGCGCCCTCGGCCCGGGCCCTGTCGAGGACCACGGAGCCTCCGAGCCTGGCGCCGTCGGCGAGGTAACCGAGGTAGAGGTCGGCGTCTGTAATGGTCGCCGCCGTCCCACCGAGGCCGTAGCAGGCCGGCCCCGGCCGTGCTCCGGCCGATCGCGGGCCGACCCTCCAGGCCCCGCCGCCGTCCGCCCACACCAACGACCCCCCGCCGGCGCTGATCGTATGGATGTCCACCATCGGGTGGTGGACCGGCACTCCGGCAATGACGGCGGTGGTGGTGGCCTGCACCTCGCCCCCCACGACCAAGGCAACGTCGGTGCTCGTACCGCCCATGTCGAAGGTGAGCACGTCTTCGAAGCCGCTGCCGGCGGCAGCGAAAGTGGCCCCCACGACACCAGCCGCGGGGCCTGACAGGACGCACGACGACGGCCGCCGTGTGACAGCCTCGAGGCTGGTCACGCCGCCCGAGGACTGCATGACGACGGGTTGGGGGAAACCTCCAGCGCCCAGGCGCCGCCCGAGCTCGCTTAGGTAGCCTTCGAGCACGGGCCCCAGGTAGGCGTCGGCGAGCGTGGTCGAAAAGCGTTCGTACTCGCGCACCAAAGGGAGCACGTCGCTCGAAAGCGCCACCCTTAACTGGGGCAGCGCGCAGGACAGAGCCGCGGCGGCCGCTCGTTCATGCCCAGAGTCGAGGAAGGAAAAGAGGAAACAGACCGCCACCGCTTCGAACTCGCCGGCGCGGATGTCTTCGATGACGCGTTCCAGGTGGGCCTGGTCCAGGGGGACGAGCTCGCCCTCCGGTCCCGTCCGCTCGCGTACGGTGAAGCGTTGCTCGCGGCCTACCAGCGGGGGTGGTGGCGGGCGAGTCAAGTCGTAGAGCGCCGGCCGCGCTTGGCGGCCGATCTCGACAACGTCCCGGAAACCCTCCGTCGTGAGCAGCGCGGTGCGCGCCCCGCGCCGCTCCAGCAAGGCGTTGGTGGCCACCGTCGTGCCATGGGAGAGCACGTCCACTTCGTCTCCGGCGAGCCTGGCGGCGCTGAGCGCAGCCATCACGCCCCGGGACTGGTCTTGCGGCGTAGACGGGACCTTAGCCAGCCTTATGGTGGGCCCAGCGACGATCGCCAAGTCGGTGAAGGTGCCCCCGACGTCGACGCCGGCTCGCACCGCGCCGGGAGGAGCGCCTGACCTGCTCATGACAGCAAGCTAACGCGCCGCCCTCAGATGCTGGTCATGCCCTCCTGTTCGACGAGGCGCCGGAGGTGCTCGAGGCACCTGCCCCGCGTCGGCCCGATGCTGCCGACCGGCATGCGCAGCAACGCCGAGATGTCGCGGTAACCGATGCGCTCGTCATCGGCGATGAGCAGCGAGAGCAGGTGCTGGCACCGCGGCTGCAACCTCGCCCAGGCGGCACGCAGCACGGCCTCGCGCTCCTCGGCTATGGGGCGAGCGTCCGGTTCGGGTAAGTGGTGGTCAGGCAGGTCGGCGAAGACGGCGGCGGCTCGGGGGGAGTACCTGCAGGCCCTGCGCAGCACTTGGAGACTTTCCCGTCGAGCGGTGGTCGCCAGCCATCCCCCCACGCGTTCGGGCTGCTCGATGCGGTGCAGGTTGACAAGCAGCAGCAACCAGGTCGCCTGCTGGACCTCGGCGACATCGGCCGGGACCAGCCGGTAACGCCGGGCGGCAGCGGCGATCATGCCGTTGAAGCGAGCGACCAACTCTGACCACGCGCCCATGTCGTCGCGCCTGGCCCGCTCCACCAGTGTCCCGACGCTCGCCCCCGACCAGCCGGAGCGGCCTAGCGCCGCCCGCGCCGTCAGTTCCGGCGCGGCCTCGCCCGGGTCAATGCAAAGCTGTCTCGGTCGCGACGAGCTGACGGTGCCAGCAACGGTCCGGGCAGGCATTGCAGGCGAACCTTTCTTACCGGTACCGGGAGAGGCTCAAAGGATGCCCGAGGGCGTCCAGTCGGAGCCGACCTCGGCAACGCGGTCGCAACGCAGTTGGGAGCGGCGCGCCGCCTCGCGGACGACCTCTATCGACTCGGCCTGGAACAGGTAAAAGCAGGTCTCGTCGTCGGGCACGAAGAGCGAACGCACCAAACGGGCGGCTAGGCCCTCCTTGCTCAGTTGTTCGGCTGCCGCGGCGACCTCGGCAGGACCGGGGACGGTGCTGGCCGGCGCCGAGCGGGGGTAATAGACCTCGACCAGGAACTCGGGCACAGCCAAGACGATACGGCAGGCCCGGCAGAGGCGAAATTACGGGAAACTGGAATCATTGGGCTGGGAGCATGCGAACGGGCCGAGCTGAACTGGGCGCGCCGCTACGCCAGTGCGACCCTTGCGACCAGTGCGACCTTTGCGACCCCTACGGCCTTTGCGACCCGTTTGACCGGTGGGCGACCGGTGCACCCGGTGCGACGTCCGGCGCACCGGGCCGACGTGAGTTCAGCCGGCACCGCCCAACCGGCCTGCAAGCTGAGACCGCGAGCGCACACCGAGCTTGGCATAAGCGTGGCTCAGGTGCGCCTCGACGGTGTACACGCTGACGAAGAGCTGCCCGGCGATCTCCTTGTTGGACAGCCCGCTTCCGGCCAGCTCGGCAACCTTGCGCTCGCTCGGGGTCAATTCGTCCTCGGCCGCGGAACGGCGGCCGCTCACCCGGGCCAGCTCCTCTCGCGCTTCGCCCGCCCACCCAGGGCAAGCCATACGTTCGAACGTCCCGGCGGCAGACTCAAGGGCTTGACGGGCAACAGAACGCTTCTTGTGGCGCCGGCCCGCCCTGCCAAGGGCAAGCAACGAGCGGGCCTGGTCGAAGCCAGCTCCCATGGCCTGGTAGCTGCGGGCGGCCCCTTCCAATGCCTCCGCCGCCTGCTCCCGGTAATCTCCGGCTAGCTCGACGAGCGCCCGGCAGCGCTCTGCTGTGACCAGGCCCCACGGGTGAGCGAGGCGCTCGGACCGTTGGGCCAGCACGCGCGCCACCTCCCTCGCGCCCTGTTCCTCGCCGGCCGCAAGTAGCGCCTCCACCAGGTCGGGTGCCACCGGGAAGGCACCGGGGTCGTCGACGTGGTGGCGCAAGGTGTGCTCCCATACACCCTGCAGGAGCTCAGCTGCCCCCGGGGCGTCGTGGCCCAGGAGGCGCGCGAGCCCGAGCGCCCGTTCGGCCTCCAAGCGGTCCCATGCCGACGGTTCCCGACCCGCCGGGTCTTTCAGCACGCTCGCGGCCAGGCGGCCCGCCTCGGCGACGTCGCCCGCGACGGCCGCCCGCATGGCACCGAGGCGAGCACGGCACTGGGCGAACTCTTCGAGCGCCGACCATTGTTCGACGGCTTCCAGGACGACCCCCGCGGCGAGCACGTCGCCCGCCCGCAGTTCGAGCTCGCACAGCTGCACGTTCAGCACAAGCGCCGAGCGGACCTCACCACGCTGGTCGGCCACCGCCAGAAGGCGCTGGAACAGACGGCGGGCGGTGCCCAGCTCGCCCCGGAAGGCAGCGTGGATGCCAACGGTGCGGTCCACCCAGCCCTCGTAGGGGTGAAGGCCGTGCGCCTCTGGCGCTGCGTCCGCCACGAGCTCGTCAATGGCGTGCCCCTGCAATATGCGCGCCCAAGCCAGAGCGGGGCGGACCTGGTGCACGACCTGCGGCCCGGCAAGCCTGGCCGCGTTCATCGCCTGCTCCGCCAGGTCCTCGGCCTCCGAGATGTCCTCCACCCGGTCCACCGCCAGGATGGTGGCCTTGCGGGCGAGCGCCAACGCCCTGAGCTCGGCGTCATCACCCGCCTCCGCCAACGCCTGTTGGACATAACGAGCCTCCCCGGTGACATCGGCGCACTCACCCAACATGAGGTACGCCCGCGCCCGGTCACGGCCGCGTGCCAGGTCGTCCAAGTGGGCGTTCAAAAGGTCCGTAGCGCGCGGCACATCGCCCGACGACAGGTGGTACCGGGCCAGTTCGAGCAAGCGCGCTGGCCTTTCCGCGTCGTCCAGGAAGGTCAGGCGGAGGGCGTGGGCAGCCAGCTCCTCGGCATCCTGCACAGCTCCCCGCTGAGACTCGGCCCTCGCCAGTTCGGCCAGCTCGGCCGCCAACTCGGAGTCCGGCCCCAATGCGGCCATGGCAAGATGCTTGGCCCGAAGCGTGGGGTCAGCGACGGCGGCGGCCAGCTCGAGGTGCAGCTGCCGGCGCTCGGAGGCCGGTGCCATCCGGCGCGCCGCCGCCGCCAACAGGGGGTGGGCAGGACGCGCGCGCAGACCTTGGACCATGATCAACCCCGCAGCGTGGGCGTCCTCAACCGATAGCGGACCGACGAGCTTGGCCAGCTCCGCCGCGCTCAGCCCGGCGCTGAGCGAGACGGCCAGCAGGGGGCGCCGCAGCCGTTCGGGCAAGCCCTCCAGCCGGGGGCCGAATATGTCCTCGGCCAGGTCGGGCAGGGGCAGGTCGGCGCCCACCTCGGGGGTCTGCAACTGGAGCAGGCGGCCCAGCTCGATGGCGATCAGCGGGTTGCCGGCGGAGGTCTCGTAGACCTGGCGCAGCACCCTGCGGGGCAGGGCTAGGCCGAGCCGTTCGACCAGGAGCCGGCTCACGGCACCAAGGCTGAGGGCGCCCAGGTCTGCCTGCTCGACGCCGGCCGGCTCCAAGGCGCGTTCGAGCCCCGGTCGGCGCCCGGGGCGGCGGGACAGCAAGAAGCGGACTTGACCTGAGGCCAGCCGGCGGGCCGCGTACACGAGCACTCCGGCCGAGGCGCGGTCCAGCCATTGCACGTCGTCGATGGCCACGAGCAGGCGCCGGTGCTCGGAGAGAGAGCGCACGAGCGACAAAAGGCCGGCCGCGATGGCGAAGGGTTCGGGGGCCGCCTCAGCCGGGCCGGCACGGCGTAACGCCACCTCGAGCGCGTAGTGCTGTGGCGGCGGAAGGTCGGCAAGCGCCTCGGGGCGGGCGGCGTCGACAAGGTCGGCGAGAGCTGCAAAAGTAAGGCCCGTCTCCACCTCGCTCGTCCGGGCCACGAGGACGTCGTAGCCCTGAACGGTGGCCAGCTCCAAACCCGCCTCCCAGAGGCTGGTTTTGCCTATACCGGGGTCGCCCACGAGCGTCAGGCACGCCGGCCCGGGCTCGCACACCCAGCGCAGCAGCCGTTGTAGCTCGTCATCCCGGCCGATCAGGGACGCGCTCGCGCCGGCTATGCCGCTCGGCGCCCTGCCGCTCACGCCAATTTACTCTGGCACCGCGCGCCCAGGCGTCGCGCGGCTCGGGCGGGACATCAGCCCGCCGGTCCTGCCGGTACCGCCCGGGCTCGATAAATGGTCAGCCACCGGGCGGGAAATAGGTCAGGCCTTTCGCGGTCTCGAGCGCTTGCTGTAGTGCCGGCGTCGGGATCAGCTCGTGCGTCTCGAAGTGGGCAAAAGCGTCGGTGCCGCTCACGGCCAAACTAACGGCAACGACCGAAATCGAGTCCGGGATATCGCAAATTGCCATCCCATCGTGATGGCCGAACATCCAGTAGTACGCCTCCAGGGTCCCGCCGACACCGGAGAGGAGATTACGAAAGAGGGCCTCCCGATCGCTTGGGCGATCGATCATGCCCTTCACTGAGGCACCTTTTAGGGTGAAGAACATTACGTACTTGGCCATGGGATCCTCCCGTTACCTCATTGACCGCGGCGGACGTACAGCGACAGACTAGCCCGGCCCATGTAGCGCCTAAAGTGGCCGGGCGGGCGCTCGTCGGCGCCGCGCGTGGCGCCGCTTGGGTGAGCGACCGGTCCCAAACGCCTACGGCGGGCGCCGCCCTAGTGTTGTGCGGTGCTCCCGGCCCAAGCGCTCCGGCGCATCGGTTTCCTGCTCGAAGCGGAAGGGGCGGCGACTTATAAGGTGCAAGCGTTCCGTCGTGCCGCGGCAACGGTCGAGGCTATGGCACCCGGAGAACTGGAACGGCTCAACCAAGAGGGCCGGCTCGCAACCCTCAAAGGTATTGGCGACGCCACGGCGGCGGTTATCAGCCAGGCACTGGCCGGCGAGGTGCCCGATTACCTGAGTTCCCTCGAGGGGCGCGGGCCCTCCCTCGCTGGCCCGGCCGAACAGGCTTTGCTGGAGGCGCTGCGGGGTGACTGCCACAGCCACTCCGACTGGTCGGACGGCGGCAGCCCGATCGAGGAAATGGCACGCGCCGCTGCCGACCTGGGTCGCGAGTACCTGGCCCTGACTGACCACAGCCCGCGTCTCAAGGTGGCCCGCGGCTTGAGCGCGGATAGTTTGCGCCGCCAGCTCCAGGTGGTGGCCGAGCTCAACGAGCGCCTGCACCCGTTCCGGCTGTTGCGCGGGATCGAGGTTGACATCCTCGAGGACGGCTCGCTCGACCAGGAAGACGAATTGCTCGCCGAGCTCGACGTAGTGGTGGCGAGCGTCCACTCTGCCTTGCGCATGGAGGGCGCCCAGATGACCCGGCGCATGGTGGTGGCTGTGAGCAACCCGCTCGTGGACGTGCTCGGCCATTGCACCGGCCGCCTTGTCGCCGGCCGCTCCCGACCGCAGTCGGACTTCGACCCGAGCGAGGTTTTCGGCGCCTGTGCGGCCCACGGCACCGCGGTCGAGATCAACTCCCGCCCGGACCGCCTCGACCCTCCCGTCGCACTGGTCCGCGCGGCCGCAAGTGCCGGTTGCGGCTTTGCCGTCGACTCCGACGCCCATGCCCCTGGCCAGCTCTCCTGGCTGCATTTCGGTTGCCAGATCGCGGTCGAGGCCGGGCTGGACGCCGCTTCCATAGTGAACACCCGGCCGCTCGACGACTTCTTGGCCTGGACGGCACGGGCTGGCTGAGCGGTCGGAGAAGCTCGATCGCTCGGCGGAGGGGGCCACGCTTTGGGCACGGGCGGGCCACGGTCAGGCAAAATCCTAAGGTCGCCTCGGGCACAGCCGATCAGAGAACTGCCCGCCCAACAAGGGCATAAAACCAAAAGTCAGCCGCGCGAAGCGCATCACGGCGAGGAGTACACGCTCCCCGCAAACACAGGGAGAGAGGAGGCAACAAATGAACCACCAAACCAGGGCCATGCTTACAGAGGCGCTTCTGGCCGGCAAGACAATCGAGGAATATCTAGGCTCCGCTCCCCTGCTCGAAGAGGACGACGCGGACAATTGGGTGTCCGGCGTCAGTTACTGGTCCGATTATGTGACCATAATCGACCTCAACGGCAAAGCTTTCGGCCAGGCTTCTTGACGGCCACGGTTGGCGAACGCAAGCGAGCTTGCTCGGGGCAAGCGGCGGGTTCAGAAGTTCGGCAGCGGGTGGAGCAGCCAGTGGCTGTCGAACTCCGCAGGGGACTTCGGCACCAAGATCGTTGGCTCCTCGCCCCATGCGCCGAAGGTGACCTTGATGTTCACGCCAGCTGCCGACTCGGCCACTTCGACCGGTAACGGAGCCCCGCTCGCCCGGAGGTAGTCGGTCTGCGTGGCCGTAACCAAACCCTCATGCACCACCTGGCGCAACCCGATCGCATTTTGCCCAAGTACCTTGCTCGCCGGGAGCACTGTCTCGACACCCACCATGTTGAGCGGAGTGGTAGCCGTGGCAACGGTCAAGCCCGCTGCCAGCGCCGAGTACAGGTAAACCTGGGACGGGGGCACGTAAAACCACTTGCCCGCCTCCTTGGAGGCGTCTGCGGCCTTGAACCCCAGGTAGTTCACCAGCGCGAGCTTGTTGGCCAGCACGTAGACCCGGTTGGGGACAAGCTCGATCAGCAGCTCCCAAGTAGACGTCCCGAAGTGGGCGACAATGGTCTGCGTCCCGTCAGAGACGCCGGCGTGGCCGATCTCGAGGACAGCATTCTCGCCCTGGCCCTCGGCCAAGGTCCATGTGAGCGCCTTTTGCGCGTTGGCCGCAGTGATCGACTTGGCGAGCAGCGCCTCGGCGGTTCCTGACTCGTTCGTCGTGGTCGTGGTGGGCGCGGTCGTCGTGGTAGGCGCGGTCGTCGTGGTGGCCGGCACCGTCGTTGAGGTCGTCGTGGACGGCGTGGTCGTGGTGGTCGTGCTGGTTGAAGAAGTCGTCGTGGCGGCCGCGGCAGCGAGGACAGCGCGCCCGGCCTGGGGGGCATCGGGCCGCCCAGCAGTGGCGGTCGCCACGGACAGCCCGCTCACCAGGGCAATACTCGGCACAAAGACGGCAGCGGCCCTAAGGAGGCGGGGGGTGCTCATGCGCCGATCCTGGTTGGCAAGGCGCCCTCTGTCAAGTCTGCCAAGCAAGTCGCGGCGCTTTTCTGGGCGGGCCGTCACCGGCCGCGCAGCGGTGCCAGGTCGACGTTGCGGTGCATGGGTGAGCTGAACAGCTCCCCGAGCACGACGCAGGCCGCGCCTCTGGCCCAGGCGACGTCGTCTGCCGATTCGACGAAAAAGTCGATATTGCGGTCGATGCCGGCGAAGCAGTGTTCCCGCATGGTCGCGATCGCCGCTTCGACCCGCAGCGGGCCAGCCTGCGTGCCCTCGCCGGTGATGATGACCAAGCGCGGGTTGATCAGGTTGACGAGCGTTGCAATGCCCAAGCCGAGCATGCGGCCGGCTCGGTCGATCGCGTGCCACGCCACGAGGTCGCCGGCTTCGGCTGCCAGGCGCACCGCGCCGATGGTCAGCCGCTCCGGGGCCGTACCCGAGAGCGAGCTCACCTCCCCCGCCGCAATGGCCTCGAGCACGTACGTCTTCACCGCCGCGTCCGAACTAACGGCTTCCAGGCAGCCCTTGCGCCCGCAGCGACAGGGCAGGCTCTCGCCTGCAATCGGCATGTGCCCGATCTCACCGGCGGCACCGTCGGCGCCGCGATAGACGCTGCCCCCAACCACGACCCCGGCACCAACTCCCTCACCCACCGTGAGCACGACGAAGTCGTCCACACCGTGGCCCCGGCCGAACCACTGCTCGGCCACCGTGAGCGCATTGACGTCGTTGTCCACTAGGACAGGGCGGTCGAGGCGCTTGGAAATTGGCCCGGCGACCGGTACGTCGTGCCAGTCAAAGGTCGGAGAGTAGCGGCAGATGCCCGTTTCGGCGTCAACCAGGCCGGGCAGGCCGATGCCTACACCGACTACCTTGTCGATGCCGACACCGGCACGCGCCGCGGACTCTTCGATGGCCTGGCAGATCCTGTCCAGGACCGAGGAGGGGTCGTCGCCGGCATGGGCGCTGAGCGTGCTGTCCCCGCTCACCGGGGCCCAGTCGAGCTCGACCATCTCCGAATAGAGCACCTCGGCCCGGATGTCGGTCACGGCAACCAGGGCCCCGGTCGACATGAGCTTGAGGCCCACTGCATAGTTGCGCTCGTCGTTTATGCGCAGGACGAGTGGCGGGCGGCCGCCCCGGGACTTGCCCTGGCCCACCTCGTTGACCAGGCCGGAGGCGATCAGCTCCGCCACGATCGCAGACACCGTAGCCGGGCTGAGGCCCGTGCTGCGCACGACGTCGGCACGTGACACCGCTCCCGTGCGCAGCACGTTGAACACCAGGTTGCGGTTCATCTCCGCCATCAGGCGCCGGTCACCGCGACGTATGCCGTGCGTGGAGAGCTGCCCGTCTCTAGCCAACGACCCCGGTCACCTCCCCCGCGCCCGTTCGCGCAATTTCCGAACTACTTCCGACGCTATCCAAACTAAGACCCTTTGGGCGCTCTGTCAATCACTGTGAGTGAATACGAAAGCGGCGAAAGTGGTGCATCGGGGTTCGTCGGTACGGCCTAGGTGCCCTCGCGACCGGGCCTAGGGCTCGGTGTCGCCCGGGTGGCGGTGGGGCAGCGCGGACGCCGGGATCTGGCCCAACCGGCCGGCCTGGTAGTCCTCGAGGGCCTGCACTATCTCTTGGCGTGTGTTCATGACGAAAGGTCCGTAGTGCACCACGGGCTCGCCGATCGGCCGCCCGCCGAGCAGCAGGAGCTCGGCTTGGCTGCCGGGGGCTTCCTGCTCGGCCGCGCCGGCGAACCGCAGGTAGTCACCGGGCCCGAACACGACTAGCTGCCCGCTGTGCACGGGACGGCGCGGGCCCCCGACCTCGGCCCGGCCGGAGAGCACGTAGAGCAACGCGTTGAACTCAGGCCGCCACGGCAGCAGCACGGCCGCGCCCGGGGCGACGCTGGCGTGCACGAAGGTGATCGGCGTGAACGTCGCCCCGGGGCCTTCGTGACCCGCCAGGTCGCCGGCGATGAGCCGCAGCAGCGCCCCCCCGTCCGCAGTGGTGAGCAAAGCCGCCTCCCGCCCGCGGATGTCTTGGTAACGCGGCGGCGCCCACTTGTTGGCCTTGGGCAGGTTGACCCAAAGCTGGATGCCGTGGAACAAGCCACCGGTCACTACCAGCGCTTCGGGCGGCGCTTCTATGTGAAGTATGCCGGCTCCCGCCGTCATCCACTGCGTGTCACCGTCGGTGATCCGCCCGCCGCCGCCGTTTGAGTCCTGGTGCTCCATGATGCCGTCGATCATGTAGGTCACGGTCTCGAAGCCCCGATGAGGGTGCCACGGGGTCCCTTTGGGCTCGCCCGGGGCGTAGTCGACCTCCCCCATCTGGTCCATGTGGACGAACGGGTCAAGGTCTGCCAGGGCCACACCGGCGAAGGCCCGCCGCACCGGGAAACCCTCGCCCTCAACCCCATGGGGCGCCGTCGTCACCGACCGGACCGGTCGCTCCGGCTCGGCCTCCGCCGGCCCCAGCACCCGGGGCAATACCAAAAGATCCTGCACTGTGATCGCGGGCATCGCTGCCTCCTGCCTGTTTGCCCACGGGCTAACCGCCCGGGCGCGTGGGTTAGAACGTCGCGGCCCGGGTTGCTATTCCGGTCTACGGCGCCCGCGCGGGGCCCGCACTAGCAGCGCCTTGTGAACGACCCCGACGTTCAGCGCCCGGCCCGGCACCAGGCTGTCGCCATCCACTTGGCGTTCCAGTTCGGTCTCGCAGGTCACTTCCACGTGATGAGCCTGGAAGTGCTCAACGGCGGGCCTGCCCGAAAGGCGCGCGGTCATGGCCCGGCGCGCCAGCGTGGCCCATCCCAAGACGTTGCGCGGCGCCACTACGCCGACATCCACGAGCCCGTCGTCGAGCCGGGCGCCAGGCATCAGCACGAAGTGGCCCGGGAGGAGCCCGACGTTGCCGACGACAACACCCTGGGCATCGCAGGTCAGCTCGGCTCCCCCGTCGACCTGGAGAGTCATCCGGTAGGCGGGGCGCGCGAGCTGAGGCACGCACGCCACGGCGTAACCGAGCCAACCCATGTGCTGCTTGAGCCAGGGGGACGCGGCGCGCACGATTGCCGCGTCCACTCCGATGCCCGCCATGGCCACAAAGACCTCGTCCCCGGCAACCGCCAGGTCCACCTTGCGCTCGTCCGAACCGAAACCTGTCCGCAGCGCCGCCTCGAGCGCATTGGGTAGCCCCAAGGCGGCGGCGAACAGGTTGGCCGCCCCCCTGGGCACGACCGCCAAAGCGACGTCCGTCCCCGCCAGGTGGTGGGCGCAGGCACGTACTGTCCCGTCGCCGCCGACGGCCACGACGAGCCGCTCCTCACCAGACGCGACGTAGTCGGACAGCTGCCGGTCGAGCAGTTGAGAGTGCTGACCGGGGACGGCCAACAAGAACTCGGCCTGCCACCCATGCCTGGCGGCCGCCTGTTCGCAATAGCCGTGAAGGTGCCGGGCGTGCCCTGTGGCGGACTGGTTGACCACAAACAGCGCCCGTCTCATCCGAGCAGTGGCGCTGGTGGCGGCGCCGCGGGGACGCAACCGGCAGGGAGGGCTGGGCTGTCGTCGGCCACCGCAGGACGAGTATGCCCCAGCGCGACCAAGGCCGGCCAACCCTCCGGCCAGCCCGTAGGCGCCCGATGACGCTTCCGGGCGCCCGCGCACCGGCGGTACGTTGGCCAGGTGGACCAGGAGCAACGGGCGGGAACTGTCGGGGCTGGCAGGGCCAGGGTGCGGCCCGCGACCGCGACCACGGTGCCGACGGCGAGCCCCGCTCCGGCGCGCAGACGGACCGCGGACTACTGGCGGCACGATCCCCGCCTCGAGCCGCCGACGGCGAAGGACAAGCGCCGCTTGTGGGCCTGGGTCGGGTTCTTGGGTTTCACGCCGGTCTGCCTGGGTGGGGTGCTCTGGGCGGCTTTCCACCTGAACGGCGGTTACCCGACCGTGCCGGCCCCCGTCCCACCCGGTTGGCAGGCGGTACCCGGCATCTATGCGAGCTTCTCGGCCCCGAGGGACTGGTCGCTGCAGCAGTTCATGAGTGACTCTGCAGGTGACATCTACTACTCGGGCCCCGGGGGCGGTGTCGGCGAGTCGGTAACCGCGGCATCCGCGCCACCATCTCCCCGGCACATCCCGGCGATCGTGACCACTTTCCTGGTCAACCCGTACAAGCTGGCCACGCGTCAGCCGTACCAGCTGCACAATGCCACCGCCGCGTGGCGGTACACGTTCGACTTAGCCGGGGGCAAGACGGGGGTTGCCATCCTCGCCTGGGTGGCGAGCACCCGGTCGGTCGTGTGGCTCGTGGCCACCCCGCGTTCGGCCACCACCGACAGGATCCTCGCGACGCTCACTCTCGCCTCCTGAGCCACCCGCACGGTACCCCGCTCCCAAACAGCCCTGGCCGCAAGGCTGCTGCGCCGGCCCCGGGCGCCGGCGCGTGCCGGCCAAAAACCCGGTAGCCTCCCCAGCAAAACACGCACCGGGCACACCGAGGGGAGGGCGCCACGTTGGCTGACCAAGTAGCTGATTACGAGGTCACCAGCACCGTTGTCGATGACGGGGTGCTCCCGTGCCTGCGCGCCCGCCCTCCCGCACGGCTCGGTGCGGACGGTTTGCCAGTGGCGATCTGGGTGCTCGGCCCCCTGGCTCGCACGCCCTGGGCCGTCGCCCGCTCCCGGCTCGAGCCTGTCGCCAGTGTCCGTTCCCAGTACCTGCCCGGGTGGTTGGAGGCCGGTGTCGGAGAATGGGCGCACCGCCCCGTGGTGTGGGTAAGCGCGGCGACCGCGGTCATGGCGACGCTGGCCGGCCCTCCGGCCATGCCGCTCGCGCAGCGCCTGCACGCCTTGGCCGACGCCGCCCGTGGCGCGCACGCCTTGCACGAGGCGGGCCAGCTTCATGGCGCTATCTGCCCCCAAGCGGTGGCCGTGGTTGCGGGGCCCGGGACGACGGGGACAGCCTCGTTCGGGTTGTCGGGCAGCGGGCCTGTGGCCGTCCTTGCCCCTCCGTCCCTGGCCAACGGGAACAAGCCACTCGTCCAGATCGGTTACCCGCCGCTCGGCTTCGTGGACCCGCAGCTGCTGCGGGGCGAAGGAGGTCGTTGGTCGGACATATGGGCACTCGGCGCCACCGTTCGCTACTGCGTCGCCTCGGTCCCGCCGTACCCTGGCATCGAGGAGCTCCCGGTGGTGAGGGCGCTGGCTCAGCTGCTCGCCGCGCCGAGGCCGGCCCCGGTCGACCTTCCGGGCCCTGTCGCTGCCCTGGTGGACCGCTGCCTCGCCATCGATCCCGAAAGCCGTCCGGCCACAGCTGACGAGGTGGCGCTCGCCTTGGACGACGCTGCGGCCAGATTATGAAGCAAACGTTCGCATTCCCCGCCTCTGGGCGGCCCTCTGGAAGGTAGCCGATGCCCGACAAATTAGAGGTCCTCTCGGGCCCGGGCCTGGTAGCCCGCTACGGAGAAGTTGCAGTCTGGGCCGGCCCGCAGTGCTCGCCCAACCTTCAGTCCCACCTGGTGTCGGAAGCACAGCGCGCGGCCCGCGCCGGCAACGCCGGCGACGAGCTGGCCAACTCGCTCATTTCCGTCCTGCAGCGGGGCGACCCCGAGCCTCAAGCGCCCTTCGCCGTCGTCGGGCCGGGGGCGAGCGGGCTCACGGTGTTCTTGCACGGGCCCGTACAGGCCTGGGACAGCGGGCGATGGTTGGCCCCGCAGCCAGTACCGGGGTGGCTGGCGACGAGCATCGCCCGGCCATGGCCGCTGATAGTGCTGCCCTATGGAGCGCCCCCGCCCCCCCAAAGCCAGCCTGGCAACCCCTTCGACCTGCTCACGGGCACGGTACCCGGCACCGGGTTCGTAATGCTGCGAGCGCAGGCGGCTGCCCCGGGTGGCCCGGCTGCGCAGGCCGGAGCGGGAGCACGTTTTGCAGGCGGGTTCACCCCGGCGCCGGGCAACGCCGGCGCAGGGACCGGGGCGGAAAGCCAGGCGGCGGTCGGAGGCGCGGGCGGTGGCTCCGGCGCAAACCGGTTACCCGCCGCGAACTGGGCGCCCGTCGGTGCGGGCGGCGGCGGTCCGGAACAGGGCACGGGTACAGGCCACAATGCCGGCCCCGCGATGAGTGCCGGCCCCGCCATGAGTGCCGGCCCCGCCTTCGCTGCCGGCTCAACCAGTGGGGCGAGCTTCCCGGGCGTTGCGAGCTTCCCGGGCGCTGTGAGTGCCCCGGCCGCAGCGAGCACAGGTGGCGACATCGCAACGGCAGCCGCGGGCGCCGCGGCCAAGCCCTCAACCGTGGCCCCGCCTGGGCCCGGCGGAGCGATCGACCTGCGCTTGTTAGTACCCCGCTACGCTCCTCCGTTGCCGCTGGCTTCGGCCGGGCGCGGGCCCCGGCCCGACCGGCCAGAGATCGTTGGAGTGATTTGCAGCCGCGGCCACCTCAATCACCCGCGCTCGACCACATGTGCACGTTGCGGCAACTCTTTCCCCGTGGGTACCGCGCCCGGCAGTGGGCCGCGGCCGCCGGTCGGCCTCCTCCTGGCTGACGACGGCTCGATCTGGTCGCTCAATGGTGCCTGCTTGATCGGCAGTGACCCATCTCCGGGGAGCGAGACTCAAAGTGGCATCGCCCAGGCCATCCAGATGAGGGCCGGAGCCAACCACACCATGGCGCCTGTGCAGGCCGAAATCCAGGTGAGGGCGTGGGATGCCTACCTGGTAGACCGAGGCGCCGACGGCGGGACCTGCATCCAAGGCCCAGCTGTCGAGGGCTGGTCGCAGCTGTCGCGCAACGAACAGCGCGAGCTCACCAGCGGTTCACACCTCTCTTGCGGGGGCCGGGTGCTGACTTACCTGTCGGCGTGGCCGTCGTCGTGAGCCAAGCGCCGAGCCTCGAGGCGCTAACGCAGGCGCCCCCGGTACTTCGGGCACAGCAGGCTCGCAGCAGCCGATATGACGACCCCCAGGTCGCCGGGGGGCAGGGCGACGTTGCCCTCCACAAGGGGTATCCGGTCACCGACCTCTTGCACTGAGGCACCCGCCTCGAGGTCTTGGCAGATCGCTTCCCCGAGGCTGATGAGCTGGGCTGCGGTCCTGTAGCTGGAGATGTCGGAGGCCTGGCTGTAGACCGAGTTGAGGAACCCCTGTTCGGCTTGGTGGGAAGGGTTTGCGGTCGCGCCACACCCGGCTAGCTGGGCGAGCAACAGGCCGAGCCCAGCCACGACAAGCGCCGGGCGCCACCCCACACGCGCATCATAGGGCCCGCGCGGAGCGCGTCAGGTCCCGGCCGAGGCAGTAATATGCGCCCGACCATCAGGATTGGCGAGACAGCTGGTCCATTTCGATTTCCTGCGGAGGCCAGCGGGCTTGCCAGTCACAACCATGTACGAACGGCTGGGAGGTATGCCGTTCTTCGAGGCTCTCACCGACGAGTTCTACCGCCGGGTCGCCCAGGACGAGATCCTTAGGCCGCTGTACCCAGAGGACCTTGCGCCGGCTCGGCTTCACCTCCAGTTGTTCCTGGCTCAGTTCTGGGGCGGCCCCCGGTTGTACGACGAGCAGCGCGGCAACCCTCACCTGCGCGTCCGCCACCTCGCGTTCAGGATCGGCCCTGCTGAACGCGACCGCTGGCTCGAGCTCATGGGCGCGGCTCTGGAGGCCTCGCATGCCCGGGCGATGGACAAAGCTCAGCTGCTTTCCTACTTCGAGAGCGTCGCCAGCCATCTCGTCAACTGTTAGCCGCAGTCGCGTCTACGCTCAGGTTGGGGCGACACGATTGCGTCTAGCCTGAGAAAGGAGCCAGCGTGCACGTCAAGTTCGACCACACTGAGGCCGGCGTGGTGTGCCAGGTTATGGGCAACCTGGAGAACCTCACGGTAGGTGACTTCCGCGAGGACCTTGCCCAGCTCCCGCCCGAAGCCAGAGTGATCTTCGACCTATCAGCGGTGCCTTTCGTCGATTCTTCCGGCCTTGGCGCGCTGATCGGCGCGATACGCCGCATACGCGAGCACGGCGGCGACGCCGTCGTGTGCTCGGTACGGCCGTCTGTCGGCCGAGTCCTCGAGCTCGTAGGCCTCAACCGCATCGTCACCGTCGTAAGCAACCTGCGCGATGCGCAGGCGCATTTCTTACCGGCGGCCTGATCGCGGCGCCCGGACAGACGGCTCTGCGCGAGCCGGCCCGGGACGGCTCTGTGAGGCAAGCGAGCACGCGACGACCCCCGTTCGCCGCTGACGTCACTTCGAGGGTGCGCGCCCGCGACGGCGTATCGCCGGTCCCCCACCCGGCCGGCTCGCCTCCGCGACCATCTGCGCGGCGCTGACGAAGGCTACGTGGGTGAACGCCTGGGGAAAATTGCCCACCAGGCGTTGGGACTTCGTGTCGAGCTCCTCTGAGAACAGGCCGATGTCGTTCGCCACTCCAGCGACACGGGCCAGCAGCTCCCGCGCTTCGTCCACCCGCCCGGCCAGAGCCAAGCAGGACACGAGCCACAAAGTGCATGGCAAGAACGTCCCTTCGTCACCCGCCAGGCCGTCCACTCCCGATTGGTTGCGGTAGCGCATGACGAAGCCGTGGCTCACGAGCTCTTTCTGGACCGCCGCCACAGTCCCGACGATCCTCGGGTCGTCGATGGGCAGGAAGCCCACCAGGGGTAACAGCAACAGGCTGGCATCGAGCTCTTCAGAACCGTAGGCCTGGGTGAAGCAACCCAACTTCTCGTTGAACCCCTGCCGGCAAACCTGCTCGTGGACCCTGTCGCGCACTTGCCGCCAAACCTCGACCGGGCCGTCGAGGTGCGCCTCGTCGACGGCCCTCACCGCACGGTCAAGCGCCACCCAAGCCATGACCCGGGAGTGGACGAGGTGCTGCGGCGGACCGCGCAGCTCCCAGATCCCCTGGTCGGGACGCTCCCAGTTGTCCACGACGAACGCGAGTACCGCCTTTTGCAGGTCCCAGATCGCGCCCGTCGTGGCTATGCCGTGCGACCGCGCGACGTCGACGGCCTCCATCAGCTCGCCGAAAACGTCCAGCTGGAACTGCAAGGAGGCGGCGTTGCCCACTCTGACCGGACGCGATGACTCGTAGCCCGGCAACCAGTCCAGCTCGAGCTCGGGCAAGCGCCTCTCGCCGGCCACGCCGTACATGATCTGGAGCTGGCCGGGATTGCCGGCGGCCGCGCGCACCAGCCACCAGAGCCACGCCTCGGCTTCCTCGGCGTAACCAGCGAGGACCAAGCTGTCTATGGTGAGGGTGGCGTCCCGCACCCAGCAGTAGCGGTAGTCCCAGTTGCGCGAACCCCCGAGATCCTCGGGCAGCGACGTTGTCGGTGCCGCGACTATCCCGCCGGTCGGAGCGTAGGTGAGCGCCTTCAGGACCCGGAGCGACACCTGGACTTGTTTTTCCCACTCCCCGTGCACCTCCCTGAGGTTCCGGCCCCAGTCCCCCCAGTAGGAAAGGGTCTGGGCGATCGCTTCGTCCATGGCGAGGTCGCGCCCGCCCGGTTCGTAAGACGGTTCCCAGTGCAAGCGGAAGTCGAACGTCGCACCCTCGTGCACCTCGAACCGAGCGTGGTGGTACATGTGCTCGCCCACTAGCTCGACGGGGCTGCGCACCTCGATAGCGTCCGGTCCGGCTACTGCCCGGATGCCCTTGCCCGTGGGGACCACCCAGGGTATGAGCGAGCCGTACTCGAAGCGGATGACCAGGTCCGTCTCCATCTCGACCCGGCCAGCCAAACCCTCGACGCGCCGGTAGACCCGTGGCTGGTGGTGGCGGGGCGGCATGAAGTCGGTCACGCGGACCGAACCGTCGGGGGTGTCCCATTCCTGGACCAGCATGAGCGTGCCGTCCTGGTAAAAACGCCGGGTCGCTGCGCCACCACTTGCCGGTGCCAACAACCACCGCCCGTGCTCGGGAGCCCCGAGCAAGGCGGCGAAGCAGGCCGAGGAGTCAAAACGAGGTACGCAGAGCCAGTCGACCGAGCCGTCGCGGCCAATGAGCGCGGCGGTGTGCGTGTCGCCAACGAGGGCGTAGTCTTCGAGGCGCCGGCTCACCTGCGCCCCCGGCCGTCCTTCGCTTCTCCCCGGCTCAAACCGACAGGAAACGCCGTACGGCGAAGCCTGAACCGACGGCGCCGACAACGGCCCCCACGACGAGGATGAAGACCCCGGTCACCACGGCGGAGTGGGCGTCCACAACCAAAGGTGTCCCGGCAAAGAACGGGTTGCCCCCGGTGAAACTGGCGAGGGTGTTGCGGGTCAGGTAGACGACCCCAGAGGCGATGATCGCGCCTACTACGCCCTCCACCAACCCCTCGAGCATGAAAGGCACGCGAATGAACCAGTTGGTGGCACCAACCAGCTTCATCACCGCCACCTCCCGCCGGCGGGCGAATATGGCGAGCTGGATGGTGTTCACCACCAAGGCGATCGCCCCCAGCATGACCCCGGCGGCGACCGCGAGCACGACGTTACGCTGCGTGGCGAAATGCGCCAGCTCCTCCTTGATCGCCTGCCCGGGGTAGCCCACGTTGAGCACCCCGGGCTGAGTATTGAACTCGTCCGCCAGCTGGGCGACGTTCTGCGCCTTGGCCGGTACGCAGGAGAAGTCGGGAGGCATCTTCTTGGCGCTCATCACTTTGATCACGTCGGGCTGGCCAGCGAACATTTGCTTGAACTCGGCCCAGGCCTCGGCCTTGTCCACCCATGTGCACCGGGTCACCTGGCTCGGGACCATCGCCGTGATCTCCTGGCGGATGGCGGCGACCTCCTGGGTGGTCGCCGTCGGTTGCATGAACACGATGAACTGCACGCCGTTTTGGTACTGGATGGTCGCGGTCTTGACTGCTTGGCGCATGATGAGCACGCCGCCCATGGCCGTCAACGAAACAGCCATGGTCACGATCGCGGCA
>DATJST010000311.1:0-13365 GCA_035503975.1 Acidimicrobiales bacterium | reverse complement strand
GGCCCGCCGGCTCCATGACGACAACGTCACCGCCAACATCGTCGACCCGTTCCTCGTCCGCACCGACTTGACCAGCGACCACGACGTTCCTCTGCTTTTCAAAGCCGCCCGGCCCGCCATGATCAAACCAACCACCGCGGCCCGCTGGGTCGCCCGCGTCGCCACCGACCCCAACCTCGAAGGCACCACCGGCCACCACTTCATGCTCGGACACCGAGCCCCGAGCTGGCCCGGCAGCCGCAGCCACCGCAAAGCAACCCGACTCTGGGACGCCACCACCGAACTCCTAACCACTCCCACCCCTCACAGCGAGACGAGAACCGGGAATGACCAACACTCCTCCGCATCGCCTACGGGGAGTCCCCTCGCTGACAGAGAAATCGCGGGCGCTACTCAGAGAACCCCGATGACGGGCGAGTGGCCTTAACGGGACTTCCGTGCGGATGTTCCGAGGGCAGTGAATGGCCTGGTGGCGACGCCGATTCGAGGTTGTCCCGCTGAGCCTGTGAATTTCATAGCATTGGGTGAGGGCAAGATTGCACTGCATCGGGTCGTGAACCCGAAGGTCCGCAGACGGTGTCTAACCCGGCATTTATGGGGTCCTCCATCGGCGACCGGCCAACATTGAGCAATGCAGCGCCCAGGCGGCTGCATACGCACGGCACCGCTAGCAGCGCCTTTGCGTCTCCGGAGGACCGGGCGGCTCGGAAGGCGACAGTGCCCCCGCCATCACCCTCTGAACAGGCAACCGCTCAGTTACGCGGCAAACGAAACCGCAGCTCAGCCGGCGTGTTCTCGAAATCACGCTTCAGTGGGTTGATCAAAGTGGGGCGAGCCCGTGATCAGGTTTGCATAGGCGAGTTTAAGTGCGCTCAGCATCCTACTTAACCGGGCTGGCGAAACGGCTGGTCAGGGAGACCGCAAGACGGCAGCAGGGTACCGGGTTGCCTAGGCAATCTGGGGACGACAGACGCAAGCGATGGTCCCCAGAAACGGGTCCGAGGCGCGGATTTTGAGTTTATGGAGGAAGGGTGGCGGGTTGGCAAGACGCCTGCGCGCTGGAGTTTCGCGGTCGAGGCTGGGGTCCTGGAAGCGTTGTATAGGCATGCCTCGTGGGGCCGATGCAGTCGTCTACTCGCGGCCCGAACGAGCGGAGCCCGCCAATTTCGCCCACGACCCCCCTGTTGTCGCCGGTCAGAGCAGCTCGTTTGACTGAGTGAACCGCGGGCTGGGGACTACGCGGATCTGTGGATGCCGCATCGAGCGCACTTTGCCAGGATCGCAGCATCGAGTGAGTTCGCTACGAGGTTACGCCTGACGTCCGGGAGGGTGTCGTGTCAGAGGAGGGTTCCGTGGCTTCGATTGGACGACAGATTTTTCCCGTGGGTTCGGTTGACCTCGCCGCCGTCAAGCAGGAGCCGCTCAGCCACGGGGAGTGGCGAGTGTCTCCGAACTTCTTCGCCATGTCGTTCGGGCTGGCCGGCCTGGCCGAGGTGTGGCGCGCTGCCGAGGCCCCGCTGGGGACGTCATCGCTGATCCCCGATGCCATCAACGTCCTGGCTGCAGTTGTGTGGATCTTGCTGGGCGTCGGCTACCTGAGGCAGGGGCGTCGGAGGTTGCTCGCCGATCTGCGAGATCCGGTGATGGCTCCCTTCGTGTCAGTTCTAGTTATCACCGGCATGCTTCTGGCATCCGCACTGAGCGCGTTCGCTTTCGGAGTCGGGCGGATCCTGGTCGCTCTTTTTCTTGCCGTGACGATCTTGATCGGCGGTTGGCTGACTGGTCAGTGGATTCTGAGTGATACGCCGGAGGTGTCCTTTCACCCCGGATATTTCCTTCCGACGGTGGCAGGTTGTCTGGTCGGCGCCTTTTGTGCCGCTCAGGTGCATCTGCACGCGGTCGGCGAGGCCTCGTTCGGGATCGGCGTCGTCTGCTGGGTTTTGCTGGGCTCGGTGCTGTTGAACCGACTGTTCTTTCGGCCCGCATTACCGGTGCCGCTGGTACCGACGCTGGCTATCGAATTGGCGCCTCCCGCCGTTGCTGGCATCGCTCTGTTCGCCCTGAACGGACAAGTAGCCAGCCCTCTTGCGTGTGCTCTCGGGGGGTATGCGGTCCTGATGGCACTGGTGCAGCTCCGCTTTCTACCGCTGTATGTGAAGCTCACATTTAGTCCCGGATTCTGGGCGTTCACGTTCTCCTACGCCGCGGCGGCCACCGATGCGCTGCTGTGGCTTTCCATCAAGAACCCGGCCGGCGCTGCCGTGTACGCCGGCTGCGTCGCTGCGGCCATCACGGTCCTGATCGTTGTTATCGGCGCCCGGACCCTCCACCTCCTGGTGCGGGGAGGGCTATTCCCGCCAGCACAACCCGCCACCGGCCAACCCGCGGACTCCACTCCCGGTCGGGGTGTGGGGGAGAGCGGATCTGCCAGCTCGAGCCCCGTTTCCGTCTCGACCAACCACGACAAGGAGTAGCCGGTGCGTAACATGAAAGTGAGCGACGCCTCAGAGGTCATGACGAAGTCGAGCCCCTATTCGGTGGCCGAAACCGTGGCCCGGTTCCGCCAAGTGGTGCGGGCGAGGGACATGAAGGTGTTCGCGGTCATCAACCATTCCGAGGAGGCTCACAGGGCGGGGCTGGATCTGCCCGAGACCAGGGTTGTTATCTTCGGAAGCCCCGAAGCTGGTACGCCGGTGATGCAGGCGGCCCCCCTGATGGCTTTGGAGCTGCCGCTCAAGGTGCTCATCTGGGAGGACGAAGGCCGGACCAGGGTGACTTATACGACACCCGGCGCTCTCGCCGAGCGGTATGGCCTGAGCCCAGACGTGGCGCAGATGCTCGACGGCATCGAGCCGTTGACCGATGCGGTCATCCTTTACAGCCAATACGACCGGAACGGGTGGTGCCCGTCATGGTAGAGGCCACCGGCCGTTCGAGAAACCTGGTCTTGACGGCGATGATCTTCGCCGTGTCGATGACCTTCATCGACCAGACGATCGTCGCCATCGCGGCGCCCCAGATCCAGCGAGAGCTGGGGCTGTCGAGTACTGACATGCAATGGGCCATCAACGCCTATCTGCTGTCGCTGGCCTCGTTCTTCGCGTTTGGGGGCCGACTGGCCGATACCGTCGGTCACAAGAGGATGGCGGTGCTCGGGGTCGTCGTCTTCGCCGGGTCGTCGGCGCTGTGCGGACTGACCCCTGCCGGAGGGTTGGCTGAAGCGTGGCTTGTGACGTTCCGGCTGATCCAGGGGCTCGGGGGTGCGATTATGTTCCCGGCCGCGTTGGCGATCGTGGTGCAGACCTTCGACCTGCACCAACGGGGCCGGGCGTTGGCGTTGTTCTTCGGGATCGCGGGTGGTCTTACCGCCATCGGCCCGATCCTGGGGGGTTACCTCACTCAGTGGACCTGGCGGGCCATCTTCTGGGTCAACCTCCCGGTCGCGGTTGTCGCTCTGGCGCTGATCCTCATCTCGAAGCCGACCACTTCGTACCGGCCGGCCAGGATGGACTACTGGGGGTTGGTGCTCATCGTCGGCGGTGTCGGGCTCTGCGTGGTGGGATTCCAGCAGGCCTCGATCTGGGGGTGGAGCAACCCAGCCACTGGAACCTGCATCGCGGTTGGCGTCGTCCTGCTGCTGGTGTTCGCCTGGGTCGAGTGGCGCACTGCGGTGCCGCTCATGCAGGTCCGAATATTCACTATCCACGCTTTCCGCATGGAGAACTTGGTGCTCGGCATCGCCATGCTGGCGTTCGTGCCCGTGTTCTTCTTTGCCAGCGAGTACGCCGAGATTTCACTGGGTGAGTCGGCGTCGCGGACCGGTCTGTACATCTTGTACTTCTTCCTCGGGTTCGCGGCGGCCTCGCAGATCGGCGGACGCATGCTGGACCGGGTGGGCGCCAAGCGGCCCGTGGTGTTGGGCTGTGCGCTGGCCGCGGTGGGGTTCTACCTGTGGGCGGGGCGGGTTACTGACCTGAGTCTCGGTTCACAGATCTGGTCGGTCGTGCTGGCCGGTGCTGGCATCGGCTTTATGCTCACGCCGGCTAGCACCGACGCCGTCAACCGGGCATCTCGACTGTCCTACGGCGAGGCCACCGGAATCACCCAGACGGTCCGGAACTTTGCCGCCAGCCTCGGGCTGGCCATTCTGGGCACGATCCTGGTCAGCGAGCTGCGCTCCCGAGTGAGGACCTCTCTCGTGGCGAAGGGGTTGTCCGTCCGGCAGGCAGCGACCGAAGCGCACCGCATCGCCGAGTCCCAATCCGGAGGCGCTACTGGGGCGATTCCCCACTTCATCCGACTGGACTTCGCCTACGCCACCCGGTCGGTCCTTCTTGTGATGGCGGCGCTGATGGCCGTCGCCACCCTGGTCGCTCTGTTCGGTCTTCGACCAGGGGTGCAGCAGGCTGCCGGCCAGAACGAACCCCAGGGAGCCCAGAACGACCAACCCAGGCAACGTCCACAACCAGAAAGGTTTACACCTGATGACCGGAATCCAGTTCTCTCCGACAACCGTCTCCTTGGAGCGAGCCGAGGCCGCTATCGAGGCCGGTAAGAGGGAGGCGGCCCAGATCGGGCTTGCTTTCACCGTAACCGTGGTCGACGCCGGAACCCATCTGGTGGCCGCCACCCGCATGGACGGTGCCGTACTCGGCTCGATCGAGGTCAGCGCCACCAAGGCTCGGACGGCCGTGCTGTTCGGACAGCAGACCAAGGATCTCAACGCGGCGGTGCAGCCCGGTACGAGCATGTTCAGTATCGACAGGGCAGTACGTGAACCCGTCACGTTCGTGGCCGGCGGGATCCCACTCGTCGACGACCGTGGCCTGGTGGTAGGCGCTGTCGGCGTCAGCGGCGGCTCCCCGGACCAGGATCATCAAGTCGCGCTGGCAGCCGCCGGTCTGGAGCGCTGATGGGGCGCCCGGAGCCGGAGGCACCGTCGCTCGCCCGAGGCTTCGCTCTCATCGGTCACTCCGATCAGGGCGGCCGCCCCGACGGCATGCAACTCCAGCACTACCGAGATCACGTCTATGTCGGTCACGTCTTCTCCGGCGGCTTCACCGTGATGGACACCCGAGATCCCCGCACCCCGACTCCTATCCACTTCGAAGCGGCGCCATCGAACACCTGGAACATTCACCTCCAAGCCGCCGACGACCTTCTCCTGGTCATTCACGCCAAAGACCTATGGGCAGAGTTCCGAACCGAATCGCAGTACTACAGCGGTTCCGTCGGGACCAAGTTGGCCGACGTCGAACGGAACTGGAGCGCCGGGGTGGCCATCTACGACATCAGCCATCCAAGCAAGCCAAAGCAGATCTCGTTCCTAGCGACCGACGGCGTCGGCGCGCATCGCCTGTGGTACGTCGGGGGCCGATGGGCCTATGCGTCGGTGCTGCCGAAGGGTTACACCGACTACATCTTCGCGGTGATCGACCTCGCTGACCCGGTGCACCCGCGGTGGGCTGGGCGCTACCACCTGCCCGGCATGCACACCGCAGCCGGCGAAGAACCCCACTGGGACACCAGACGGTGGCGCTACGCCTTGCACCACGCCATCATCCACGAAGACGTCGCCTACGCGTCGTGGAGGGACGGCGGGCTCAGCCTGATCGATGTCAGCAACCACGAGGCCCCGAACCCCATCTCCTACCACAACTGGTCACCCCCATTCGGCGGAGGAACCCACACCGCTCTCCCCCTCCTGGGAAGAGACCTGCTCGTGGTAGCCGACGAGGCCACCGCCGACGAACTCGCCGACGGCCTAAAGCACGTGTGGGTCTTCGACATCCGCGAGAAACCCAACCCGATCTCCATTTCCACCTTCGAGACCCCCACCGAAGCCGACTACGCCCACCAGGGCGGTCATTTCGGCCCACACAACCTTCACGAGAACCGACCGGACACCTTCATCTCAGACACACTCATCTTCGCCACCTACCAAAACGCTGGTGTGCGAGCAGTGAACATCAGCGACGAGTTCCGGCCCCGAGAGGTGGGCGCTCTAGTCCCACCCCCTCCTTCGCGCCTGGTGGACCCTCGACCAAACCGTTCGCTCGTGACCCAAACCGCAGACGTAACGGTGACCGCAGATGGCGTCGTCTATCTCACGGATTACAACGCCGGACTCTACGTGGCCGAATACAGCGGCTGATCCCAACCGGCCCTGGGTCTTCCTTCGCACTACGCGCATCGGTGGATGCGACCATCCAGCAATCCGGCATTGACTGAAATCCATGGAGAAGGCGACCCCCATGATGAGCACGCAGGAGCAGACCACAATCATGCCGTACATCAATCCCGACCACGCTCCACTCGACCGTCCGGGTCACGGCTGCGAGCGGCCCCGCACAGAAAGCGCCGTTTGAAATGTCCACTGTTACAGCCGTGATCCAACTGGAGGCCCTCGTCGAGGGACCAGTCTTCGGCCCCGCCAGTCCCGGTTTCGCTGACGCCACGCGGGCCTGGAACCTGACCGTGGACCAGCATCCCGCCGCAGTGATCTTCGCCAAGTCGGCGGATGACATTGCGGCCGTCGTCAGCTTCGCCCGACGCCACGGCCAGCGTGTCGCCGCCCAGGGAACCGGACACAACGCCGGGCCGCTGGGATCGCTCGAGGGCACACTCTTGGTCAAGACCGAGCTGATGAGGGGCATGCACATCGACCCCCACCGGAGGCTGGCCCGAGTTCAAGCAGGTGTCATCTGGGGCGATGTCGTGGCGGCCGCCGGGCAGTCCGGGTTGGCCGCCCTGGCCGGATCCTCGCCGGAAGTCGGCGTCGTGGGCTACACCCTCGGCGGCGGCCTCAGCCATCTGGGCCGAAGATACGGGCTCGCCGCAAACCACGTGCGCGCCATCGAAGTCGTCACCGCCGACAGTCACCTAATCAGGACCGACCCCGATCATGAGTCCGACCTGTTCTGGGCGTTGCGGGGCGGTGGTGGCGCTTTCGGGGTCGTCACTGCGATCGAGTTCGATTTGCTCCCGCTGACGACCGCCTACGGCGGCGCCCTGTGGTATCCCCTCGAGCGCGGAGGCGAAGTACTCAGAACCTGGTCGGAGCTCACCCAGACCGCCCTGCCCGACGAACTCACGACGGTGGCCCGTGTCGTGAGGTTTCCGCCGGCTCCCGAGATTCCTGAACCCCTGCGGGGGCAGTCATTCGTGGTCGTCGCCGTGTATCACATCGGTGACCCAGCGCACGCCGACGAGTTGCTCTTGCCTCTGCGAGCCCACCAACCGGTCAACGACACGATGCAGATGATCCCTGCCTCGACACTCAGCTCGGTCTTTCCCGACCCCGAGGGGCCGATCGCCTATATCGGCGACAGTCTCACGCTCAACGAGTTACCCCCCGACGCGATCGACGCTCTCGTGCAAGTCACGGTGGACGATGAGACTTCGCGGCTGACCTCGGTCGAGTTCCGGCATCTCCAAGGAGCGCTCGCTCGGCACCAACCCAGCGACGGGGCCGCCTCGGCCATCGACGCCGCCTACATCATGTACGCGGTAGGGATGACCCCAACTCCCGACCTCGAAGCCCCGGTCCGAGCAGGGCTCGACCAGGTCAAGGACGCTCTTGGTCCGTGGCGCGCGCCGCAGATGCTTATCAACCTCGCCGAATCGCACGAACCGCCCGAAAGACTGTGGAGCGCGGACACCTACCGTCGTCTGCAGCAGATCAAAGCACGATTCGATCCGGATGACCGCATTCAATCCAACCACCCCATCTCGCCGTACGCCCGGTGACTTCGGCGGCCCTAGTGGCAGGCACCAGGAAGCGTTAGTCGCTCGGTTGCCGATATTCGGCCTCTACGAGCGCTTCGGGCAGACCCTATTCCCTTACAGTCGAAACAGTGAAAGGAGCCCGCAGTGGCTGACAACGACTTGAAGATCATCGAGGATGCCTTCAAAGACTGGATGGACGGCACCGGCTATGTCAGCCGCATCTTCGCACCCCACATGACCTGGGAAATCGTCGGACGCTCGGCCGCCTCCGCCAAATACGCCAACGCCGACGAGTTCATCACCAAGGTCCTAGAGCCGTTTGGCCGGCGCTTCAGCGCGACGGACCCCTTTCGACCCGTCACGATCCGGGGAATCTATGGCGACGGGCCCACAGTGATCGCACTATGGGATGGCGCAGGGACGACGATCGTGGGCACCCCATACCAGAACACCTACGCCTGGGTTCTCAAAATGAAGGACGGGCTGGTCGTCGACGGGGTGGCCTTTTACGACAGCATCGCCTTCAATGAACTGTGGGAGATAGCCCCCGCGTGAGGGATCACCCGCTAGCACACCGGGAGACCGGAGCTGCGAGGCAGCCTCCCCAGCCGAGCGGAGTCAGCTGATGGAAAGAACGTGGATAGTGACCGGCGCCTCTCGTGGCTTCGGTCGGGCGGTGGCGCGAGCAGCCCTCGAAGTCGGGGACCAGGTGGTGGCCACCGCTCGTAGTCCCGAAAGCCTCCGGGATCTCGTCGACGACTATGGCGGCAGAGTTCGCTTGGCGGCGCTGGATGTCACTGATAGCTGGGCTGCTCGTCGTGCCGTCGATGTCGCGGTCGCCGAGTTCGGTCGACTCGACGTGGTCGTCAACAACGCGGGGTACGGCAATAGCGTACCGATCGAGGAGATGACCGACGACGACTTTAGGGGTCAGATCGATACCAATTTCTTCGGCGTCGTCAACGTCTCGCGTGCCGCCGTGCCGGTCCTGCGCCAGCAGCGATCGGGCGTCTTCGTCCAGTTCTCGTCGATCGGTGGCCGGGTCGGTGGGACGCCCGGCCTGGGTGCCTATCAAGCCGCCAAGTTCGCCGTGGAGGGATTCTCGGAGGTCTTGGCGAGCGAGGTGATGCCTTTCGGGGTGCGGGTGATCATCGTTGAACCGGGGGCATTTCGAACCGATTGGCAAGGTTCGTCGATGCAAATGCCACCAGTCGGAAACGACTACGAAGCAACCGTCGGTGAGATAAACCGCACTAGAAAAGCAACCCACGGCGAAGAGCCGGGGGACCCCGCACGCGCCGCTGGAATCATCGTCGAGGTAGTAGGAATGCGCCAGCCGCCACGCCGTCTCCTTTTGGGGGCCGGCGCGGTGATCATGGCCCAGGAGAGCGCCCGCCTCCGGGCCAGGGAACTCGAAGCGTGGGCTGACCTGAGCCGATCGGCGGACTTCTCCCAGACGGGATGACTGCCAATCCCGCCGAGGCGTTATACGACGGTGCTAGAAAAGAGAGCGCCCCAACTGGCGGCGTGAGGTAATCCCGAGTTTCCGGAAGACCTTTCGAAGGTGGTAATCGACCGTACTGGTACTGAGGAACAGATGGGCAGCTATCTCGGGATTCGTCGCTCCTCCCGAGGCCAGTTGAGCAATCTTGAGCTCCTGTGGCGTCAGATCATTCGTGGTCGTCAGGGAACGGCGACTCACACGTTCGCCGGTGGCGAGCAGTTCGGCCAGCGCCCTCTCGGCAAACCCCACTGCTCCCATGTTCTCGAAGGCCTCATAGGCCATGCGGAGTTGAACACGGGCGTCGACTCGGCGTCGCTGGCGACGCAGCCACTCGCCATAAGAGAGGTGAGCCAAGGCGAGATCCGTGACGATGAGGGTCTGCTCCAGGTGAGCGATGGAAGCCTCGAAGAGTTCCTCCGCTGCAGAATCGTCAGCCATCATCAGCGCTTGAGCGCGTCGTAGCAGACCCAGCGCCCATGGGGTAGCCGTGGTGGTGGCCCGCAGGTCGAGTTCGCTCAATGCCCGCTCTGCCGTGATTCGATCTCCGCTCCGCAGCCCGGCTTCTACCACTAGCGGCAAGGCGAGCGTGGTCCAGCCGATCGCTTGTCGATCAAGGCAGAACTGTGCGGCAGTCAGCGCTTCGGAGTAGTTCCCCGCTCCGAGTTCGAGGACGGCGAGAGCGTGGTGGGCCTGAAATATCAGCCGTGCGACGCCGATGCTCTCTCCGATCTCGATCAGCGTCTTGGCCGCGGAACGAGCTCCGCTCTCATCTCCGCGCCACGCCAAGAGCTCGACATCCATTACGGAGTACAGGGCTAGACCATGCGTTCCGCTGGCCCTGATGACCTCCAGGCACTCGGCAAAGCACTGCTCGGCAGCGGAGAACTGTCCGGCGCGGATCTGGTGGGTGCCGCGGGCGATCAGACCGACAAGCAGAGAGTAGGAGGCTCCGTGTGTTCTGGCCAGAGCCTCCAGACTCTCCGACCATGCGATGAACATTTGTTCATCGCAGAGATCCTCCGCCAGATAGCCGTACGTATGGAAATGGAGTATCTCCTCGACTGAGGCAGACCCATCGGAAATCATTTGCCCCGATCGCCGCAGTGGCGGCACGGCTTCGGGATACCCAGAAGTGAGCAGGACGGCGATTCCGTGAAGGAGCAGATCGCGCAGCGAGTCTTGGGCATCTTTCCGGAGGCTGGTAAAAGCGACCGAGGCAATCTCCGCTCCGGTCACGTCTTGGGTCAGGTACTGGGAGTTCAAGAAGGCATTCAAGGCGTCGCAAACCACAACCCGAGCCATGTCCTGATCGAACGAGAGAAACTGCCGAGCAGCACCAAGAAAGAGGCTAGGAGCCACAGCGCCGCGCATGGTGGCGACGTGCAAGTGACCATCAAGCTGTTGAGCGCGTGCCAATAGATAAGGGTCTGTGGAGCCCTGACGAGCCTGATCCAACAAAGTGGCGGCTCGCGCTGGTGCGCCGGCAGTCAACGCAGCGCCGCTTGCTACCAGGAGTCGCTGCGACCGCAAGGCCGTGTTCTCCGTAAGCGCGGCCGCTTGCGCCATCAAGGAAGCCTCAGCCACGAACCCGCCGCGGTCACGAGCCCTCTTTGCGCCCGCCTCAAGATGGGCAGCAAGCTGATCGTCATACCCGGTGGTGATCGCGGCGAGGTGCTGCGCCCAGCGGTCAGGGTCACGGTTGCGGTCGAGGGAGTCGGCAAGCGCTTGGTGGACACGTTGTCGATCGCGAGGGCTGGCACCCGTATAGACAGCGGATCGAATCAGGGGATGACGAAACTGAACACGAGGCTCCGTGGCCAGCAGATGCTCGGCCACCGCATCGAGTTCACTGTTCCGGTCACATCCAACCTGCAGAGCCGCTCGTCGGACCACCGAAGGGTCCCCAGAACTCTCCGCCGCCGCGACCAAGAGAAACAGCTGCGAGTCAGGGGTCAGCGTCTCCACCCTTCGACGGAAGTGGGCCTCCAGACGCCCGCTGATCGGAATCGGCTCCGAAACCCGATTAACGCCAACCCACTGCTCGGCTGTCAGCTCATGGGCCAACTCCACCAGAGCAAGCGGACAACCACCCGTCTCCCGCACGACATCAGCGGCGATCCGGGAATCCAGAGGGCCAGGAACCACCGTAGACAGGAGGTCTAAGGATGCCCCATCCGGGAGCCCTGCGATCTCAAGCGACGGAATACCGGCGAGCGCCGGGTGCGCCTCGCCGGAAGTCCGTAGGCCGAACAGGAGCGCAATGCCGTCAGCGCGTAGCCGGCGGGCAGCGAAAGCGACGGCCTGCAGAGATTCCGAGTCGATCCACTGGCTGTCATCGACGACGCACAACAATCCTCGCTCGGACGCGGCATCCGCGAGAAGGGTCAAGGTGGCAAGACCGATCAGAAATGGGTTCACCGGCGAGGGGCTGGCGAGACCCAACACGGAAGCCAACGCATCACGCTGGGGCTGCGGAAGGGTTTCCCGTCGATCCAAAAACGGCAGGAGAAGGCGATGTAAGGCGGCGAAGCTGAAGTCCTGTTCCGCCTCGACCCCGACAACCCGCGATATTGGAAGGTCCGACGCGCAATCGCTGGCATAGTCGAGCAACGTCGTCTTGCCCATTCCAGGTTCCCCGAAGAGAACCAAAGCACCACTCAGCCCGCCCTTGGCTGCGTCGACCAAGCGATCCAATGCCTCTCGTTCGTCGGTACGGTCAAGCAACATCGTCAGAGAGGCCTGCGCTAGCCAACCGAACTTCGAGCGGCATCATCCGGCCCTTTGCCAGACGCCAACAGGATGGTCGGAGCCGTCAACGGGATCTCGTGTTCGGGCCAGCGGCGGCGACAGGGCGAACCTGGGCGATCCAGAACTCCTCGTAGCCGCGCCTGGTGGCTTCCACGGTACGGGAGTCCCTGCGCGACCAGTTGGTCTGGGGGTAAGGCCGTCGAAGCTCAGGCCGCGCCGCTCGGCCACCTCGAAATAGCGATTGTCGGCGGCCTTGCAGAACATGCAGGCCGTCACGATGTAGTCGGGGTCGTCCCGCTGCGGGCGCCCTTTGGGCAGCAGGTGGTCCCACGACAGGGACAGCCACTTCCCGAACGAATCGGTCCTGTCCAGGCCGCAGTATCGGCACCGGATCCCGTCCCCCCGGTGGACTGGGAAGGCGTAACCCCGAAGCGCATCAATGAATCCTGCCACTGCTCCCTCCTCTTCTAGCCGGAGAGCCTACGGGCTCGTCGGCGGTGCGGTGGCTTGGTTGGTCAGCCCTTCGTCTCGAAAAGCTGGGCGAGGAGGCCCCGGACTCGGTGGTCGAATTCGTCGATGATGGGCCGGACCGCGTCGGGTGCAGACCGGCGGGCAAATGCTCTGGTCTTCGCTCGACCCACCAGCGCCTCGCCTGCCTCCGAGGGGCCATCGAGCCGTAGGTCCTAGGCGCCGGGCCTACCCCTTGATGGGCGGGCCTTGACGAGGCCGACGCTCCCAATCGTGTGGGCCTCTCAGCGGCACTCCAGCCTCGCGGAAGGCGCGGTTCACCAGTCGCCCGCCAGCGTGATGGCGGGCGAGATTCACCGTTGCAGGATCGACACTGAAGTGAGTGCCAACTTTGGCGAGAGACCACCCGGCGGCGTACAGCCGGCCTGCTTCCTCGATGTCTGCTGAGCGAGCTTCCGCCAGCGACGCGGTGCCCCAGCCCGACTCAGGTGTGTTCGGTGGATGGTTGCGCTCCGCTAACTCAGGCAGGGTGGCGCTGGCCTGGTGGTCAGCGCCACGCTGGAGCATCGTGACCTCGGAGAGGCGGCGCTAGACCTGTTTGGGCCGTATCGTCCGTTTCAGGGCTGGTCTGATCTGTCGTGGATGTGGCAGTTGGCGGAGTTCCTCCGCCAGGCAAGAGGGGTTGGAATACCGTCCCAGCACCTCCACCCCGAGGGACTCGAACCCGGTGACCGGACCTTCGGGTCTGGAACCCGAAGGTTGGGGTTACGTCGGAGTTTCTGGGGACCCTCAACAGCGGTGGCGCACCATTGAGTAGGCAGTCTGCGTATGCAGTGCTTTATGCAGGAGCCACTACCAGCATGTTTGGCGTTGCGGAGGTCCCAAGTGGTCGAACGGCGGCAACCCCCCGCCACCAA
>DATJST010000310.1:0-8210 GCA_035503975.1 Acidimicrobiales bacterium | reverse complement strand
GTCTACGCTGAGCGAGCGCGGCGCAGCGGGCCTTTTGACCGCAAAGTAGCGGAGATCTACGAGGAGTACCAGCGTCGTCTGGTAGCTGCCAACGCTATGGATTTTGACGACCTGCTGCTGGTTACGGTGCAGTTGTTCCGCCAGCACCACGACGTGCTCGAGAGTTACCGGGAGCGCTTTGCGCACGTGCTCGTGGACGAGTACCAGGACACCAACCGGGCGCAAAACGAGCTGGTCCTCCAGCTCGCGGGTGGGCACCACCAGGTCACCGTGGTCGGCGATTCCGATCAGTCGATCTACGGCTGGCGTGGCGCCGACGTGCACAACATCTTGCAGTTCGAGCGCGCTTTTCCTGACGCCACCGTCGTGGTGCTCGACCAGAATTACCGCTCGACGCAGACCATACTCGATGCCGCCAACTCTGTGATCGCCAACAACCTGGCCCGTAAGCCGAAGGATCTGTGGACGGCCAACGGGCCGGGCGAAGTGCTGGTGCGCTATGTCGCCGAAGACGAGCACGACGAGGGGGCGTGGCTGGCGGCCGAGGTGGGCCACCTGCGCCGTGATTACGGCTACCGCTTGGGCGACATGGCCGTTTTTTACCGCACCAATGCTCAGAGCCGGGCCATAGAGGAAGAGCTGGTGCGCCAGAACGTGGCGTACAAGGTCATTGGTGGGGCGCGGTTCTACGAGCGCCGCGAGGTTAAGGACATGCTCGCCTACTTGCACGCAATAGCCAATGCCGGCGACGAGGTGTCCGTGAAGCGGATCCTGAACGTGCCCCGCCGTGGCATCGGCGACACCAGTGTCGCCCGTCTCGACGCTTGGGCGGCCGAGAAGGGGGTGCCTTTCGGCGAGGCTCTGTTGCACGCTCGCGAGGCCGGTGTGAACGGCAAGGCTCTCGGCGGGATTTCGGTTTTCTTGGAGCTCATGGACGAGCTGAGGACCATGCTGCGCGGCCGGACCGGGGCAGGTGCAGCCTGGGCAGGTGCGGCCTGGACAGGTGAGGTCGGGCCAGTTGAGGGCGGGCCAGGTGCGGTCGGGCCAGGTGCGGCCGGGCCAGTTGAGGGCGGGCCAGTTGAGGGCGGGCCAGTTGAGGGCGGGACAGCGGGAGCGGGACCGGCCGAGCTGCTCGAGGCCGTCCTGGCCCGCACCAACTACCTGGAGGAGCTGCAGGCCGCCGGCGGGACCCGGGTAGAGGTGGAAGGGCGGGTCGAGAACGTAGAAGAGCTCTTGGGCGCGGCTCGCAAATCGGCGAGCCTGGCTGATTTCCTCACGGAGGTGAGCCTGGTGGCAGACACCGACGAGGTGGTCGACGACAGCTCCTCGCTCACCCTCATGACACTGCACACTGCCAAGGGCCTCGAGTACCCGGTGGTTTTCATTGCCGGTATGGAAGAAGGCGTTTTTCCCCACTTGCGCACGCTCGGAGAACCCCATGAACTGGAGGAAGAGCGGCGGCTGTGCTACGTCGGGGTGACCCGGGCCAAGGAGCGGCTCTACCTTTCCTACGCCTGGTGCCGCAGCCTTTGGGGCGAGGCCCAGTACAACCCCCCGAGCCGGTTCATATCCGAGATCCCCGAGCACCTGCTGCGCTCGAGCGGAGCGGTCCGCCGGCGCGGCCTCGGTCGTGAGGAGGTGCGCAGCCAGATGGTGGAAGCCGCGCTGCGACGCGGCCGGGTGGGCTCGCCGGTACACGGGACCGGTGCCGACAGCCTCGGGCTACGGGCCGGCGAGCGGATCGTCCACGCCCGCTACGGTGAAGGCATCATCCTCGATTTGACCGGGGAGGGGGACGACGCCGAGGCGGTCATCCGCTTCCCCTCCGTGGGCGAGAAACGCTTCAGCCTGCACCTCGCGCCCATCAAGCGAGCTTGAGCCGCTCGGTTTGTCCGCTCTCGACCGGGCGTGTCAGCGCCACTCGTCATCCTCGTCGGGTACCTCGCGGGCTTGGTCAAGCACATCTGCCTCAGGCGCCTCCAATGGCAGCCGGGGCGCCCGAGGTTCCGCCTCGGCCCCAGGGACGACGGGCTGGGCCTGCTCGAGAGCGTCAGCTTCGGGGACTTCGGGGTCAATGGACGGCATAGGAGGCAAGCTAGTGGCATGTAGCGCCGAGAGGCACGCCTCTCGTGGAGCCGGCGGTTGCGGCCGCGCACAACGACGCGGCGCAGGTCGGCAGCAGGACTGGGCCGGTGTGTGGGCGCTGCCCGCACCCCTCTGCCGGCTCTGTTCCCTCCCTGCTCAGGGCCGGGCAAACTCCTGGCCGATAGTTGGGCCCCCTAGGATCCCGGAGCTATGGGCAACCGCCGTGTAGTCGTAACGGGCGTCGGCGCGATCACGCCGCTCGGGTTGGACGTGGACCAGACCTGGCAGGCGCTGGTCGCAGGGCGCAGCGGGGTGACGCGGATCACCGCCTTCGACGCCTCGGCCTCCCCGGTGCAGATCGCGGCCGAGATCTCCGGGTTCGACGCGGCCGCCACTTTCGGGCGACGGCGGGCACGCCATCTCGACCGTGTTGTGCAGATCGCCCTGGTCGCCACGAAGGAGGCCATTGAGGCCTCCAAGTTGGACCTGGCCGCGTCGCCCGAGCGCATCGGGGTCGTGTACGCCTCTGGCATCGGCGGTATCCGGACCCTGGAGGACGGCATCCGCACACTGATCAACCGGGGGGCGGAGTGGGTCAACCCATATGTCGTGCCGATGATGATCCCCAACATGGCAGCGGGCGAGATCGCCATGGAGTGGCAGCTCCTCGGCTATAACTGCTGCACGGTCACCGCCTGCTCGGCCTCGGCGCACGCGATCGGGACGGCTTTCGATGCCATCCGCCTCGGCCGGGCCGATGCCATGGTCTGCGGCGGGAGCGAAGCGGCGGTGACGCCGGTTGGCATCGCTGGTTTTGCCGCCATGAAAGCCCTGTCTACCCGCAACCACGAGCCTGAAAGGGCGTCACGCCCGTTTGACGTGGACCGTGATGGCTTTGTGCTCGGGGAGGCGGCGGCCACCGTGGTCCTCGAGGAGAGGGAGTTCGCCCTGCGCCGGGGGGCCCCGGTGCTGGCCGAACTGGCCGGCTACGGCGCCACTTCCGATGCTTACCACATCACCCAGCCGCACCCGTCAGGCGACGGGGCGGTCCGCGCGATGCAGGCGGCGATTGCCGATGCCGGGATCAGTGCGGCGGACATCGACTACGTGAACGCGCACGGGACGTCAACCCCGCCCAACGACAAGGTGGAAACGCTCGCGCTCAAACGGGTTTTCGGCGACCAGGTGCCCCTCGTGTCGTCCACCAAATCGATGACCGGCCATACCCTGGGGGCGGCTGGGGCGCTCGAGTCGGTCTTCTCGATCCTCGCCCTGCAAAACTCGGTGGCGCCGCCGACCATCAACCTCGACAACCCCGATCCCGCTTGCGACCTCGACTACGTGGCCCAGGTCGCCCGGCCGGCCGAGATCCGCTATGCCATGACCACGAGCCTCGGGTTCGGCGGCCACAACGCCTGCTTGATCTTCGGGCCGCCGCCGAACGACGCCGAGGGGCGCGCCTGCAGCGACTAGCGACTCACGATTAGCGACCAGCTGCCAGCGCAGGAACGGCCAGCGCCGGTCCTGGTCGGCCTCCTCGGCGCAAGGGGTGGTGGTGGTAGGCAGGCATTAGGGCGCGGCCAGGGCAATCCGACGCGTCGCGGGGCGGCCGGCGCATCGGTGGAGCGTTGGCAACCACCCGATGGCCGCCTGGCATCGGCCCTTCCGAACCGGGTCAGTGTCATAAATTCGGCATTGCCGCAGGATCCCTCTCGCGGCCCTTTCCGCTTTGCCGACTTTATGTCGAAAAACGGCATAAAGTCGGCAAAGCGGAAGTGGTCAGTGTCATAAATTCGGCATTGCCGCAGGTCGCTGCTCCGCCCTCGGCCGCGGCTACCGTCAGAAATTCGGCAAAGCGGAACGAACGGCGGCGCGCAGGGCCCGAAGTCGGCGTCGGCGTCGGCGTCAGCGTGCGCCGTGGGCCGTGGGCCGTGGGCGTGGGCCGCCCGCGCCCCATCTCGCCGCTGCCCGGCTAGCCCCGCCCACCCCCGTAGAAGAGCCTTTCCACCGACTTGCGCGCCCGCCGGGTCAACTGCCGGTACCGGTCCCGGAGCTCGGGCGCGGTCATGCCCAGGCTGCGAGCGAGCGTGGTGAGCTGGTGCCCAGGAGGCGGGAGGGCGTCGCCCGCCCGACCGCGGACCAGGTAGAGGCGGTTGCGCGTCGCCTCGCAGAAGCGGTAGGCGTTGGCGAGGATGTCGGCATCGGCGGCATTGAGGGCGCCGGCCACCGTGAGCGCGGTGAGCGCGTCGAGGGTGCCCTCGCTGCGCGTACCCGTGCGCAGCTGGAGCAGCTGGACGGTCCATTCGACGTCGGAGAGCGAGCCCGGACCGAGCTTGAGGTGGAACTCAGGGTCCTCGCCCGTCGGTACTCTTTCACGCTCGACCCGGGCTTTCATGCGCCGTATCTCGCGCACCTCGTCGTCGGTCAACGGCCGGCCCCAGAGGAACTCCCGGGCCAGCTCGCCGAACCGCTCACCCACGTCGGCGTCCCCGGCGACGATCCGGCCCCGGGTCAGCGCTTGTCGCTCCCAGACCTGGGCCCAACGCCCGTAGTAGCCCTCGAACGCCTTCAGGCTGCGGGCCAACGAGCCCTTGCGGCCCTCTGGCCGCAGCGACAGGTCGAGCTCGTAGAGGCGCTGGACCGGGGTCTCCCCGTTCACCAGCTTCAAGAACGCCTCGGCGAAGTGCTCGGCGTCGCCGGGCGTGACCTTGTCGTCGTCGAACACGATGAGCACGTCCAAGTCGCTCGAGTAGGCGAGCTCGGCACCCCCGAAGCGGCCCATGGCGACTACCGCGATGCCGCTGCCGGTTGGCCCGCTGAGCGCTCCCAAGCAGGTGGCAAGGACCGCCTCGGCCAGAACGGTGAGCGAGCGGGAGGTTTCGGGCAGGTCGGCCAGACCGAGCACGTCGCGCGCCTCGGTCCGGAGCCGCTCGCCGCGTACCAGGCTGCCCAGGCCTCGCGACCACTCCGAGCGCGGGCGCCAGGTGATGCTGTCCCTTGCCCGGCGGGCCATGGCGGCCTCGTCGAGTAGAGCCGGCGGCCCGGACTCGAGCAGGGCGAGCTGGTCAGGGTGCCGCTCGTAGCCGACGGCGAACATCGGGCTCGTGCCCAGCAGGAGGCATAGACGTCGAGCGGCCTCTGGCGACTCCCGGAACAGCGCATGAAGTTGGGAGCGCCGGTGCGGGCCGGTCGTCAGGCGACGCAGCCCGAGCAGGCCGAGGTCCGGGTCGGGCGACTCCGAAAGCCAGTCCAGCAGGAGCGGCACCATGCTCCGCAACAGGCGTGAGGACCGGGACAACCCATGGGTCAGCTCAACGACCGCGTCACGGGCGCGCCTCGCGTCGGAGAAGCCGAACGCGGCGAGCCGCTCGCCCACTGCTTCGGGTGCCAGCCCGGCCGGCACTGCGCTTTGCTCCGGCCCGGCGGGCAGCGCCTGCGCAGCGAGCCTGGGGGTCTCGGAGAAGGCCTCGAGGAGGGGCCTGAAATAGAGCCGCTCGTGGATCGCGCGGGCGGTGGCCTGATGGTGCGCCAGGTCCGCCTCGAACCTGGCCAGCGCCGTGGTATCGCGGCCGTCGCGGTAGCCGAGGACCCGCGCCAGGTGGGCCCGTGCATCGGCGTTGGCGGGCAAAGCGTGGACCTGTTGGTCCTGGAAGAGCTGCAAGCGGTGCTCGACGGCGCGGAGGAAGCGGTACGCCTCCTCGAGCCCGGCGGCGTCTGCCAGGGCCACATAGCCCCCCGCCGCCAGTGCCGCCAGGGCGTCGAGCGTGGCGGGTGCGCGCAGGGACGGGTCTTGGCGACCGTGCACGAGCTGTAGCAGTTGCACGGCGAACTCGATATCGCGTATCCCGCCCCGCCCGAGTTTGATCTCACGCTCGGCCAGCCCGTGGCGAGAGACGAGTTGCTCGGCGCGGCTCTTCATGGTGCGGAGCGACCGCAGGTCGTCGGCCCCGAGGGGACGGCCCCAGACCCGGGCGGCGGCCGCCGTGGCGAACGCGTGGCCGAGCTCGGCCTCGCCGGCCGCCGGCCTGGCCTTGAGTAGTGCCTGGAACTCCCAGGTCATTGCCCAACGGTCCCAGTACGCCTCATAGGATGCCAAGCTGCGGACGAGCCGCCCGGCGCGCCCTTCGGGGCGCAGCGCCAGGTCGGTGCGCCACACCTCGCGCACGAGCGCAACGTACGCTCCAGCGTCGCCGGTGCCGACGAGCATTATGTCGATGTCGCTGCCGTAGTTGAGCTCGCGGGCGCCGAGCTTGCCCATGCCGATGATGGCGATATTGGCGGCGATGGCCGCCTCGACCGCCGCTGCCTGCAAGGCCCCGTCGGCAAGATTGGAAAGGGCGGCACCTACTGCCTCGAGCCGCATCGTGCCCTCGAGGTCTGCGGCCGCGATGCGCAGCACCTCCAGGTCCTTCCAGCGCGCGAGCGGCTCCAGCGGCCCAACCGGGGCACCTAGGTCCGAGAGCACGTCCAGGGCCATCGAGTCGCTAACGCAAGTCCGCGTGAGGAAAGGGCTCGCCGCCATGACATCGACGACCCGGCGCCGCAGCGGCGGCGAGGCGCGAAGGCGTTCCCAAGCATCGGGCCGCGCTTGCGCCAAGCGCTCGAGGCCGAGCTCGGCGCGAGCCGGGTCGGCGCTGCTTGCCACTTCGGGCCATATGTCCTCGCGCTGGACCTGCACCGACCTACGCTGCTTGTAAATGAGTTGGTTGCGAGTTGCACTGTGCCAGCTCGGTCCGGTCGTGGGCGACCTGCCGGGCAACGTCGAGCTCATCGTGCGAGCGCTCGGGCAGGCTGAGGATGCCGGCGCTGACCTGGCCGTGTTCCCGGAGCTGGCCATAACCGGCTACCCCCCTGAGGACCTGTTGCTCAAACCCGGTTTTGTGGCGGACAATGCGGTTGCCTTGTCCAAAGTGGCCCAAGCCACAGACCACTGCGCCGCCATCGTAGGGTTCGTCGACGAGTCTCTGGACTTGTTCAACGCCGCCGCGGTGTGCGCGCAAGGCGAGGTGCGCGGTGTCTACCACAAGCGCAACCTGCCCAACTATTCGGTGTTTGACGAGCGGCGCTACTTCCTCCCCGGGGGTGGCGCGCGCGAGCTCTACCTCATCGGTGGCGTACGCGTCGGCGTGTCGATCTGTGAAGATGCTTGGGACCCTACTGGGCCAGTCAGTGCTCAAGCTGCCGCCGGGGCGGAACTGATAGTCAACATCAATGCGTCGCCCTACTACGCGCAGCGCTGGGCGGAGCGCCAGCGCATGCTGGCGACGCGGGCCGCGGACGCGTCCTGCGCCCTGCTGTACCTGAACATGGTTGGCGGGCAGGACGAGCTGGTCTTCGACGGCGCCTCTATGATCTTTGGCGCCGACGGCCATCTGGTGGGCGCTTTACCGCAGTTCACCGAGGAGGTCGCGGTGTTCGACCTCGAGGTCCGGCCGGCGTACCGCAAGCGGTTGCTCGACCCCCGCGGGCGCCATCTGGCCGCGCCTTTGCCGGAGGTCGTCGTGAGCGCTCGTCCTCGGCAGATGCCCTCGGCTCTGCATACCGCGCCTCCTCAGGCGCAACCGCTCGGGCCCGACGAGGAGATCTACCGGGCACTGGTCATGGGAACGCACGACTACGTGCGCCGGAACGGTTTTAGCGACGTCGTGATCGGCCTGTCCGGAGGCATCGACTCGTCACTGGTGGCGGCGGTGGCTGCCGACGCCCTTGGCCCGCAAGCCGTGCACGGGGTGTCCATGCCTTCTCGCTTCACGAGCGAGCACTCCAACGACGATGCCGCTGACCTGGCCCTCCGCCTGGGCATAGACCACCGGGTCGTCCCGATAGAACCGGCCTACTCGGCCGTACTTTCCATGCTCGCGCCGTCGTACTCAGGGACCGTCCCAGGGTTGGCCGAAGAGAACATCCAAAGCCGCCTGAGGGGCGTGGTGCTGATGGCCCTCTCCAACAAGTTCGGCTGGCTGGTCCTGGCGACCGGCAACAAGTCCGAGATGTCGGTCGGCTACACGACCCTCTACGGCGATCTCGCGGGCGGCTTCGCGGTCATCAAGGACGTCCCGAAGACGCTCGTCTACAGGCTCAGCAGGTGGCGCAACGATGCGACGGCGGCGGAGGTGGCGGCGGCG
>DATJST010000309.1:0-11240 GCA_035503975.1 Acidimicrobiales bacterium | reverse complement strand
TTGGGGCTTTTACGTCCCGTTGGGCGATGCGGAGTGGATATCGTATGACTGGGAGCCCCTCTTGTGGGCGGACGGGGGCAGCCTGCTCAACAGCAACGAGACCAAGGCCACCTTTGACAGCAGCGCCGGCGTCAAGGCCCTTACCACCTGGGTCGACCTCCTCAAAGATAAGGATGCACCCACCGCGAGCTTCGCATCGAACGGTAGCTACGATGGTGGCAACGCGTTCGAGTCCGGCGCAGTGGCCATGGTCACAGACGGCATCTGGGTCTCCCTGGCATCGTTCCCCAAGGGCTTTAGTTACGGCGTAGCCCCCTTCCCGGCCGGGCCTGCGGGCCCGTCCACCAACATAGGCATAGCCGTCACCGCCCTCTTCAAGACCACGGCAGCGCAGGACAAGGCGGGCCTCGCCTTTATCAACTTCCTGTCCACGCCAAAGGAAGGCGCGTACATCGCTTCGCAAGACTACGGCGAACCCGCCTCACCAGACGAGCTCAGCCAGCCCCTGATCAAAGCGCTGCCGGCCAAGGCTACGGGCTACAACGTCTTCACCAATTTGGTCAAGTACGGCCAAGCGCGGCCCTTATCGCCAGAGTGGGGCGCCATCTCTGCCGACCTTTACACCGAGATCAACGACGCGCTCGCAGGTAACGTCTCGCCCACCCAGGCTCTTACGACTGCCGCCCAGGAAGCAGACGCGTTACTGGCCAAGAACAGCTAGTGCTCCCGGGCCCTCCCGGCGCGCGCTCGGGCCGGCACGCTCGGACGGGCCGGGCGCAAGTCGGGAGGGCCCGGCTCATCCGGCCCGGGACAACCAACGGCCGCGGCCGAATGGTCGGTCGCCGGCCGTTGGCGGTCCCTTACCTGTTCATCACTCCCGCCGTCTTGTTGACGGCGACATTTTCACTGCTACCGCTGGGCATGTTGGCATGGCGCAGCCTGTTCAGCGGCGGCGTGTTCGCCACTTCGTTGTCCTTTGTGGGCTTGCAGAACTACAGCGACGCCCTGTCGCAAGGCGGGGCCCAGGCTTTGCGGGTCACCGGCATCTACACCGTGGGCTTCGTGATACTCACGATGGGTTTAGGGCTCGGCGTCGCCCTGCTCCTCAACGTCAACCTGCCCGGTGCTCGGCACGTCCGTGCGGCCTTCATCATCCCCCTGGTCGTACCGTCGGTGGCGACCGCCTTAATATGGACCAGCCTCCTCGCCCCTGACTTCGGTTTTGTCAACCGGGTCCTGAGCGCCGTCGGCCTCCCGCAGGGAGATTTCTTGTCGTCGCCGTCGCTGGCCCTGCTGAACGTCTTGACCTTTGGAGTCTGGCAGTTCTTCGGGGAGTGTGTGATCTTGTACCTCGCCGCGCTCAAGACTCTCCCCGTCGACCTCATCGAAGCGGCGGCCGTCGACGGCGCCGGGCCGTGGAGACGGTTCCGCTATGTCCGCTGGCCACTACTGCGCCGGCACAACGTCCTCATCTGGGTGATCACCACGCTGGCCGGGTTGCAGACCTTCACCCAGATCCTCATCGTCACCAATGGCGGCCCCAACGGGGCCACGACTACGGCGCTGTTCTATATTTTCAACCAGGGCTTTGTGCAGTTCAACACTGGCTTGGCCGATGCCATGGGAGTGATGCTGTTCCTCATTTCCCTGTGCATAACCGTTGTACAGGTGGGCTTTTTCGGAAGGGGAGCCCGTCGCGATGTATAGGTCCCGCTTCTGGTCGAGAGCCCTCATGTATGCCATGCTCGCCCTAGCCGTCGCCGTGGTGGTGTTCCCGCTCGTGTACATGCTGGGGACCGCGCTCAAGCCCAACTACCAGATCACCGACTTGCGAGCGTCACTGTGGCCCAACCAGTTCGAATGGAGCAACATCGTGCGGGCCTGGGACTCGGCTCCGTTCGGGCGGTGGTTCATAAACAGCGTGATATTCAGCGTGGGGGCCACTCTCGGCCAGATCGGGAGCTCGCTGCTCGCCGGCTACGCCTTCGCCATGTACGAATTCCCAGGCAAGCGCTTGCTGTTTTACCTATTGATCTGCGGGCTCATGGTGCCCTTCAGCACGGTCATCGTCCCTGTAGTGCAGATCCTGGCTGACCTTCATTGGCTGAACACCTACCAGGGCCTCATCGTCCCCAACATCGCCTCGGCCCTGGGAGCTTTCCTGGTGCGCCAGTTCTACTTGAGCTTGCCCTACGAGCTGGGCGAGGCGGCGCGCATCGACGGCGCCTCGGAGTGGCGGGTGTTCAGGCGCATCTATGCCCCCCTCTCGTCGCCGATCATCGCCGGGTTCGCCATAATCTCGTTCCTGCAAAACTGGAACAATTTCCTGTTCCCCCTGATCGTGGTCAACAGCACCAACATGGAAGTTGTGTCCCAGGGGCTCTCGGTCTTCCAGGAACAGTTCGCCATCAACTACGACCTGCTCATGTCGGCCGCTCTGATCGTGATCGCGCCCATCCTGGTCGTCGCCGTGCTAGCCCAGCGCCGCATCGTTGAGGGGATAATGATCGGCGCCATCCAGTAGCGCTCGCCGGGCGAGCGTGCTGCACCCGCGGCCATTAGGGCGCGGGTCACCTGCTTGCGCAACGCTGATCACGGAGCCCGACCCAGCGTGCTGGTCCCGGGACCGTGGCCACAGGCGGGAGCACACGGCTGCTGTCCGTCACGTTTGAGCGCCTTGGCCCGGGTGAGCGCCTTGGCCCGGCGGGGGGCAGGGGGAAGCACCGCACATCGGGCCGCTCCGGACCGAGATGTCACCCGGCGGCCCGGCGCCGCTGGTCCACCACCCGGGCGCGCCGATTTTCTTGCCGCAGACATTCGTGGCCCTCTGCACAAAGGGGCTGTTCGGGTCGATGCCCGTGCCGTTGAAGTTCGTCGTGCCCCCGGCGCCGGGGTCGGGGTAGTTCGGGACGCCGTTGGCCCGCATGCACTGGGAGAACTTCAGGAGCGCAGCCTGGTTGGGAGGAGTCAAGTCCGTCGCCCCGGCCCGCAAGGCGGCCGAGGCAGCGGCGAGGTACTGGTTGCAGGGGGCCGTGCCGTTGTGGACCGCGTTGGAGAGCGACGCCGCGCCGTCGTCTCCGCCGGGGATGAAGATGTTGATCCCTCCTTGGGCGTCGATAGTCGGGTCGGGCTGCTCCGGGTCGCCGTGGCTGCGCATACAGTTCGCCCACTCGACGAGTGAGCGGGCGGCGTCGTTCTTCGGCACGGTCGCCGCGGTGCTCCCGGCGCTGTTCCCGCTGGCGGACCTCGCCGCGGGGCTCGTGGTCGTGGCACGGCTGTTGCCGTTCCCCCTGGCGACGGTGGTGCTTGTGGCCACAGTCGTGCTCGGTGCCGGAGCGGTGGTCGTCGCCACACTGGCGACTTTGGGAGAACTAGCCCCGCCGCACGCACCCAGTGCAACTGCGCCTAATGCGACGAGGGCGCCCAGCAAGGCCGTGCGCGAACCGCTCATCTCCCTTCTTGGCCTCCCGGTTACTTTGGCCCGACCATATGCCTGACGGCGCACGCAACGGCGACATTGTCCTGCTCGAGCCTGCGCCCGCGGAGCGGTGGACACCCCATGGGAACAGGTCTAGCGGTAAGGAGGTCACACCAACGTCACAGCTGTGACCTTGGTGTGACCCGCCCGGGAAGGTTCCCTTGGGCAGCAAGCCTTATGGTCGCCCGGCATGCGGCACAGCAACCCGATGGGTGAGCACAACGCCGTCCGACGCGCCGGCCCCGCTGTAGTGGTTGGCAACGATGTACAAGGTGGTGCCGTCGTCTCCACCGAGCATGCAGGCGAAGCAGCCGCGGTCGGCACTAACTGTCTCGAGCACATCACCACCTTCGGCGACGCGTGTGCAGCGCTGCCCAGGCACGCTCGCGTACCAGATCGCCCCTTCGGCGTCCGCGCAGATACCGTCCGGCGCGGAACCCGGTCCAAGCTCGGCCCATACGCGGCGGTCGACCAGCTCGGCCGAGCTGGTGATGGTCCAAGCGGTGAGGCGGTCCGCGTGCGACTCCGCCACCACCAGGGTGTCCTCGCCGAGGACAACCAACCCGTTCGGGAACCACACATCGTCGGCGACTTGGCGGCTGCTCCCGTCGGGCAGCACCACGCTCACGGTCCCAGGCTTCGGGCCCGCCCATGGCATCGAACCGGGCATGTCCACCCATGCCCGCCCGGCGGCATCGACGACGATCTCGTTGAACGGCTGCCCGGGCGCGGCATAGGGCGACAGGTCCGGAGCTGCCAAGACCCCGCGCGGCGTGGTTGCGAGGAGCCGCCCATCGGGCAGCCAGTCGATCGAAAAGGGTAAGCCGTCTACGTGGGCGACGACCTCACGGTTGCCGATGGCGTCGAACACCAGTACTTCGCCGGCCTTCCAGTCGCACATCCAGAACCGGCCGTCATGCCAGCGGGGGGACTCCCCCATTTGGATGCCGGTCGCAAACACCTCAGTCATGCTCAACTCGACGCCCTCCAGTGCTCTCCATTAGTCGGTTTCTCGTCCGCCAGTTCCGAACCCCTTGCCACTCAAGGACCGTCCGCTGTTGGCTCGGGCGCCAGCACCATCGTCATGTAGGTGCTGTTCGGGCTGTCGGGGTAGCCGGCGAACGGCCGGCACGGCACGAAGCCCGCCCTCTCGTAGAGAGCTCTCGCGGGTGCGAACGCCTCCATGCTCCCCGTCTCCAGGCTGAGGCGCCTGAACCCACGCTCGCGAGCGACCGAGATGATGTGCCCTAGGACGGCGCGGCCGGCGCCCGTACGCCGGGCCAAACGCTGCGTGTGCATCGACTTCACCTCCGCGTGCTCGGTACCGATCGCCTTCAGTGCTCCCACGGCGACGAGCTTTCCCTCGACCCGGTAGGCGAACAAGGTGACCGCCGGGTCGAGCAGGTCGCCGCTACCCAGCGCGTGAACGTCTTCGGGAGGGGTCTCAGCACGGCAGAAGGACAGGTGCTCGGCAAGGAGTTTGCGGACCTCGTCAGAACGAGGGTCGACTACGGCAATAGTGCCGGCGAGGCCGTCACCCGCGCCCCGCTCGTCGGCCGGGGCATTGACCGTCTCGGCTGGTCGAGCAGCCTCACCTGCCTCCGGGCCGATGGCGCGCTGGGCCCATGCCACATCGTGCCAGGCCCCGTGCTTCCAGCCGATCCGACGGTAGGTACCCACCGCTTCAAAACCCATGGCGCGATGCAAACCCACGCTCGCCTCGTTGGGCAACGTCATGCCCGCCACAGCCATCCGGTAGCCGCGCTTTTCGAGCCGCTCGAAGAGGGTTTGGTAAAGCAGTCGCCCCGCCCCGGTGCGCCTGCGGCCCATCTCGATATAAACGCTGACCTCGCAAGACCAACGATAGGCGGGGCGTGACTTGTAAGGAGCGGCGTAAGCGTAGCCGACCACCCTGTCGCTGTCGGGGAGCACGACCCAGGCGTGGCTGGCGAGGGCTGCGGCGATCCGCTTTGCCATCTCCTCGGGGCTGGGCGGCTCCGTCTCGAAGGTGACCGCCGTGCCGGTCACATACGGCGCGTAGATCGACGCGCAGGACGGTGCGTCTTCGATTGTGGCGTCCCGCACCACGTGCTCAGCGGGCATCATGCTCAGATAGTAGCCGTTCTATCCTCTATAGTGGAGCAGATGCAGGCCACCCTGAGCTCGTCATTGGCGTCAGTGCTCCGCACCGCCCGTCGCGACCGGGGCTGGTCCGTCCAGGACCTGGCCGAGCGCGCGGGAGTGTCCCGCTCCATGGTGTCCAAGGTCGAACGGGAGGAGGCACAGCCCACGGCCGTCCTGCTCGGCCGGCTCTCGGGAGCGTTAGGGATGACACTCACAGACCTGGTCGCGCGCGCCGAAGGAGACGACCGGCGTCTCGTGCGACGCGACGAGCAGCCCGTGTGGGTCGACCCGAGCAGTGGCTACCGTCGTCGGGCGGTGTCACCTCCGGTTGGCGGTGCGACGCAACTTGTCGAGGTCGAGCTTCCCCCGGGGGCACGCGTCGCCTACCCCGCAGACAGCTACAGCTTCGTCGAGCACCAGATCTGGGCCTTGGAGGGTACGCTCTGCTTCGTGGAGGGCCCCACTGAGCACGTCCTTCGCGCCGGCGACTGCCTTGTGCTCGGGGACGCGACGGACTGCGAGTACGTGAACCCCGGGGACCAGCCCTGCCGCTACCTCGTCATAGTGACCCGACGGAGCGCCTGATCTCGCACGCGGCCCAGCAGCGGCCTGTCACGATCGTCACAGGGGGTAGCCGCGGGATCGGGGCGGCCATAGTCGCCGAACTGGCCCAAGCCGGCCACGACCTCGTCGTCGCGTACCACGGCGATAGTGACGCCGCCTCACGCGTCGTCCTCGGAGCGCATAGTTCGGGTGCCCGCTGCCTCAGCTGCAAGGCTGATGTCCGGTCCCCCGACGACATCGAGAACCTTTTCGCCACCGCCGAGGACGCTTTTGGTCCCGTGACCGGCCTGGTCAACAACGCCGGGCTGACCGCGCACATCGCGGACCTTGCCGATACCCCCGTCGAAGCCGTACGTCGAGTGGTCGAGGTCAACTTCCTCGGTGTCGTACTTTGTGCTCGTGCGGCGGCTCGAAGGATGTCGCGGCAGAGGGGCGGCAAAGGCGGGGTGATCGTGAACATCTCATCGGCGGCGGCAACGCTTGGCTCTCCCCACGAGTACGTCCATTACGCGGCCGCCAAGGCTGCGGTGGACACCCTGACGTTGGGACTTGCCAAGGAGCTGGCAACAGCGGGCGTGAGGGTCAATGCGGTCGCACCTGGGATAGTGCGCACGGGCATCCATGCGGCGGCTGGTGACCCCGGACGCGCGGAACGCGCCGCCACGCGGGTACCTCTCGGTCGTGCTGGTGAGCCTGATGAGGTTGCCAAGGCCGTTGCATGGCTGTTCTCGCCGGACGCGTCTTACGTCACCGGAGCGGTCCTCCGTGTGTCCGGCGGGCTCTGAGACCTTTTCCTGCATGCGCCTCGGCCCGCCGGCGCCGGCAGTCCGCGGCCGTTGGCTCGGGCTACGACGTCCGGTCGCGGCCCGCGTGGTCCTATCGATCTTCGTTTGGCAATAAGCCCTCATCTGATGAGGCTGGCCACCCGATAGAGGGTTAGGGGCGCCCGATAGAGGGTTAGGGGATTGCCCGAAATAGGACCAAGCCCAAGGAGGTCCGCACCGTGGCCCTGTTCAAAGGGTCGCCGATGGCGCATAACACGTCGTCCAGCGACGCAGCCGTCCGCAAACAGCTTGTCGAGCAAGTAGGGGGGACGGTGGTAGGCCTGGGGGCAGGCGTCCTAGGGCTTGTCGAGGCCGGCGAAGACCTCGAACGGCTGGCGGGCGACGCAGAGGCCGAGGCCCAAGCCGTCGCCGCTTCGTCGGAGGAGACCAGCAAGGTCATCGACACGGTCGCGAGCTCCACCGAGGAGCTGTCCGCGTCGCTCCGAGAAGTCTCGCAGAACACCGCTCAGACCGCCCATGCCGTGCAGGAGGCCGTTGCCAACGTCGCCCGGGCCTGCGAGACGATGACCATCCTGGAGGCGTCGAGCAAGGCCATAGGCGAGGTGTCCGGCATGATCGCTTCAGTTGCTGCCCAGACCAACCTCTTGGCCCTCAACGCCACCATTGAGGCGGCCCGCGCCGGTGACTCGGGCAGGGGCTTTTCGGTGGTTGCGAACGAGGTCAAGGAACTCGCCAGGCAAACGGCCGACGCCACCTCCGAGATCGACCGGCGCGTCCGTGCCCTGGTCGACGATGCGGCCAAGGCCACTCAGGCGATAACAGAGGTGGCCAAGCTGATCGAGGGCATAGGCCAGATGTCGAGCGCCGTGGCCACTGCAGTCCAGGAGCAGAACACCGTGACCGGTGAGCTCGCCCGGAGCGTCACTGAAGGGGCGAGGGGCGTCGAGGAGGTAGCCCGGTCGATGGCGGCCCTGACAGGTGCGGTCGCAGGCACCAAGGTCGCGGCCGGGCGCGTCCGGCGGCTCAACGGCCGGCTGCAGGACGACGCAGAGGCGCTCAACGGCTCCCTTCAGGCCTATTTCAAGGGCGAGGACCGCCCGCCAGAGGTCCTCGGGAGCAGCACCTCAGACCAGCTCAAGGCCGCCGTGGCGGCTCACGGGGCCTGGAAGGCACGCCTCATGGAAGTCGTCGCGACCGGCTCGTCAGACCTCGACCCGGCAGTGGTCTCGCGCGACGACAGGTGCAAGTTCGGGACTTGGGTCTACGAGGGCAGCCCGCCAGAGGCGCGCCGCTCGGCTCACTACGGCCAGGTCCGAGAGCTGCACGCCAAGTTCCACAACCTGGCCGGACAGATCGTCCGCCAGGCCACGGGCGGCCAGAGGCCGCAGGCGGTCCAGGCGGTCGAGTTCGGCGGCGCTCTCGACAAGCTCTCAACGGCCCTCGTCGGCGAGATCAACTCCTGGCGTGACGAGCTCGCCCTGCAACCGAGGCCGGTCGCGGGGGGGCGCCCGGCTGCCATGGCCTTGGCGTAGGCGGCCCGCGCCTCGGAGAGCGCCTCTCGAGGTTTTGCGGCCACGGGGGTCCTCGTTGCCTGCCGGCCTGGCGGGAGGTGGCCATGCTCGTTTTTTTCTATCCTGAGCTGCGTGACGAGGTCTATCGAGGTCAGCTGGCAGCTGGACGGCATCACCATGCATGGCACGCTCAAGCTCACAGACGGCGAGGGCCCGTTCCCAGCCGTGGTGCTCGACGCCGGCAGCGGGCTACGAAGCCGGGCAGCCGATGGACCTCGACCCGCGCCTTCCCGACAGCGTGAAGATGGTGCTCGCCAGCTTCGAGTCGCCGGCCAAGCTACCCCTGGCCCGCGAAATTCGCCTACTCGGACTCCCCGAGGGGTTGCGGAGGCGTGCCGGCTCTTTTGGGAGGTCGCGCCCGTTAACTTGCCGTCAGAGCTTGTAGCCGACGAGAGCGAAAACGGTGGCTATGGCGGCGTCGGTGATGGCAACTCGACGCCGTGGCTGGTCCATGGCGGCCAGGGCGACGCCGGTTGCGGCGTGGAGCACGTCGACGGCGACGCCCGTCCTCCGCCAACGCGGCCAGCTCACTAGTTCCACTGTCGCCTGGAGGGCGTGCCGGGCGCCGAGAGCCCGGGCCACGGCACGGCTCCGGGCGTCGGTTTGCCCCCCGTCTGCCGCGACGAGCCGGTCGGGAGCGGCCAGCAGCGCGCCCGCCCAAGCGAGACGGCATACGGCGAAGAGGTGCTTGGGCCGGGATGGGGCGGCATGCCTAGCTGCAGCCGGTTGCGTGGTCATGGCTGACGGGCAAGCTGGTCGAGGGTGTTCGCCGCGTTGATGAGAGCGAGGTGGGACAGCCCTTGGGGTACGTTGCCCAAGAAGGCACCGGTGCCCGGGTCGATCTGTTCGGCCAAGAGGCCGACGTCGTTAGTGAGCGCGACAGCATCGTCCATCATTTGGCCGGCCCGCTTGACCTGGCCGGTGCGTGCCAGGGCGTCGATCAGCCAGAAGGTGCAGGCAACAAAGGCGCCTTCTTCTTTGTCCATGCCCGTGTAGCGGTAGAGCAAAGGCCCGTCAGAGAGCTCGGCGACGACGGCTTGGATGGTCGCCGCCAGCCGGTCGCCACAGTCGAACCCGGTGCGCCCGGCGAGCAGCACGGCGGCATCGAGTGCGTCGGTGCCGGCGTAGAAGGTGTAGGACTGTTTGGCCTCCGACCAGCAGTGCTGGTTTACCCAGGCGCGGACCTCGTCTGCTTCGGCCTCCCAGCGGTCGGCCCGGCCGGCGGGGAGCTGGCCCGATCTCGCGAGCCGGGCGGCGCGCTCGAGGGCGACCCAGCAGCCGATCTTCGAGATGGTGTAGTGCTCCAACTGGCCGAGCTCCCAGATCCCCGAGTCTTGGCGCCGCCACTGGTCACAGCAGGTATCGGCCAGGTCGGCCAGGAGCCGGGCGGTGGTGAGGTCGAGGATGTGGCCTTCGGCCACGTAGCGGCTAGTGGTGTCGAACAGGTCGCCGTAGGTGCCCAGCTGGAGCTGGCCCATGGCCGAGTTCCCCGAACGTACCGGTCGGCTGTTGAGGTAGCCGGGGACGTCGAGGTTTTGTTCTGCGTCGGCGATGGTGCCGTCGAGGGAGTAGAAGACGTGCAGTTGACCACCGTTTTGGCGGATGGCGGCGAGCAGCCACGACACCGCCCGGTGGACCTCTTCGTGCAGGCCGAGGCTGATGAGCGCGTCGAGGGCGAACGACGAGTCGCGTACCCAGGAGTAGCGGTAGTCCCAGTTCTTGGTGCCGCCGGCACCTTCGGGCAGCGACGTCGTGGCGGCGGCGGCGATAGCGCCGGTGTCCTCGCACATCAGTGCCTTGAGGGCCAGGGCGGAGCGCCGCACAGCGCCCTCCCAGCGCCCGGCGCCTCCGGCAGGGCCGATCTGCACCAGGTCGCTCCAGCGTCGCCAGGAGGCGACGGTGCTCTCGAGGCGCTCGTCGAGGGCGGCGGGTGTGGGCAGGAACAGCGGTTCGTGATCGGTGGCGACCAGGGCGAGCAGGGCCCGTTGGCCGGCGGCCACGGTGCGCTCGCCACATACCGCGTGGGCGGAGACCGTCATGGGTGATGCGCCGTCAACGATGACGGCGACGGCCTGGTCTTCGACGGTAGCCACCGGCACGCCGTTGTGTTGTGCCACCCACGGGTTGGTCCGCCTGAAGCGGTCGCCCGGCATGAACTCCCAGTGCAGGGTTACCGTCCCCCAGGTGCCCTCGACCCGCCGCACGAGCTCGGTCCAGGGCAGGCGCCCGGCGGAACCGGTGTTGAGGGCGTCGGTTACCCTTACCGCTCCCGTGCTCGTGGTGTAGGTGGTGCGCAGGACGTTGGTGCCTTCGAGGTAGGCCCGTTCAACGCTGAAAGGCGCCCGAGGGGCGAGGGAAAAGTAGCCGCCGCGCTCGGGGTCTAAGACCGCGCCGAGGACAGGGGGGGCGTCGAGGGTGGGAGCAGGCCACCAGTCGATCTGGCCGTCGCGGGCGACGAGCGCCACCGTACGGCCGTCGCCGAGGACGGCGTAGTCGGCGATGGGGGCATAGCCGTCGGTACGGGCCGGCGCCTTCACGACCGGCCCACGCTGACAGCTCGCTCAACGCTCGGTGCCCTGCCGGTCACCCCTGGCGTGACCAGCCGGCCCAGGGCCGGCCCGAGGGTGATTACGATGGCAGCGGCCACGCCAGGTAGTGGCCGGCCGTCCCGGCCGCCCCAACAGCCACGCCGGTGATTAGCAGGAGCCGCAAACCGGC